>NZ_MSGP01000474.1 GCF_002078235.1 Streptomyces viridosporus
CCCCCTTCCGACGAGGCGCTGTGCGCCGCCCCTTCCCCCAGGAGCCGTGATGCCCGAAGCCGTGATCGTCTCAGCCGCCCGCTCCCCCATCGGCCGCGCCTTCAAGGGCTCCCTGAAGGACCTGCGCCCGGACGACCTGACCGCCACGATCATCCAGGCCGCCCTCGCCAAGGTCCCCGAGCTGGACCCGAAGGACATCGACGACCTGATGCTCGGCTGCGGCCTGCCCGGCGGCGAGCAGGGCAACAACCTCGGCCGGATCGTCGCCGTGCAGATGGGCATGGACCACCTCCCGGGCTGCACCATCACCCGCTACTGCTCGTCCTCGCTGCAGACCTCCCGCATGGCCCTGCACGCCATCAAGGCCGGCGAGGGCGACGTCTTCATCTCGGCCGGCGTCGAGACGGTCTCCCGCTTCGCCAAGGGCAACTCCGACAGCCTCCCGGACACCCGCAACCCGCTGTTCGCCGATGCCGAGGCCCGCACCGCCGCCGTCGCCGGGTCGGAGGGCTCCACCTGGCACGACCCGCGCGAGGACGGCCTGCTGCCCGACCCGTACATCGCGATGGGCCAGACCGCCGAGAACCTGGCCCGCCTCAAGGGCGTCACCCGCCAGGAGATGGACGAGTTCGGCGTCCGTTCGCAGAACCTCGCCGAGGAGGCCATCAAGAACGGCTTCTGGGAGCGCGAGATCACCCCGGTGACGCTTCCCGACGGCACCGTGATCAGCAAGGACGACGGTCCCCGCCCCGGTGTGACCATGGAGGGCGTGGCCGCCCTGAAGCCCGTCTTCCGCCCCGACGGCCTGGTCACCGCCGGCAACTGCTGCCCGCTCAACGACGGCGCCGCCGCGCTCGTCATCATGAGCGACACCAAGGCCCGCGAGCTCGGCCTCACCCCGCTCGCCCGGATCGTCTCCACCGGCGTCTCGGGCCTCTCCCCCGAGATCATGGGCCTCGGCCCGGTCGAGGCGAGCAAGCAGGCCCTGGCCCGCGCGGGCCTGACCGTCGGCGACATCGACCTGGTCGAGATCAACGAGGCGTTCGCCGCCCAGGTGATCCCCTCCTACCGCGACCTCGGCATCCCGCTGGAGAAGCTGAACGTCAACGGCGGCGCCATCGCCGTCGGCCACCCCTTCGGCATGACCGGCGCCCGCATCACCGCCACGCTCATCAACTCCCTCCAGTTCCACGACAAGCAGTTCGGCCTGGAGACGATGTGCGTCGGCGGCGGTCAGGGCATGGCGATGGTCATCGAGCGCCTGAGCTGAGCCACCGTGGGCGCACGGTAGCCGTCACGGCACGGCCCGTGAGGCGTGGGCCCGGGCTCCCGGCCGTTCCGGGGGTCCGGGCCGTTCCGTGATCCAATCTCCCCCAGGATGTGACCTATCTCCCTCGCCGGGGAGGTTCACGCAGGTCAGCGACGTCCCCCTCCCGCCCCCGGCACCACACCCCTGTCCGTTTCGTGACGTTACGCACTGACAGATGGTTAGTCCGCCCTTCAAGCTGATGTAGGAAGTCGAGGGTCGACTTTGAACCGGGAGTACGTCAGTGAGCGCCATGCCGATCGCCCTGCTGATCACCACGGCCGCCACCGGCGCCGTGGGCGTCGCGGTCCTGCGCAGCATCATGGTGCTGCGCCGACAGGTCGCGGCCCTGCACACCGAACTGACCGAGCACCGCGCGGCCGCGGCGCGCGGACTCGTTCCCTCCGCCCGCGCCGCCGACACCGACGAGATACGCGCGGCCGTGGCGGAGGCGCTCGCCGAGGAGCGGGAGCGGGAGCTCGCCGAGGCGCGGGCCTTCTGGGCCGCCCAGGAGACCCGGGAGGCGTCCGAGGCGCCCTCCTCCCTGCTGGGCCTGGCCGACAGTGAGCTGTTCCTGCCCCGCCAGGCCGACTTCGCGGGCCTGGAGCCGGTGGGCGAACCGGCCGCCGACCCCGACGAGCACCCCGGGGACTCCCCGGAGCTGGCCGCGGCCCGCCGCCGCCACCCCTCGCACCCGGACTTCGTGCCGAACCCGTCGCCGGTCGTGGACGACCACGAGCGCACGGCGGTCACGCTGGAGGAGCTGGCCGCCTCCCGGGTGGAACTGGCCGACGTCCGCCCCGGCCCGCTGGGCACGCTGGACGTCTACGTGTTCGCCGACGGGACGACGCTGTGCATGACCCCGGGTCACCGCGAGACCGCCGAACGCCTGGCCGCGGCCCTGCGGGCGGGCGAGACCCCGTTCCTGCTGGGCGGCTCGGGCGTCTCGGGGGCGTACACGCTGACCTTCTCCTGCGGCGAGGAGAACGTCTACATCCTGGCGGACCGCGTCATCGCGTCCCTCTAGGAGCCCGCCGGCGTCCCGCCGGCCGCCGGACCGTCCACGCGCCGGACGTCGTCAGACGCCGGCGCGTTTCTGCGCCTCCTCCACCAGCCGCGTCGCCTCCTCGACCTCGTCCTCGGACGTCAGTACGAGGGCCAGGTCGTGGCCGGCGACGGTGATCTGGTCGGCGGAGGCGAACATCCCGGCGTCGGGCATCTCGCGGGGCTCGGTGCCCGGCTCCTCGACGTCCTGCGCCCGCCGTGCCAGCTCCCTGGCCAGGGCGAGCGCCTCGGCGGCCGCACCCCGCTGCAGCCGGCTCTGCGGCGCGGCCCGCAGGCGGTCGGCGAAATGATCCACGGCACGGGTGAGGGGCGTCGTATCAACCACGCGGCGAGCGTACGCGGACCGGCGGGACTGTTGCCAACACGCGAACGCTCAGGCACGGTGAGCTGAAGGACCGGCCTACATCCCCTGCGTCCGGAGGCGCCGATGTCCCAAGTCTTCTCCGAAGAGACCCATCGCAACCTGCTCGCCCGCATCCCGCACTGCACCGGTCGCGAGATCTCCGACTGGCTGCGCACCGTCGAGGAAGGCCCGGCTCTCCGCTTCGAGGAGAAGGTCAGCTGGCTCCGGCACGAGTACGACCTGGCGTACGGCCATGCCAAGGCGATCATCCACGAGTACGACCTGAGGAGGGCCGCGCGCAAACTGCTCTAGGCGTGCTTCCCGCATCCGTCGGGAACGACGAAGGGCCCCGGGTGAACCCGGGGCCCTTGCGCGTGTGCCGCGCCTGCCGTGGGGACGGCTAGTCGCTGCTGTTGAGGATCGAGATGAGCCTCAGGAACTCCAGGTAGATCCACACCAGCGTCAGCGTCAGGCCGAAGGCCGCGAACCAGGCCTCCTCGCGCGGGGCACCGTAGGTGATGCCGTCCTCGACCTGCTTGAAGTCCAGGGCGAGGAAGCAGGCACCGAGGATGATGCCGACGACACCGAAGATGATGCCGAGCGGGCCGCTGCGGAAGCCGAGGCCGTCACCGCCGCCGAACACCGCGAACAGCAGGTTCACCGCCATCAGCAGGATGAAGCCGAGCGCGGCCGCCATCACGAAGCCGTAGAAGCGGCGGTTGACGCGGATCCAGCCCGCCTTGTACGCCACCAGCACACCGGCGAAGACCGCCATGGTGCCGAGCACCGCCTGCATGGCCGCGCCGTTGGCGATGTGGCTGTCGACGACGTTGGAGACGACGCCGAGGAAGACTCCCTCGAACGCCGCGTACGTCAGGATCAGCGCCGGCGAGGCCTTGCTCTTGAAGGACTGGACGAGCGCCAGGACCATGCCGATCAGCGCGGCGCCGATGGCGATGCCGTAGGACCGGCCGATGTTGGCCTCGTCGACCGGCAGCAGCGCCCAGGAGAGCGCGGCGGCCAGGACGAGCAGCCCGAGCGTGCTCGCCGTGCGCATGATGACGTCGTCGATGGTCATCCGGCCGGTGGTGGCCGGGGCCTGCGGCGGCGCACCGTCCTGCAGACCCTGCTGTGCGTACGGGTTCTGGGCGTACGGGTTCTGCGCGTAGGGGTTGCCCGTCGGCTGCGCGTACGGGTTGCCCTGGGTGGCGACAGCGGGGCCCCCGGCCTGCGGCGCGGTGTTGAAGCCCGCGTAGCCGTTGTCGCGGCTGAACCCCCGTCGCGAGAAGACCGGGTTTCTGCTCCTCATTTCACTCCTCCATGGCCGCACAGTGCGGCCTTGGCTCAAGAGTAATAGGTAGGCAAAGGAATGACCCTAATGCTTGGGGAGGATCTTTCCCTCGTCGTGCTGCGCAACACGCTACGCGGCTTCGTGATTCCCCTCACCGGAGGGCACCGAACCATGACCTACCCGGTACCCGTCCGGAACCGGCCGGAGATCATCCGTCCGCCACGGCCGCGTCCGCGCCCCCTTCCAGGGGGAAGCCGGTGTACGCCTCGGCGAGGTCGGTCCCGGCGGCGCGGGAGGAGGCGATCCTCTCCAGCCGGGCCAGGTGCAGGCGGTCCTCGAAGGCGGTGGCGTCCGGGGCGCGGTGCAGCAGGGTGGTCATGTCGTAGGAGAACCGCTCGGCCTGCCAGACCCGGCGCAGGCAGGTCGCGGAGTAGGCGTCGAGGAGTTCGTCCGAACCCGTCTCCTTCCGGTGCGCCAGCGCCCGCGCGAGGGTCACCGCGTCCCCGACGGCGAGGTTGAGCCCCTTGGCCCCGGTGGGCGGCACGATGTGCGCCGCGTCCCCGGCGAGGAAGAGGCGGCCGTACCGCATCGGCTCGTGGACGTAGGAGCGCATGGGGGTGACCGACTTCCGGGTGACGGGGCCGCGGCGCAGCGTCCAGTCGTCGGCGGTCTCGAGGCGGCGCTCCAGCTCCCGCCAGACGTCCTCGTCGCTCCACTCCTTCGGCTGCGTCCCCTCGGGCACCTGGAGGTAGAGGCGGGAGACGGACGGGGACCGCATGGACAGCAGGGCGAAGCCGCGGTCGTGGCGGGCGTAGACCAGCTCGTCGTGGGAGGGCGGCACGTCGGCGAGGACGCCGAGCCAGCCGAAGGGGTACGTCCGCTCGAAGACCCGGGAGACCCCGGCGGGAACGGCCCCGCGGGACACGCCCCGAAAACCGTCGCAGCCGGCCACGTAGTCGCACTCCAGGACGTCCTCGCGGCCCCGGTGGCGGAAGCGGACGCGCGGGGCGTCGGTGCCGGCGCCCTCGACGGCCAGCGCCTCGGCCCCGAAGAGCAGCGGCCCGCCGTCGGCGAGCCGGAGGGCGACGAGGTCCTTGCAGACCTCGGTCTGCGCGTAGACCATGACCGACCGGCCGCCGGTGAGGGCGGAGAGGTCGACCCGGTGGCGGCGGCGGTCGAAGCGCAGCTCGATGCCGTCGTGCCGCAGCCCCTCGCGGTCCATCCGCGCCCCGGCCCCGGCCGCGCGCAGCACGTCCACCGTCCCCTGCTCGAGGATCCCGGCCCGCTGCCGCTGCTCGACGTAGGCGCGGTCACGGGCCTCCAGGACGACCGAGTCGACACCGGCACCGTGCAGCAGCCGGGCGAGCAGCAGACCGGCGGGTCCGGCGCCGATGATGCCGACGGTGGTGCGCATCCGGTCGTTCCCTTCGCGCGAGGAGGCGGTTCGGGTGGTGAAGTTCCCTTCACCCGACGCCGGACGCGAGTCTCCAGCCGCGTACACCCGGTGTCAACCGCCGTACGCGGAGGGCGGCGGAGAGGGCCGTCCGGAGC
>NZ_MSGP01000475.1 GCF_002078235.1 Streptomyces viridosporus
GTCACCGACGACGAGGCCCGCCGCCGCCTCCGCCTGGGACTGCAACTGCTGTCCACCGCCCACGACACCGAGGCCCCGGACTCCCCGCCGGGGATCGGGGGTGCCGCGTGAGCGAGGGGCGTTCCGAGCCGTACGACGCTCGGGCGGGAGCAGCGGGAGAAGCGGGAGAAGGGGGAGGAGGGGCACACCCCGGGAACGGGGCGGACAGGGCGGACGGGCCGGCCGGGCCGCTCGTGCTGGAGCACCGCGTGCTGAAGTCGCTGCTCGGCGCCTGGGCGCTGGCCGCTTGCTCGCCGGCGGAGGCGGAGGCCGTCGAGGAGCACCTCGGCGGCTGCGGGCCCTGCGCGGACGAGGCGCTGCGGCTGCGCGAGGCGGTCGGCCTGCTCCACCGCCCCGAGAGCCTCGACCTGGACCCGGGCCTGCGCACCCGCGTCCTGGAGTCCTGCCTGGAGCGTCGGCCGCCGCGCATCCCCGTGCCGGAGTGGGCCGCCGCCTACGACGCCGAGACCGCGCGCCTGGACGCGCTGCTCCAGGACTTCGGGGACGCCGAGTGGCACGCGCCGGTGCGGCTGCGCTGGTACGAGGCAGACGAGGCGAGCACGCGCCGCACCACCGTCGCCGGGGTCATCGCCCATCTGCTGACGGTCGACGGGCTGGTCGCGGTCGCCCTCGGCCTGGAGGACCCGCTCGGGGACGTCCGGGCCGAGCGCCCCACCCCGGCGGCCCGCACCGAGGCCTACTGGCGTGCCGCCCACTTCCCGCCCACCCGCTCCGTACGGGCGCCCTGGCGGGAGCAGAGCCACCACCTCGTGCGGACCGCGTCCTTCACCGGCGGCGCCGGGCGGATGACGGTGTCGTACGGCGACTTCGAACTGCCCCTGCACGACGCGATGCTGGACCGGGCCTTCGAGTGCTGGGTGCACGCGGAGGACATCGCCGAGGCGGTGGACTACCCCTACGACCCGCCCTCCGGACGGCACCTGCACGGCATGGTCGACCTGGCCGCGCGGATGCTCCCGATGGTGCTGGAGGCGCGTCGCCGGTCCGGGCTGGCCTCCCCCGTCGAGCGGCGCCTGGTCGCCGCCGGCGAGCCGGGGCGCAGCCTGCGGCTGGAGATCGAGGGGTCCGGCGGCGGTGAGTGGCTGATCCCGCTGGACTCCCCCGCCGCCAAGGGCTCCGTCGAGCACGAGGTGGCCCATGTGGCGCTGGACGGGGCGGAGTTCTGCCGCCTGGCCGCGGGCCACGTGCCCCCGCAGGAGGCGGCCGTCGGCCAGGAGGGCGACCGCGAGGCGATCAGGGACGTCCTGCTCGCGGCGGCCTCCCTGAGCCGGATGTAGCGGGCCGGGCCCCGGGGGGCCGGGGTCCGTTACGCGAACACCACCGTGCGCCGGCCGTTCAGCAGGATGCGGTGTTCCGCGTGCCACTTCACCGCGCGGGCGAGCGCCTGGCACTCCACGTCCCGGCCGACGGCGACGAGCTGGTCGGGGGTGGCGTCGTGGCCCACCCGCTCGACCTCCTGCTCGATGATCGGGCCCTCGTCGAGGTCGGCGGTGACGTAGTGCGCGGTGGCGCCGATGAGCTTCACGCCCCGGGCGTGCGCCTGGTGGTACGGCTTCGCGCCCTTGAAGCTCGGCAGGAAGGAGTGGTGGATGTTGATGATCCGCCCGGAGAGCTGCTTGCACAGGTCGTCCGAGAGGACCTGCATGTAGCGGGCGAGGACGACGAGTTCCACCTGCTCCTCGCGCACGATCTCCAGCAGCCGCGCCTCGGCCTCCGGCTTGGTGTCCTTCGTCACCGGGATGTGGTGGAAGGGGATGTCGTACGAGGAGACCAGCTCGGCGAAGTCGGTGTGGTTGGACACCACCGCGGCGATCTCCACGGGCAGCGCGCCGGTCCGCGCGCGGAACAGCAGGTCGTTCAGGCAGTGCCCGAACCTGCTGACCATCAGCAGGATGCGCATCCGCTGGTCGCCCCGGTCGATCCGCCAGTCCATCTGGAAGGAGTCGCCGATCGCCGCGAAGCTGGCCCGCAGCTTCTCCACGGTCACCGGGGCGTCCGCCGAGAAGTGGACGCGCATGAAGAACAGTCCCGTGTCGTGGTCGCCGAACTGCTGGCTGTCCTCGATGTTGCAGCCGGTCATGAACAGGTAGCTGGACACGGCGTGCACGATGCCCTGCTTGTCGGGGCAGGACAGGGTGAGGACGTACTGGTCGGCCGGGGCCGCGGTTCGGATGGACTGCTCGCTCATGCAGGAAAGGGTCCCACACGGGGGATCGCGCCCGGCCGGCCGTTCCGCTACGCGGACCGCGTCAGGATCCGCAGCACCTCGAGGGTGCGCGGCGGGGTGTCGGGGTCCTCGCCGTCGCTCGCCGCCATCCGCACGTGCGCGTCCCGCGCGGCCCGTACCGCCTCCGGCCACCCGTGGTGCTCGAGATAGGCGGTGACCGGCGCGTCCGGCCCGACCTGGTGCATGATCCGCAGCACCCGCAGCACCGCGGTGTCGACGAGCGCCGCCTCCTGGGAGTCGCGGAAGATCGTGCCGACGTACTTCTCGGCGGACCAGTTGTCCAGCCAGGTGTCCTCCACCAGCCGGTAGACCGCGTCGGTGACGTCACCGTAGCCGTCCACCCCGGCCAGCCACACGTCCCGCTGGAACACGGGGTCGGAGAGCATGTGCAGCGCGGAGCGCACATTGCTGCGCCAGCGCCACCACGGCATGTCGTTGAGTGGCATGCCGCCCATGGTGGAGGAGCGACGGCCGCGACGGGAAGAGTTCTCCGAACCTTGCACGGTGCTCGATCGTACGTTTCCGCGTGACGCGGGTCGTACCGGGCCCCGTAATTCACCTCCATGTCACCGCCCATTGACCAAGAGTCACTCCGGGGTTGGCCGTGTGACGGAATGGTGCGCATCATGACCGGCAGGCGACGCACCCACGGCACGCTCCTCTCCCGTCTCCTCCCCCGACGGACCCGACGGATCAGAGCCGGCGCCCCGACCACGGTCGCGGTGACGGCGTGCGCGACGCTCGCCGCCGGCTGCGGGGTCGTCCCCGGCATCGCGGGGAGTTCCGGGGACGGTCCGATCACCGTGATGACCTGGGCGCCCGAGGAGACCAACTCCACCAACAAGGCCGGGATGCCCGCGTTCGCCCAGGCCTATGCCCGTTGGGTCAACGCCCAGGGCGGCATCAACGGCCGCCGGCTCTCCGTCCTGACCTGCAACGAGAAGAACGACACCGTGGCCGTCGCCCGGTGCGCCCGGCGCGCGGTCGAGGAGGACGCCGTCGCGGTCGTCGGCTCCTACAGCGTGCACGCCGACTCCTTCCTGCCCACCCTCGAGGGCGCCGGCATCCCGTACATCGGCGGCTACGGCATCACCAACGACGAGTTCACCAGCCCCCTGTCCTACCCCGTCAACGGCGGTCAGCCGGTGCTGCTGGCGGGCCTCGGCCGCACCCTCGCCGACACCTGCGGCCCGGTCGCCCTGGTCCGGCCCGACACCATCGCGGGCGACCAGCTGCCCCCGCTGCTCGACTCGGGCCTCGCGGCGGGCGGGCACGCGCCGACCGGGGACCTGCGGGCACCGGAGGACGCCACCGCGTACGGCGGCGAGGCGCGGCAGGCGCTGCAGCGCACCGCCACCGACGCGGCGGAGCCCGGCTGCGTCGTGCCCGCGCTCGGCGACCGCACGAGCACCTTCATGGACTCCTTCCGGCGGGCCCGGAGCGACTTCCCCGAGGTGCGCACCGCGACCGTGCTGGGCAGCGTCGACCAGTCGGTGCTCGACACGTCCGGCGGGGCGTCGGGGCCGTACGAGGGGGCGTACGTCACCGGCTGGTACCCGGCGGCGGGCGACGACCGCTGGAAGCCGATGAAGAAGGTGATCGAGGAGGAGGCGTTCGGCGACAACCGGATCGACGCCGCGGACGCCGGGGTGCAGACCACCTGGATCGCCTACACCGTCTTCCGGCAGGTCGTCGAGTCGCTCGGCGACGGCGAGGTGACCGCCGACACCGTGAGCGGGGCCCTGGACAGCGGGCTGAAGGTCACCACGGGCGGGCTCACCCCCACCCTGCGGTGGAAGTTCCAGGACAAGCTCGCCGCCGTCGGCTTCCCCCGCCTGGTCAACGCCAACGCCACCCTGCAGGTGGTCCGGGACGGCCGACTGGTGTCGGCCCGCGACGGCTTCACCGACGTCACCGGGACCCTGCTCGAGGCGGACCTGGCGTAACACGACCTGGCGCGACGCCTCGAGCGGGGCGCGGCGGAGAGCGCCGTCCGTCAGGGGCCCGTCACAGCTGGGTCGGCTGGCGCTGGGGCAGGCCGTGCTGCTGGGCGATGGTGTTCCACAGCTTGGACGCCTTGGTCTTCTCGGCGGTCGCGGTGCCGCTGGCCTGGTTGCCGGCCCGGGTCCGGCCGGTCGTGCGGGCCTCGCCCTTCTTGCAGCCCTTCTTGCCGGCGACCTGGTCGGCCCAGGCGGCGTAGTGGTCGTCGGCCGCCGCCGACGCCTGCCACGCCTTGGTGAGCGCGGTGGTCAGTGCCTCGTGTTCGGGCAGCTTGTCCACGGAGAGGCGGGAGAGGTCGGTGACCAGCTGGTTGCGCTGCCGGGCCGCGTCCCGCAGGTTCTCGGCCGCCTGGTCGAGGTTCCGGCAGGCCCTCACGTCGGCCACCGCGTTGATCACGGCGGTCCGGCTGTCGCCGCTGTGGGCCAGCAGCTTGTCCAGCTCGACGGCCTGCTGGCGGACCGGGTCGACGGACGGCGAGGCGGAGGGCGGTGCGGAGGGCTGCTCGCTCGTGGGGGCGGTGGCGGAGACCGTCTGCTTCTTGCCGTCCTCGTCGCTCCCGCTGTTGCCGAGCAGCGCGCCCGCGCCGATGCCGAGGACCGCGATGCCGACGCCGACCGCCGCGAGCAGCGGTACCCGCGAGCCGGTGCGGCCGCGGCCGGCGCCCCGTCCGCCGCCCCGCCCGCCGTCGTGGGCGGCCCGCCGGCCGCCGGACGGGGGCGGGGGCGGAGGGGCCTGTGCGGGCGAGCCGTACTCGACGCGCGGGAGCTGCTGGGTGGACCCGGCCCGGTCGTCGCCGTCGGCGCGGAAGAGGTTGTCGAACTCGGCGGGCGGCTGCCGGTTTCCGTCGCCGGACGGGGCGCCGTGGGCCGGGCCGGCCGCCTGGTCGGTCACGGGGGCGATGTACTGGGTGGCCTCGGTGTCGGGGTGGCCCGGGAACCGGTTCGCCGCGGGGCCGTGTCCGGCGGGCACCTCGGGCGGCAGCGCGCCCGGGTCCACCGGGGGTATGTACTGCGTCGCCGCCTCGTCGCCGCCGGCGGGCACCGGCGGCAGGAACTGGGTGGCCCCCTCCGATCCGTCGGGCGCCGCGCCCGGGACGGGCGGCAGGTACTGGGTCGCGCCCTCGGGCGACACCGGCGGCAGCGGGGCGCCGTACGCGTCCGCGGCGGGGGCGCCGTAGGCGGCGGCGCCGTTCTGCTGCGGCAGCGGGGCTCCCGGGCCGCCGTAGAGGCCGGCGCCGTCCCCGCCGGGGTGGCCGCCGTATCCGGCGTCCGGCTGCGGCGCCGGCGCGCCGCCGTACGGGGCGGGG
>NZ_MSGP01000476.1 GCF_002078235.1 Streptomyces viridosporus
GCCGGGCGCGCCCGGCCTCACGCCCGTGTCGGTACGCCCGTCAGGGCCGTGACCACCGGGTCCAGGGCCTGGTGTATCTCGTCGCCGATGGAGCGGAAGAAGGTCAGCGGCGCCCCGTACGGGTCGTGGACCTCGTCCGCGTCGACCGTCGGGGCCAGGAGCCATCCGCGCAGCGCGGCGGCCGCGCGGACCAGGGCGCGGGCGCGCATGACCAGGCCGTCGTCCAGCGGGGGCAGGGTCGCCGGGTCGATCGCGTTCACCAGGCGGGTGAACTCCTTCAGCGTGAAGGTGCGCAGGCCCGCCGAGTGGCCCATGGAGATGACCTGGGCGCGGTGGTCCCGGGTGGCGGTCAGCACCAGGTCGGCGCGGATCACGTGCTCGTCCAGGAGTTCGCGGCCCGTGAAGCCGGAGGCGTCCGCGCCGAACTCGGCCAGCACGGTCTCCGCGTGCGTCTCCATCGGCGCGCCCTCGTGCCCCCAGGTGCCCGCGCTCTCCACGATCAGCCCGCCGCCCAGGACACCCAGCCGCTGGCTCACGAAATGCCGGGTCAGCCGCTCGGTGATGGGCGAGCGGCACACGTTTCCGGTACTGACGTGGAGGATGCGGAAGGTGTCGCGCGGGAATCCGAAGGTCGTCGTCACTTCCGCGGCGGTTTCCCCGCCGCCTATGCCACGCCCCGACTCGGGGGCCGTCAATTCGCCACCTCGAGGTCGGGTACCACCTTGCGCAGCTCCTCCGGCGAGATCGCGCCCTCGCGCAGCAGCAGGGGCACCGGCCGTGTGACGTCGACGATCGAGGAGGGGACGTTGCCGGGCGTCGGACCGCCGTCGAGGTACACGGAGACGGAGTCGCCGAGCATCTCCTGCGCGGCGTCGCAGTTCTCCGGCGCCGGGTGGCCGGTGAGGTTGGCGGAGGAGACGGCCATGGGGCCGACCTCGGTGAGCAGTTCGATGGCGACCGGGTGCAGCGGCATCCGCACGGCCACCGTGCCGCGGGTGTCGCCGAGGTCCCACTGGAGGGACGGCTGGTGCCTGGCGACCAGGGTCAGCGCGCCCGGCCAGAACGCGTCGACCAGTTCCCAGGCCATCTCGGAGAAGTCCGTGACCAGGCCGTGCAGGGTGTTCGGGGAGCCGATGAGGACGGGCGTGGGCATGGTGCGGCCCCGGCCCTTGGCCGCCAGCAGGTCGGCGACGGCGTCCGGGGTGAACGCGTCGGCGCCGATGCCGTACACCGTGTCCGTCGGCAGCACCACGAGCTCGCCGCGGCGGACGGCGGACGCGGCCTCACGCAGCCCGGTCGTGCGGTCGGTGGCGTCGTTGGTGTCGTATCGCCGAGCCATCTGGCGGGCCTCCTCGTACGTGCTGCTGGGGGGATGGGGTGTGCCGGACGCTCACGGCAGTGCCTTGCGGGCGGTGGCGAACCGGGGGCGGTTGTTCAGGTCGGGGTGGTCGGCGGCGTCGGTCCAGCCGCGGTCCTCGGCGAAGATCCACGGCACCTGGCCGCCCTGGGTGTCGGCGTGCTCGACGACGACCACCCCGCCGGGGCGCAGCAGCCGGTGCGCGGTGCGTTCCAGGCCCCGGATGAGGTCGAGGCCGTCCTCGCCGGAGAACAGGGCCAGCTGCGGGTCGTAGTCCCGGGCCTCCGGGGCGACGTACTCCCACTCGGTGAGCGGGATGTACGGCGGGTTGGAGATGACCAGGTCGACCTGGCCGTCGAGGTCCGGGAAGGCCGTCAGGGCGTTCCCCTGGCGCAGTTCGACGCGGGAGCCGTCCATGTTCCTGCGGGTCCACACGAGGGCGTCCTCGGACAGCTCCACGGCGTGCACGCGGGACCGCGGCACCTCCTGGGCGAGGGCGAGGGCGATCGCGCCGGAGCCGGTGCACAGGTCGACGATGCGGGGCTCGACGACGTCCATGGCGCGGACCGCGTCTATGGCCCACTCGACCACCGACTCTGTCTCGGGGCGCGGGACGAACACCCCGGGGCCGACCTGGAGTTCCAGGTAGCGGAAGTAGGCGCGCCCGGTGATGTGCTGGAGCGGCTCGCGGGCCTCGCGGCGGGCGGTGACCTCCCAGTACCGGGCGTCGAAGTCGGAGTCCTTCACGGTGTGCAGCTCGCCGCGCTTGACGCCGTGCACGAACGCGGCGAGCTCCTCCGCGTCGGTGCGCGGCGAGGGCACGCCGGCGTCGGCGAGCCGCTGGGTGGCCTGGGCCACCTCGGCGAGCAGCAGGTTCACGCGATGCCTCCGGAAGTACTCGTACTACGTGCCTCGTGCCTTACGCGGCGGCGAGCTTGGCGGCCGAGTCCGCGTCGACGCAGGCCTGGATCACCGCGCCGAGGTCGCCGTCCAGGACCTGGTCCAGGTTGTACGCCTTGAAGCCGACGCGGTGGTCCGAGATGCGGTTCTCCGGGAAGTTGTAGGTGCGGATCTTCTCGGAGCGGTCGACGGTGCGGACCTGGCTGCGGCGGGCGTCGGCGGCCTCCCTCTCCGCCTCCTCCTGCGCCATGGCGAGCAGCCTGGAGCGCAGGATACGCAGTGCCTGCTCCTTGTTCTGCAGCTGGCTCTTCTCGTTCTGGCAGGAGGCGACGACTCCGGTCGGCAGGTGCGTGATGCGCACGGCGGAGTCGGTGGTGTTGACGGACTGGCCGCCGGGACCGGAGGACCGGTAGACGTCGATGCGCAGGTCGTTCGGGTTGATCTCGACGTCGACCTCCTCCGCCTCGGGGGTCACCAGGACACCCGCCGCGGAGGTGTGGATGCGGCCCTGGGACTCGGTGGCCGGCACGCGCTGCACGCGGTGCACGCCGCCCTCGTACTTCAGCCGCGCCCACACGCCCTGGCCGGGCTCGACCTGGCCGCGGGCCTTCACGGCGACCTGGACGTCCTTGTAGCCGCCCAGCTCGGACTCGGTGGCGTCGATGATCTCGGTCTTCCAGCCGACGCGCTCGGCGTAGCGCAGGTACATGCGCAGCAGGTCGCCGGCGAACAGGGCGGACTCGTCGCCGCCCGCGCCCGCCTTGATCTCGAGGATGACGTCCTTGTCGTCGCTGGGGTCGCGCGGGACCAGCAGCAGGCGCAGCTTCTCGGTGAGCTCCTCCCGCTGCTGCTCCAGCTCCCTGACCTCGGCGGCGAAGTCCGGGTCGTCGGCGGCCAGTTCGCGCGCGGTCTCGATGTCGTCGCCCGTCTGCCTCCAGGAGCGGTACGTGGCGACGATCGGGGTGAGCTCGGCGTAACGCTTGTTCAGCCTGCGCGCGTTGGCCTGGTCGGAGTGGACCGACGGGTCGGCGAGCTTCTTCTCCAGGTCGGCGTGCTCGGCGACGAGTTCCTCGACGGCCTCGAACATCTTGGGCTCCTGCTGGTACGGGGGTGAAGGGCGGGCGACCAAAAACGCCGGTCCCGGCGCGCCCCCTCGGTGGGGGCACTGCCGCGGACCGGCGATTGGGGGCGCGCTACTTCTTGGAGCCGGCGGCCTTGCCGAAGCGGGCCTCGAAGCGGGCCACACGGCCACCGGTGTCGAGGATCTTCTGCTTGCCCGTGTAGAACGGGTGGCACTCGGAGCAGACCTCGGCGCGGATGGTGCCGGCGGGGATCGTGCTGCGGGTGGTGAACGACGCGCCACAGGTGCAGCTGACCTGCGTCTCGACGTACTCGGGGTGGATGTCGCGCTTCAAGGTGTCTCCTAGGTTCCGGGAGGGCGCCGGGTCGCCGCCGCGGGATGCGACAGGCGTGAACCGGAGCCGACGTACCAGTCTGCCAGGACTGGCGCCTTCCCCCCAAACCGGGGGTGGAGGCGATGTATTCCCGTCGGCGGGGCGCCGGTCCACGAGGTGCCCGGCGCGTCCCCGGCCCCGTCGGCGCCGGTGCCCCGGGTGGCGGCCTCGGGGATCGGCTCGTCGTTCCTCAGCGCGTCCCGGACCAGCCGGGCCTTGTCCTCGTCGAGCAGGAGCCGGCCGGGGGCGGCCGGGTCGTACCGCACCGGCATGGTCGCCATCCGCATCCGTGCGGGGGTGATGCCCTTCAGGCCGTTCAGGAAGGACATCAGGGAGTTCACCGAGCCGAGGCCGGAGTCGGTGGTGACGGCCTTGGTGGCGGTGTCGGCGAGGTCGTACAGCTTCTTGGGGCCGGTGAGGACGCCGGTCTCCCCGGCCTGCCGCACCAGCGCCTTGAGGAAGGCCTGCTGGAGCCGGATGCGGCCGAGGTCGGAGCCGTTGCCGACGCCGTGCCGGGTGCGCACCAGGCCGAGGGCCTGCTCGCCGTCCAGCCGGTGGGTGCCGGCCTTCAGGTCGAGGTGGCTCTCGGGGTCCTCGATGTCCTCGGTGGTGGTGATCTCGACGCCGCCGAGTTCGTCGACGAGCTTCCGGAAGCCGGCGAAGTCGATCTCCAGGTAGTGGTCCATGCGCAGGCCGGTGATCGACTCGACGGTCTTCACCGCGCAGGCGGCCCCGCCCGTGGAGTAGGCGGAGTTGAGCATCACACCGGTCGCGGCGGGGTGGGTGCCGCCCTCGGTGTCGGTGCACTCGGGGCGGTCGACGAGGGTGTCGCGCGGGAGGGAGACCACACTGGCCGCCTCGCGGCCCCCGTGGACGTGCACGATCATCGCGGTGTCGGAGCGGGCGGTGCCGTCGTCGGTGCCGCCGCCGAGCTCCCCGTTGCCGCCGGAGCGGGTGTCGGAGCCGAGGACCAGGATGTTCTCGGAGCCGTTGCCGGTCTTCTCGGGCCGGTCGGTGCCGAGGGCCCGGTCGATGTCGACGCTGTCGATGTTGCCGTCGAGCCTGAGGTACAGGTACCCGGCGCCGGCGCCGCCCAAGGCGACGAGGCCCGCGGCGGCCCAGGCCGCGATCCTCGTGCCCGTGCGCCGCTTCCCGCGCTGCTTGCGGCGGCGCCCCTCGGTCCGGTGCCGCGGACCCGCCGTGCCGGGTCCTCCCGGTGCACCGGGGTCCGGTGTGCTCTCGGCAGCCATGTGACCCCCAGCTCCCGTCCGGCCGCCGGCCTCGCTGCGCCGGTGCCGGACCCGGCCGGTTCGCTTCCCGTACGGCACCCATCGTCTCGCCGTCCGGCGGGACGGGAAAACGCGGCACGGGGTCGCACGGCGCCCGTGCTCGGCCGGACCCGGGACCGCCGCGCCGGGGCGGTGCGCGCACCGCTCCTCCGCGCTCGCGGCCGAGGAGGCCGCACGGCCCGGAAGCGGCGCCTACGGGATCCTTGGGGCGAGGGTCCCGCCGGGGTGCCGGAGAACGCGCGAAGGGCCGCTTCCGTGACGGAAGCGGCCCTCGGGCCGCCTTCGGGCGGCCCTTGCGGAAGGGGGACGTCAGTCGCCGTTGCCCGGCGTCGGCGTCGTCTTCTGGATCTGCATCAGGAACTCGACGTTCGACTTGGTCTGCTTCATCTTGTCGAGGAGCAGCTCGATCGCCTGCTGCTGGTCGAGCGCGTGCAGCACCCGGCGCAGCTTCCAGACGATGCCCAGTTCCTCGGCACCGAGCAGGATCTCCTCCTTGCGGGTGCCGGACGCGTCGACGTCCACCGCGGGGAAGATCCGCTTGTCGGCGAGCTTCCGGTCGAGCTTGAGCTCCATGTTGCCGGTGCCCTTGAACTCCTCGAAGATCACCTCGTCCATGCGGGACCCGGTGTCCACCAGGGCGGTGGCGAGGATGGTCAGCGAGCCGCCGTCCTCGATGTTGCGGGCCGCACCGAAGAAGCGCTTCGGCGGGTACAGGGCGGTCGAGTCGACACCACCGGACAGGATGCGGCCGGAGGCCGGGGCGGCGAGGTTGTACGCACGGCCCAGACGCGTGATCGAGTCGAGCAGCACGACGACGTCGTGACCCAGCTCCACCAGGCGCTTGGCGCGCTCGATGGCCAGCTCGGCGACCGTGGTGTGGTCCTCGGCCGGGCGGTCGAAGGTCGAGGAGATGACCTCGCCCTTGACCGACCGCTGCATGTCGGTGACCTCTTCCGGACGCTCGTCGACGAGGACGACCATCAGGTGGCACTCGGGGTTGTTGTGGGTGATCGCGTTGGCGATCGCCTGCATGATCATGGTCTTGCCGGTCTTCGGCGGGGCCACGATCAGACCGCGCTGGCCCTTGCCGATCGGCGACACGAGGTCGATGATCCGGGTGGTCAGCACGCCCGGGTCCGTCTCCAGACGGAGGCGGTCCTGCGGGTACAGCGGGGTGAGCTTGTTGAACTCCGGGCGGCCGCGGCCGTGTTCGGGCGCCATGCCGTTGACGGAGTCGAGCCGGACGAGCGCGTTGAACTTCTCGCGCCGCTCGCCCTCCTTGGGCTGGCGGACCGCGCCGGTGATGTGGTCGCCCTTGCGCAGGCCGTTCTTGCGGACCTGGGCGAGGGAGACGTACACGTCGTTCGGGCCCGGCAGGTAGCCGGAGGTGCGGATGAAGGCGTAGTTGTCGAGGATGTCCAGGATGCCCGCGACCGGGATCAGGACGTCGTCCTCGGTGATCTGCGGCTCCTGCACGTCGTCGCGGCCACGGCGGCCACGGCGGTCGCGGTAGCGCCCGCGCCGGCCGCGCCGGCCGCTGCCGTCGTCGTCGTAGCCGTCGTCCTGGCGGCCGCCGCCCTGCTGCTGGTTCTGCTGGCGGCTCTGGCCGCCCTGGTTCTGCTGCTGGTCGTCGCCCTTGCCGCGACGGTCACCGCCGCGGTCGCCGCGGTCACCGCGATCGCCGCGGTCACGCTCGCGGCCGCGCTCACGGCGGTCCCGGCGGCGGCCCTCGCCGCCCTCGTGGTCGGACCTGGCATCGCCCTGCTGCGGCTGCTGCTGCGCCTGGGCCGGGGTCTCGGCCTTGGGCTCGGCCTTCGCCTCGGCGGTGACCGTCTCGGACGCGACGGCCGGGGCACCGGCCTCGGCGGTGGCGCGACGGCGGCGGCGCTCGGCGGGGGCGGCCTCCTCGGCGGGGGCCTGCTCGGCCGGGGCGGAGGCCTTCGGGGAGGGCTGGCCCGGGATCTCGATCTGCTGCTGGGCCGCGGCCTTCTCGGCGGGAGCCTGCTCGTCCTTGGCGTCCGCCTTCTTCTCGGCGGCCTCGCCCGTACGGGTCCGGGAGGTGGCGCGGCGCTTGGGCTTGGTCTCGGCGGCGGGCTCGGCCTGGGCCGGGGCGGCGGCGCCCGAGGCGGCCTGCGCCTCCTTGATGACCTCGATCAGCTGGCTCTTGCGCATGCGCGCGGTGCCCCTGATACCGAGGCCGGACGCGACCTGTTGCAGCTCGGCCAGCACCATGCCCTCGAGGCCGGTACCGCGGCGCCGCCGGGAGCCGGCACCGGTGGCAGGCGCGGAAGCGTCCGTGGCGGGCGCGGCAGCGGTCTCCTCGACACGTGCGCCCATCAGATCGGTGGTGTCGCTCACGAAGGGTCCTTCCCTGGAGCGGACGTCGGCCTGTCTGGCTCGGCGACCGGTTGTGCTGTCCGGCTTCGGTCCTTGCTGTGTGGACCGTGCCGGGGCGGTTGTCCGCCTGAGCGGCGGAAGAGATATCTGGTGATGGCGCTTCCTCGAGCCGTGGCACCCAGTGTCACGTGGCGTGGTCGCACCGGTTCCGGAGCGTGCCCCACGGGCCGCTCAGTGTCCGCGTACGACGTACCGCTCAGGTACGAGGCAGAGAACACAGTGCGACTTGGGGAGCTCCCGGAAGAATGTCTGTCCCGGACGGGGACACGAGGCACCTCGCCATGGTGGGGTCGGGTGCAGACTTGAGGTTAACACTACCGGATCCAACAAACATTCCCCCTCTCCAAATCCGGCAACCGGGTGTCAGGTGGCGAGCGGAAGCACGCTCGCGCCCCGCACGTCGAGAGCGAGCCGGTTGGCGGCCCAGTCGGTGCCGGCCAGCGCTTCGACCTTGTCGGCGGTGTCCGCGTCGGCCAGCGCCATGACCGTGGGTCCGGCGCCGGAGATCACCGCGGGGATGCCGTCCCCGCGCAGCCGCTCCACGAGGGCAGCGCTCTCGGGCATGGCCGGGGCGCGGTACTCCTGGTGCAGGCGGTCCTCGGTGGCGGGCAGCAGCAGCTCGGGGCGCCGGGTGAGGGCCTCGACGAGCAGGGCGGCACGGCCCGCGTTGGCGGCGGCGTCGACATGCGGCACGGTGCGCGGCAGCAGGCCGCGCGCGGTCTCGGTGAGGACCGGCTTACCGGGGACGAAAACCACCGGAACGATGGAATCGGCGGGGTCCATCCTGATCGCCCGGGCGGCGCCGCCCTCCATCCAGGACAGGGTGAAACCGCCCAGCAGGCAGGCCGCGACGTTGTCGGGGTGACCCTCGATCTCGGTGGCGAGCTCCAGCAGCGCGGTGTCGTCGAGCTTGGCCTCGGCGCCTATCGTCACGGCGCGGGCGGCGACGATCCCGGCGCAGATGGCGGCCGAGGAGGACCCGAGGCCCCGGCCGTGCGGGATGCGGTTGGCGCAGACGATCTCCAGGCCGCGCGGCTGCCCGCCGAGCAGATCGAAGGCGGTGCGCAGGGAGCGTACGAGCAGATGCCTCTCGTCGCGCGGGAGGGTCTCGCTGCCCTCGCCGGCGATGTCGATGTGCAGCCCGGAGTCGGCCACCCGGACGACCACGTCGTCGTACAGACCCAGCGCGAGGCCGAGGGCGTCGAAGCCCGGGCCGAGGTTGGCGCTGGTGGCGGGGACGCGCACCCGGACGGCGGCGGCGCGGAACGCGGGACCGGCCATCGCTCGAAGACTCTCCTTGAGCTACGTGACTGTCGAATGACGTTCGATGGACATTCGAGGGCGGGACCTTCGACGGCGTACGAAAACCCCTGGGTCAACCCCTGGGCCCGCCGCCGACCGGGCTGGTCGGCCGCTTTCCGGGCCGTTCCGGGCCACTGTCCGGACCACGGGACGACGCGAGACCGCGGCATATGCGGCGGGCGGGTTCAGTACAGCCTATCGAAGGAAGGTTCTGTGGCGACATAGGGCGCACAGGAGGCGCACGATGCGTGTCGTAAGCCCCCTGTGCACCCCCTCCCGGGAACTTCCCCAGGTGAGCGCCTTCTTACGCCCGTCCTGCCGGACCGTGTCGTCCCGTGCCGCCCCGGTGCCACCGGAGCGCGCCGTTCGACCCGGTCCGGGCCGCTCGACGGCGTCCGGGCCGGGCGGGGAGGGATCCCGGCGGCGGCCCGGACGGCCGGATCAGACCAGGCCGAGGCGCTCCGCGGCGGTCGCGGCGTCGACGGGGACGGTGACCGGCTGCGGGGCGCCGGCGACGGCCCAGTCCGGGTCCTTCAGGCCGTTGCCCGTGACGGTGCACACGATCCGCTGCCCCGGGTCGACCTTGCCCTGCTCGGCGGCCTTCAGCAGACCGGCGACCGACGCGGCGGACGCGGGCTCGACGAAGACGCCCTCCTGCGAGGCCAACAGCCGGTAGGCGCGCAGGATCTCACGGTCCGTCACCTCGTCGATGAGACCGCCGGACTCGTCCCGCGCGGCCAGCGCGTGCTGCCAGGAGGCGGGGTTGCCGATGCGGATGGCGGTGGCGATGGTCGACGGGTCCTTGACCACCTCGCCGCGCACGATCGGGGCGCTGCCGGAGGCCTGGAAGCCCCACATGCGGGGGGCCTTGGTGGAGACGCCGTCGGCGGCGTACTCGCGGTAGCCCTTCCAATAGGCCGTGATGTTGCCCGCGTTGCCCACCGGCAGCACATGGATGTCGGGCGCGTCGCCCAGCATGTCCACGATCTCGAAGGCGGCGGTCTTCTGCCCCTCGATGCGCACCGGATTGACCGAATTGACCAGCGCCACGGGGTAGTTGTCGCTCAGGGCGCGGGCGAGCGTGAGGCAGTCGTCGAAGTTGCCGTCGACCTGGAGGATCTTCGCCCCGTGGACCAACGCCTGGCCCATCTTGCCGAGCGCGATCTTGCCCTGCGGCACGAGCACGGCGGACACCATCCCGGCGCGCACCCCGTACGCGGCGGCGGAGGCGGAGGTGTTGCCGGTGGAGGCGCAGATGACGGCCTTGGCCCCCTCCTCCTTGGCCTTGGAGATGGCCATGGTCATGCCCCGGTCCTTGAAGGACCCGGTCGGGTTCGCGCCCTCGACCTTGAGGTGGACCTCGCAGCCCGTGCGCTCGGAGAGCACCTGCGCGGGCACGAGCGGCGTACCGCCCTCGCGGAGCGTCACGACCGGCGTGGTGTCCGATACCGGCAGCCGGTCCCGGTACTCCTCGATGATTCCGCGCCACTGGTGGGTCATTGCTGGTTACTCTCCTTCAACCCGCATGATGCTGGCGACACCGCGCACGGTGTCGAGCTTGCGCAGCGCCTCGACGGTCCCGCCGAGGGCCGCGTCGGACGCACGGTGGGTGACGACGACGAGGGATGCCTCCCCGTCCTTGCCCTGCTGGCGCACCGTGTCGATCGATACGCCGTGCTCCGCGAACACGGTCGCGACCTGGGCGAGAACACCCGGTTTGTCGGCCACGTCGAGGCTGATGTGGTAGCGCGTGACGACCTCGCCCATCGGCGAGACGGGCAGCGCGGCATACGCGGACTCGCCCGGTCCGGTCGTCCCGCCGATCCGGTTGCGGCCCACGGCGACCAGGTCGCCGAGCACGGCGGAGGCGGTCGGCGCGCCGCCCGCGCCCGGCCCGTAGAACATCAGCTGGCCGGCGGCGTCCGACTCGACGAACACGGCGTTGTACGCCCCGCGCACCGAGGCCAGCGGATGGCTGAGCGGGATCATCGCCGGATGGACCCGCGCGGTGACCGACGCCCCGTCCTCGGCCCGCTCGCAGATGGCGAGCAGCTTGATGGTGCAGCCCATCTCCTTGGCGGAGGCGAAGTCGGCCGCGGTGACCTCGGTCATGCCCTCGCGGTGGACGTCGTCGAGCCGCACCCGCGTGTGGAAGGCGATCCCGGCGAGGATGGCGGCCTTGGCGGCGGCGTCGAACCCCTCGACGTCGGCGGTCGGGTCGGCCTCCGCGTACCCCAGGGCGGTGGCCTCGTCGAGCGCCTCCTGGTAGCCGGCGCCCGTGGTGTCCATCTTGTCGAGGATGAAGTTGGTGGTGCCGTTGACGATGCCGAGCACCCGGTTGACCTTGTCACCGGCGAGCGACTCGCGCAGCGGCCGGATCAGCGGGATGGCGCCGGCGACGGCGGCCTCGTAGTAGAGGTCCTTGCCGTGCGCCTCGGCGGCGGCGTGCAGCGCGGCCCCGTCCTGGGCGAGCAGCGCCTTGTTCGCGGAGACGACGGAGGCGCCGTGCTCGAAGGCGGTGGTGATCAGCGTCCGGGCGGGCTCGATCCCGCCGATGACCTCGACGACGATGTCGAGGTCGCCGCGTTTGACGAGGGCGGTGGCGTCGGTGGTGACGAGCTCCGCGGGAACGCCCTCGCGCACCTTGTCGGGCCGCCGCACGGCGACCCCGGCGAGCTCCACCGGGGCCCCGATGCGCGCGGCGAGGTCGTCGGCGTGCGTCGTCATGATGCGCGCCACCTCTGAGCCGACCACTCCACAGCCCAGCAGCGCCACCTTCAGCGGACGCGTACGCATCATCCGACCTCGTTTCCTCATGACCGTCTCGGTTGCACCAGTCTCACTCACCGGACGTAAATTTCTGCCCTTTGTCCGGATCGTGAGACATCTATTTCATTTCCATGCCCGGGAGGACAGGAGATCTTCCTCCCGGACGCCGGCCCGCGATCCCGGCGGGCCGGTGACGGGCGAACCCGTCACCCGACGTCGAGACGGAGCAGGTCCTCCTCCGTCTCCCGGCGGACGATCACCCGCGCCCCACCGCCGTCGACGACGACGACCGGCGGGCGCGGGACGTGGTTGTAGTTGCTGGCCATCGACCGGCAGTACGCCCCGGTGGCCGGTACGGCGATGAGGTCGCCCGGCGCCAGGTCCCCCGGCAGGAAGGCGTCCCGCACCACGATGTCACCGCTCTCGCAGTGCTTGCCGACGACCCGGCACAGCATCGGCTCGGCGTCGGAGCTGCGGGAGGCGAGGGCGACGCTGTACTCGGCGTCGTACAGCGCGGTACGGATGTTGTCCGACATGCCGCCGTCGACGGACACGTACGTCCGCAGCCCCTCGAGCGGCTTGACGGTCCCCACCTCGTACAGGGTGAAGGCGGTCGGACCGACGATGGCCCGCCCCGGCTCCACGGAGATGCGCGGCGTGGAGAGCCGGGCGGCCTCGCACTCCCGGGTGACGATCTCGGTCAGCGCCTTGGCGATCTCGTGCGGCTCACGGGGGTCGTCGTCGCTGGTGTACGCGATGCCGAGCCCACCGCCGAGGTCGATCTCGGGCAGCTCGATCCCGTGCTCGTCGCGGATCTCCCGGAGCAGTCCCACGACCCGGTGCGCGGCGACCTCGAACCCGGACATGTCGAAGATCTGCGACCCGATGTGGCTGTGGATGCCGATGACCTCGAGACCGTCGAGCTGCAGCGCCCGCCGCACGGCCTCGGCGGCCTGCCCGCCGGCGAGCGGGATGCCGAACTTCTGGTCCTCGTGGGCGGTGGCGATGAACTCGTGCGTGTGCGCCTCGACGCCGACGGTGATGCGGATCTGCACCCGCTGCCGCTTGCCGAGGGACTGCGCGATGTGGGCGACGCGCACGATCTCCTGGAACGAGTCGAGCACGATCCGCCCGACACCGGCGCGGACGGCGCGCTCGATCTCGGCCGGGGACTTGTTGTTGCCGTGGAAGGCGATGCGGTCGGCGGGCATCCCGGCGGACAGCGCGGTGGCGAGCTCGCCGCCGGAGCAGACGTCGAGGTTCAGCCCCTCCTCGTGCAGCCACCGCACGACGGCCCGGGACAGGAACGCCTTGCCGGCGTAGAACACGTCGGCGTCGCTGCCGAAGGCGGTGCGCCAGGCCCGCGCCCGGGCCCGGAAGTCGGCCTCGTCCAGGATGTACGCGGGGGTGCCGAACTCCTCGGCGAGCTGCTTGACGTCGATCCCGCCGACGGTGAGCACGCCGTGCTCGTCGCGCCCGACGGTCCGGGCCCACACCTTCGGGTCGAGGGCGTTGAGGTCGGCGGGGGGCGCGGAGTAGTGCCCCTCGGGGAGGACGTCGGCGTAACGGGGCCCGGCGGGGTGTGCGGAACGGCTCATGTCTTCGGTGGCTCTCTTCGCTGGCTCTTCAGAGATGGTCGGGTGCGTCGATGCCGAGCAGGGACAGGCCGCCGGCCAGCACCGTCCCGGCGGCGTCGGCGAGTGCGAGCCGGGCCCGGTGGGCGGCCGAGGGTTTCTCCTCGCCGACG
>NZ_MSGP01000477.1 GCF_002078235.1 Streptomyces viridosporus
CGCTCCCGGCGCCGGGAGCGGCAGAGCGCCTCAGTCCTTCTCCAGCACGAACGACGTCTGCAGCTTCGCGAACCCCGGCGCCTTGGCCTCCACCAGGTACGTCCCCGCACCGGCCGACCCCGCCGGCGGGGTCGCGCACCGCTCGGCGCTCGGCTTGCGGTCCCACTTCACGGTGTAGGTGATGCTCTCGCCGGCCGGCACCCGGAACACCAGGCTCCGAGCGCCCTCGGGGCAGTGGTCCGACGCCCAGTACGCGTCGTCGGCACTCGCCTGAGCGATCGTCAACACCGTGTTCTCCGGCCCGAGATCGATCTTGCAGTCACCGTCGGAGACGTTCCGCGCGGTCAGCAGGAACGTGGGCGTCCGACCGGGCTCGTAGGCGTTGCGGGCGCTGCGCAGGTTCAACTTGACCGCGGTCGCCGTGCAGTTGGGCAGTCCGGAGCCGGATCCGGACGGCAGCGCGTCACCCGCGCCGACCCCGGACGACGTACCGCCCTCGGAGCCGCCGCCCGCGCTGCCCTCCGCACCGCCGTCCGCACCGTCCGCGCCGTCGGCGCCACCGGAGTCCGCGGGGTCGCCGCCCGCCCCGTCGTCCCCGCTCCCGGACGACGAGCCGCCGGACCCACCGGACCCACCGGATCCGCCGGACCCCGGCTCGTCACGTCCACCCGGCGCCTGGCTGATCGCCGGTCCCGAACCCGACGGTCCCGGAGTGATGGACGGCGCGGGATTCTTGCCGTTGGCCCCGTTCCCCCGGCCGTCGCCGCCCCCGCCGCCCGCGGTGACCACCCAGGTGATCACCAATGCCAACAAGGCCAGTACGGACAGCAGTACGACCCTCCTTCGCCAGTAGATGGAGGAGGGAAGCGGCCCGACCGGATTGCGCAGAGATCCCACGGCGCAAACTGTACGAGAGATCGGCGCGTTCGCCCGTCCCACCCGCCGCCAAGACCACATCTTTTCCGGATCATCATTCCGGAAACCGCCCTGCTGCCCCTGCCGTTCGTCGGGTACGGCACACGACGATCGCGGGGTGTGACCGTTCCGGTCTTCCGCCTACGGTCCGTGACCATGGACTTCGTGGACAGCGGGCTCTACCGCGACATCACCGGCTTCGCACACGACACCCCGCCGTGGGTACGGCACACCGCCGAGATCGGGACCGAGGTCGGACTCCTGGTCTTCGTCGCGCTGTTCGTCCTCGGCTGGTGGCGTGCCCGGCACGCCGGCCCACGAACGTTCGCGATCGCGGCCCTTGCGCCTCTGGCCACGGCTGTGGCGTACGGGTGCAGCGAAGTGCTGAAGTCCGTCGTCACGGAGGAACGCCCGTGCCGGGCGGTCACCGGCGCCGCCCCCTCCCTGGCCGCGTGCCCGCCGCACGGCGACTGGTCGTTCCCCAGCAACCACGCCACGATCGCGGGCGCCTCGGCCCTCGCCCTGGTCCTGGTCCGGCGCGCACTCGTGTGGCTGACCGCCCCGTTGGCCCTGCTCACGGCCTTCTCCCGGGTGTTCGTCGGGGTGCACTACCCGCACGACGTGGTGGCGGGGCTGCTCCTCGGCACGGTCGTCGCCCTCGCGGCCGTGCGCCTGGCCACGCGCCCGGCGGTCCGGCTCGCGGGAGCGCTGCGCGCCTCGTCGTCGCCCGCCGCGCGGTGGTTCACCGGGCCGGGACCGGGGACGGCCGCCCACCGCGTGCCGCCGTACGCGACGCACCGGCGCCGCTGAGCGGGTTCACGCCGTGACCAGTCCCGCCTCGTGGGCGACGATCGCCGCCTGGACGCGATTGCGTACCCCGAGCCGGTCCAGGACCGCGCTGACGTACGCCTTCACCGTGCCCTCGACGAGGTGCAACCGGGCGGCGATCTCCGGGTTGGACAGCCCGGCCCCGACCAGGCCGAGCACCTCGCGCTCGCGCGGACTGAGCACCGCCACCCGCGCGCGTGCCTCCGCCTCCCGGGCCAGCCGGCCGGTGCCGTGGGCGCCGCCGAGGCCCTCGATGACGTACCGGGCCACCGTGGGCGACAGGAAGGCCGCGCCCCCCGCCACCGCCCGCACGCCGGCGATGAGTTCGTACGGGTCACCGGACTTGAGCAGGAAGCCGGTGGCGCCGCCGCCCAGCGCACGGGCCACGTAAGTGCGTTCGGAGAAGGTGGTGAGCATCGCGACGGCCGTGCCGGGCACGGCGCGGACGATCTCCTCGGCCGCCGCGAGCCCGTCCAGGCGGGGCATGCGGATGTCGAGCAGGGCCACGTCGGGGCGGTGCGCCCGGGCCAGTTCGACGGCCTCGCGCCCGTCCCCCGCCTCGGCGACGACCTCCGTCTCGCCGCTGCTCCCCAGGATGGCGCGCACCCCGGCGCGCACCATCGCCTCGTCGTCGGCCAGCAGGACCCGGATCACCGTGCGGACTCCTCGTGTCGTTCGTGTTCCCCGTGCCGTTCACGTCCCTCGTCTCCCCCACGGCCTCCCCGCTCCCCGCCGGACAGGCCGACGCGCGGGATCACGTCCTTGGCGACCAGCCGCCCCTCGTCGAAGCAGAGCCGGAAGTGGTCGACGGAGACGAAGAGTTCGCCGCTCGCCCGGTAGTAGCGGCAGTCCGCGCCCCCGGGCGGCGCGGGCGCGCGTTCCGCGGGCGGGTCCCGGACGTCCCGTTCCGGCAGCACCCGCGCCACCTCGTCGGCCGGGTCGCCCGGACGCAGCCCCGCGTACGCGGCGGGCTCCAGGACCGAGTGCGTCTCGGTGTACGCGTACCAGCCGAAGGCCGAACCGACCAGGACGACGCCCGCGCCGGCGGCGGCGCCGAGACCGGCCGTGGTGCGACGCCGGGCCCGGGCGAAGGGGGTGGAGGGCGGGCGCGGGGACGGGGCCGCCGCGGACGGCCGCGCCGGGACGTGGGCCCGGACCCGGTAGCCGTCGGCGTACGGGCCCGCCTCGAAGGCGCCGCCGACCGCGGTCACGGCGGCGCGCAGTCCGGTCAGGCCCGAGCCGCTCCCCGGGGACGGGGAACTCCCCTGCGGAGCTCGCCCGTTGGTGACGGTGACCGTCGCTCCCCGCACGCCGTCCCCCGTCACCGCCACGACGACGGGCGCGCCCGGTGCGTGCCGTGCCGCGTTGGTCAGCGCCTCCCTGGTCACCCGGTGCAGCAGCCGCTCGGCGAGCCCGCCGAGCCGTGCGGCGGTGTTCCGCCCGCCGGGTTCCCAGCGCACCGGCAGCCCGGACTCGGCGGCGCGGGCGACGAGTTGCTCGACGCTCTCGCCGGCGGGAGCCAGGGGCGCGGGCTCGTCGTCGTCCTCCCGCAGGACCCCGATGATGCGGTGCAGCCGGTCGGTGGCGTCGGCGGCCGCCGCGCGCAGATCGGCCGCGGCGGCCCGGTGGTGGCCGGCGAGGTCGGGGGCGACCTGGAGGGCGCCCGCGCGCAGGGCGATCAGGCTCAGCTCGTGCCCCAGGCAGTCGTGCATGTCCTGGGCGATCCGGGCCCGCTCCCGCAGCCGGGCGCGCTCCTCGGTCAGGCGCTGTTCCTCCTCGAGGCGGGCCGCCCGCAGCCAGCCCTCCTCGGCCAGCCGGCGGCTCTGCCGCCAGTAGCGCCCGCCGAGCCAGGGGAAGACGCAGCCGAACAGGAGGGTGCCGGTCAGGACCAGCCACTCGGGGACCGGGTCGGTCCCGGCGAGCGCGATCCGCACGGTGCCGGCACAGCCGACGGCGGCGAAGCACAGCGCCGCGGGGGCGGCGCGGCCCGCCCGCAGTCCGAGCAGCAGCGCGAACACGCCGAGCGCCGGACCGTAGGAGAGGCTGAACAGCGCGGGCGCCCGGGCCAGGCTCAGGGCGGCCACCAGGCCGAAGGCGACCGGGGGTCGGCGCCGGGACACGGCGGTGGCGGCGGCGAGCAGGACCAGGTCGGCCGCCCGCTGCCCGAGGGGGCGCGGCTCGTTCAGCCCGAGCCGGTCCGCGGTGAGTGCCGGGGCGGCGAGGGCCGCCCAGAGCAGGCAGCCCCTGCCGAGCGCGGCGCAACGGGCACGTTCCATGCCGCCGACGCTACAAGCGGCCGTGGGGCCGCCACTGCTGTCGATCGTCAGGTGCCCGTCACCCTCCGGGACCCCGTTCCCCTCCCCGCACCGTGGCGGTCCCCCCGCAGGGGTGGCCCGGCATGGCAGGATCGAGTGGACATGACTGCTCCTACGAAGCCCCCGTACGGCGGCACCGCCGATTCCGCGTCCGAGCGTGCTCTCGGTGAGCCGCTGCACTCCCCCGTCATCGAATGGTTCGACGAGCACGCCCGGGACCTGCCCTGGCGGCGCCCGGAGGCCGGTGCGTGGGGGGTGATGGTCAGCGAGTTCATGCTCCAGCAGACCCCGGTCAACCGGGTCCTGCCCGTCTACGAACAGTGGCTGGCCCGCTGGCCGCGCCCCGCCGACCTCGCCGCCGAGGCGCCCGGTGAGGCCGTCCGCGCCTGGGGCCGGCTCGGCTACCCGCGCCGCGCCCTGCGCCTGCACGGCGCCGCCGTCGCCATAACGGAACGGCACGGCGGCGACGTGCCGACCGATCACGCCCAGTTGCTGGCGCTGCCCGGGATCGGCGAGTACACGGCCGCGGCCGTGGCCTCGTTCGCGTACGGGCAGCGGCACGCGGTGCTGGACACCAACGTCCGCCGGGTGTTCGCCCGCGCCGTCACCGGGGTGCAGTACCCGCCGAACGCCACCACCGCCGCCGAGCGCCGGCTCGCCCGCGCGTTGCTGCCCGAGGAGGCGTCGACCGCCGCGCGGTGGGCCGCCGCCTCCATGGAGCTCGGGGCGCTGGTGTGCACGGCGAAGAACGAGTCGTGCCACCACTGCCCGATCGCCGCGCAGTGCGCCTGGCGCCTGGCGGGCAAGCCGGCCCACGAGGGTCCGCCGCGCCGGGGCCAGACGTACGCGGGCACGGACCGTCAGGTCCGCGGACGGCTGCTGGCCGTCCTGCGGGAGACGCACGGACCGGTGCCGCAGACCGTGCTGGACCGGGTGTGGCACGAGCCGGTGCAGCGCGCCCGCGCCCTGGACGGTCTCGTCGCCGACGGTCTGGTGGAGCCGTTGCCGGGCGGCCTGTACCGGCTGCCGCTGAGCTGACGCGCGGCCGGCGCGGCCGGGTACAGGCGTCCGCGGTCACGGCGCCGACCGGCCGGGCCGCCCCATGACCTCGTCCGCCACCGCACCGCTTCGCCGCGTTCCTCCCCGCTCCTCCCTGTTCCGCAGCGTTCCCCCCGTTCTCCCCGTTCCCCCTCGTTCCTCCTTCTGTTACACAACCGCCGGACAGCCGCAGGCTGCCCGCAGGCTTCTTCGCACAGCGCCGTGACAAGGCCTCCGTACCTTCGTTCGCGTGCCCGGCAACGGCACGACGGCCACGGATCACAGGCAGTGCGGCCGGCCCGCACGGGCGGGCCGGAACGGGGAGCGGAAGGCGGTTCACGATGGCGCAGGGCGAGGTGCTCGAGTTCGAGGAGTACGTCCGTACCCGGCAGGACGCGCTGCTGCGCAGCGCCCGCCGTCTGGTCCCGGACCCCGTCGACGCACAGGACCTGCTGCAGACCGCGCTGGCCCGGACGTACGGCCGCTGGGAGACCATCGAGGACAAGCGGCTGGCCGACGCCTACCTGCGCCGCGTCATGATCAACACACGGACCGAGTGGTGGCGCGCCCGCAAGCTGGAGGAGGTGCCGACCGAGCAGCTCCCGGAGGCCTGCGTGGACGACGCCACCGAGCAGCACGCGGACCGCGCCCTGCTGATGGACATTCTGAAGGTGCTCGCCCCGAAGCAGCGCGGTGTCGTGGTGCTGCGACACTGGGAGCAGATGTCCACGGAGGAGACCGCCGCCGCCCTCGGCATGTCGACCGGAACGGTCAAGAGCACGCTGCACCGGGCGCTGCACCGGCTCCGCGAGGAGCTCGAGGCGCGCGATCTGGACGCACGCGCGCTGGAGCGTGAGGAGCGGGAGCGTTGCGCGGCCTGACCGGCGCGGGGGGCACCATGGCCCGGGCGGCGACCACGGCGACGGCCGTGCTCGGCGCCGCGGGCCTCTTCGTCGCCGGCTGCGGCACGGGCGGCACCGGCGCGCGGGACGAGGGCCCGGCGCACGCGGAGGCGGTGGCGAGCTCCGCCCCCTCGCCCGTGCCGGCCACGGATCCCGCCCGGGTGAACGCGGTCCGGCTGGTCAAGGCCGACCCGGCGGTCTCGGCCGAGGTCAAGCGGGGGCTCAAGCCGTGCGTCGCCGACGAGTACCCCGTCGACGTGAGCTACGGCAACCTCACCGGAGGGACCGCCGACGACGTCGTCGTCAACGTGCTGACCTGCGGGGACGCCGTGGGGATCGGCTCGTACGTGTACCGCGACGAGGGCGGTGCGTACACCAACGTGTTCGCGGCCGAGGAGCCCCCGGTGTACGCGGAGATCGACCGCGGGGACCTGGTGGTGACCAAGCAGGTGTACGACCGGGGCGACCCGGTGTCGAGCCCGTCCGGCGAGGACGTGATCACCTACCGCTGGACAGCGGGCCGGTTCACCGAGGAGTACCGCACGCACAACGACTACGGCAAGGTGGGCGGCACCGAGCCGATGCCGGTGCCCGACGGCTGAGAGCCGGCTCACACCGTGAACCGCCGGGGCCGCCCGGACCGATGAACGGGTGAACCCTCCGCACGGCCCCCGCGTCCTTCGGGTGGGCGAGGAGGAAGCGCTCGCACCGGCCCGAGACCGAAACGAGAACTGAGAGCACCGGGATGGCAGACCAGACCCACGTCCTGTTCGTCGAGGACGACGACGTCATCCGCGAGGCCACCCAGCTCGCCCTGGAGCGGGACGGCTTCGCGGTCACCGCGATGCCCGACGGCCTGTCCGGCCTGGAGGCGTTCCGCTCCGACCGGCCGGACATCGCGCTCCTCGACGTCATGGTCCCCGGCCTCGACGGGGTCAGCCTGTGCCGCCGCATCCGCGACGAGTCGACGGTCCCGGTGATCATGCTGTCGGCGCGCGCCGACTCCATCGACGTCGTGCTGGGCCTGGAGGCGGGCGCCGACGACTACGTGACCAAGCCGTTCGACGGTGCCGTCCTGGTCGCCCGGATCCGCGCGGTGCTGCGCCGCTTCGGGCGGGCGAACGGCGGCCGGGAGGAGTCGGCCGCCGCGGACGGCTCAGGGGTGCTGGCCTTCGGCGAACTGGAGATCGACACCGGGGGCATGGAGGTGCGCAGGGCGGGAGAGCCGGTGGCGCTGACGCCGACCGAGATGCGGCTGCTGCTGGAGTTCTCCTCCGCGCCGGGCACCGTCCTCTCCCGCGACAAGCTGCTCGAACGCGTGTGGGAGTACGGCTGGGGCGGTGACACCCGGGTCGTGGACGTCCATGTGCAGCGGCTGCGGACGAAGATAGGCCAGGACCGGATCGAGACGGTCCGCGGCTTCGGCTACAAACTGAAGGCCTGAGCAGACGGATGCGGGGGTACTTCCGGCGCCTGGTGGCGGCCTGCGTCGACCGGGTGGGCATCGGCACGGGGCTGCGCTGGAAGCTGAGCGCGGCCATCGCGCTGGTCGGCGCGCTGGTGGCGGTCGCGCTGAGCCTGGTGGTGCACAACGCGGCCCGGGTGTCGATGCTGGACAACGCGCGCAGCCTCGCCGACGAGCGCCTCATGATCGCCCAGCGCAACTACGAGCTGTCCGGGCGGCTGAACTTCCCCAACACCAAGATCAACGACCCGGAGCTGCCCGAAGAGCTCCGGGAGAAGGTCGGGGAGGGCCGCCGGGCGACCTACGTGGCCGACCGGCCGGGCGGGTCGCCGGACATCTGGGCGGCGGTGCCGCTGAAGAACGGGCAGGTGATGTCGCTGCACTCCGGTTTCACCGACCGCAGCTCGGACATCCTCAAGGATCTCGACCGGGCCCTGGTGATCGGCTCGATCGCGGCCGTCCTGGGCGGCAGCGCGCTCGGGGTGCTCATCGGCGGCCACCTGTCGCGCCGGCTGCGCAAGGCGGCCGCCGCCGCCAACCGGGTCGCGGGGGGCGAGACGGACGTCCGGGTGCGGGAGGCCATCGGCGGGGTGGTCCGGGACGAGACCGACGACCTGGCCAGCGCGGTGGACGCCATGGCGGACGCGCTGCGGCAGCGGCTGGAGGCCGAGCGCCGGGTCACCGCCGACATCGCGCACGAGCTGCGCACCCCGGTGACCGGGCTGCTGACCGCCGCCGAGCTGCTGCCGCCGGGCCGGCCGACGGAACTGGTGCTGGACCGGGCCAAGGCCATGCGCACCCTCGTCGAGGACGTCCTGGAGGTGGCCCGGCTGGACGGCGCCTCCGAGCGCGCCGAACTGCAGGACATCCTGCTGGGCGAGTTCGTCTCCCGGCGGGTGGCGGCGAAGGACCCGGACGTCACGGTCCTGGTGGTGCACGAGTCGGAGGTCACCACCGACCCCCGGCGACTGGAACGCGTGCTGTTCAACCTGCTCGCCAACGCCGCCCGGCACGGCAGGCCGCCCATCGAGGTCACCGTCGAGGGCCGGGTGATCCGGGTCCGCGACCACGGGCCCGGCTTCCCCGCGGACCTGCTCGCCGAAGGGCCGAGCCGCTTCCGCACCGGCAGCAGGGACCGGGCCGGCCGCGGCCACGGCCTGGGCCTGACCATCGCGGCGGGACAGGCACGGGTGCTGGGCGCCCGGCTGACCTTCCGCAACGTCCGGCCGGCGGGGGCGCCGCAGGACGTACCGGCCGAGGGCGCGGCCGCCGTGCTCTGGCTGCCGGAGCACGCGCCGACGAACACGGGAAGCTACCCGCTGCCGCCGCAGTAGGGGGAAGCGGCCGGCGGACCGTCGTGGTCCCTCCGGGACACGGAGAGCGACCCCGGGGACGGGCACGGGGCCGTCCTCGGGGTCGTCGTCGTTTCGGTCACCCGGGCGCACCGGGGTGTCGGAGGAGGGTCGGGGACGCGTGTCCCGGACCTCCGTGGTCCCAGGTGTGTCAGCGGTGGG
>NZ_MSGP01000478.1 GCF_002078235.1 Streptomyces viridosporus
GGACGTGGTCGATCCTCTCGACCCAGTGGTACTTCTGCAGCGCCACCGCGTCGAAGCCGCCCAGTTCGCCGATGTCCGCGAAGGACGGCTTGAGGGCCGCGAGGGAGTCGGCGGTGGTGCCGGGGCGCATGTGCTCGTCGTGGTCGAGGACGACCAGGCCGCTGCGGTCCTTCACCGGCACGACGGACCGCTCGAAGCGGTTCTCCTTCCAGGCGGTGGCCGCGCGCTCCTGCGACAGCGCCGCGTACGCGTCGACGTCGCGCCGGGAGAAGCCCTCGAGGGTGGCGATCAGGTCGGCGCCGATGCCCTGCGGCACGAAGTCGACCTCGAGGTTGGTCATCGGGTCGTTGAACCAGGCGCCGCCGTCGGAGGCCATCGGCACCCGGGACATCGACTCCACGCCGCCCGCCAGGACCAGGTCCTCCCAGCCCGAGCGCACCTTGGCGGCGGCCAGGTTGACGGCCTCCAGACCGGAGGCGCAGAAGCGGTTCTCCTGCACGCCGGCCACCGTGTCGGGCAGCCCGGCGGCGATGGCGGCGATGCGGGCGATGTCGGAGCCCTGGTCGCCGACGGGCGAGACGACGCCGAGGACGATGTCGTCGATCGCCGCCGGGTCGAGGTCCGGGAAGCGGGCGCGGATCTCGTGGATGAGGCCGACGACCAGGTCGATGGGCTTGGTGCCGTGCAGGGCGCCGTTCGCCTTGCCGCGACCGCGCGGGGTGCGGATCGCGTCGTACACGTACGCTTCGGTGCTCACGGGGAGGCCTTTCACTGAGGGTTCGAGGACGAGGACAGCAGTCGGGGTACGTCCCAGTCGCGGGCCACGTCGTCGGTGTCGGCGCCCGGCCGGGCGGGCCCGGTGCGGACGGTGGCGGGGGTCGCGGAGAACCGCGGGGCCGGTGCGGGCTGGGTGATGCCGCCGTGGTCGGTGAAGGTCCCGCGGGCGGCCAGGTGCGGGTGGTGCGGGGCCTCGCGCAGGGAGAACACGGGTGCCACACAGGCGTCGGAGCCCTCGAAGACGGCCGTCCACGCGTCGCGGGTGCGGGTCCTGAAGCGGGCGGCGACCTGCTCGCGCAGCTCCGGCCACCGGGTGACGTCCGCGTGGGCGGCGGCCCGGTCCTCGATGCCGAGCAGGCGCAGGAACTCGGCGTAGAACCGCGGCTCCAGCGCGCCCACCGCCATGTGGCGGCCGTCGGCCGTCTCGTACGTGCCGTAGTACGGGCAGCCGCCGTCGAGGAGGTTGGCGCCGCGCCGGTCCTGCCAGGCGCCGGCGGCGAGCATGCCGTGGATCATCGCGGAGAGGTGGGAGGCGCCGTCCACGATGGCGGCGTCGACGACCTGTCCGGTGCCGGTGGCGCGCGCGTGGTGCAGGGCGGCGAGGACGCCGACGACGAGGTAGAGGGAGCCGCCCGCGTAGTCGCCGAGGAGGTTGGCCGGGACGGCCGGGGGCCGGTCCGGGTCGCCGATCATGCCGAGGGTGCCGGTGGGGGCGAGGTACTCGATGTCGTGTCCGGCCCGGGACGCGAGGGGGCCTCGCTGGCCCCAGCCGGTCATCCGGCCGTACACCAGTGCGGGGTTGACGGCCATGCACTCCTCGGGGCCGACCCCGAGCCGCTCCGCGACACCGGGTCGGTACCCCTCCACCAGGATCTCGGCGCGCGCCGCCAACGCCCTTACTGTTCCCGGCCCTTCGGGCGACTTGAGGTCGACCAGGACGGAGCGCTTGTTGCGGTTGGTGACGTCGTACGCCGGATCACCGCCGAGCGGCGAGGGGCCGGGGCGGTCCACGCGGACGACGTCGGCGCCCAGGTCGGCGAGGAGCATGGCGGCGAACGGGCCGGGACCGATCCCCGCCAGTTCGACCACGCGCACGCCGTCCAGCGGGCCCGTCACGTCGCTGCCGGGAAGGCCGGTGGGGTGCCGGCTCATGGGTTCCCCTCTCGGTGCAAGGCGGACTCACCGCCGCCACCCGGAACTTACTGAGCGTTCGCTAAAAAGTAGAAGCGTGCTGTCGGTCGGTCAACTCCCCTTACAACAAGTGTTTTTATGGATCTATACCAGGGAAGTGACCTCACGCCGGACGCCGGATGCCAGTTCTCCTGATCGATCGCTAAGCAACTGGAGGGAGGCTTTTCGGACTCACGGCCGTACGATGTCGCCGATCGCTGCCCGTCCCGAGGAGAGTCGTTGAACACCGAGCCGAGCCAGGACCCCCCTCCCCCGGCGGAGCGCTGGCGCTCCTACGGACCGCTCGACCTGCACCCGATCCTGCTGCACGCCATGGAGGCCTTCAACGAACACGGCTACCACGGCACTTCGGTCCGGGACATCGCCGGCCGGGTCGGCGTCACCGTGCCCGCGCTGTACTACCACTACGAGAACAAGCAGGCCCTGCTGGCCACACTGCTGGAGACGTCCATCAAGGACGTCCTGGACCGCTGCCGGGCCGCGGCGAGGGAGGCCGGGGACGATCCGCTGGCGCGGTTCTGCGGCATGGTCGAGTCGATCGTGCTCTACATGGCCCACCGTCAGCAACTGGCCTTCCTGGACACCGAGATCCGCAGTCTGGAGCCCCAGAACCGGGCGCGCTACGTCGCCCTGCGGGACTATCTCGAGCACATGCTGCTGGACACGGTCGAGGCGGGCCGCGTCCAGGGTGTGTTCACCACGCCGATCCCGGCCGATGCGGTGCGTTCGGTGCTCGTCATGTGCCAGGGGGTCGCCAACTGGTTCCGCGAGGACGGTCCGCTCACCGCGGAGGAGGTCGCCGAGCGCCACGTGCTGCTGAGCCTCGGCACCGTGGGCCACCCCGGCGCGGTCACCGGCGACCTCCCGCTCCCCCGGCGCTCCTCCCTCGCGCGGGCCTCCGCCCCCCGGGGTTCCGCTCCGCGCACCTCCCGGTGACGCGGCGGGGACCCGCTCCCGCCGGTCGGCAGCGGTCGGGGCGACCGTCTCCGACGCATCACGCGCCGGCAACCTCCTGCCGTTCCACTTCTACCGTGTCAGCACCGACGAGAGGACACCCCGCATGGACATCCTCGAGGCCCGCGCCCGGTTCCAGGACCTCCGGGAGAAGGACGGCCCGGTCGACCCCTCGGAACTCGACGAGATCTGGGCGGCATTGGCCACCGTCCGCCCCGAGGAGATCCTCGGTGAGTGGAAGGGCGGCGAATTCCGCACCGGTCATCCCCTCAATGGCGCGCTGGCGAAGGCCGGCTGGTACGGCAAGACGTTCGTCGCCGTGCACGACGCCAAGCCGCTGATCTGCCGGAACGCGACAGGTGAGCTGTACTCCGACCGCGAGCTCGGCAAGGGCGAGGCCAGCCTGTGGACCGTCGAGTTCCGCGGTGAACCGACGGCCACCATGGTCTACGACGGCCAGCCGGTCTTCGACCACTTCAAGCAGGTGGACGACACCACGCTGATAGGAATCATGAACGTCAAGGGGACCCCCGCCGAGGGCCCCTTCTTCTACTTCTTCCTCGAGCGCGTCCCCGAGGTCCCGCACGGGGGCCCGCGTGCCGGAGAGGGCTCGTGAGGCGCGTCCGCGCTGCGGTCGTCGAGGCGCCGGGCGCCCCCTTCACCCTCCGGGACGCGGACCTCGAGGACCCACTGCCGTGCGAGGTGCTGGTGAGGATGACCGCGGTCGGCGTCTGTCACACCGACCTGGTGATGCGGGACACCTGGCCCCGGCAGCTCACCCCAATGGTCTTCGGCCACGAGGGCACCGGTCGAGTCGAGGCGGTGGGCGCGGAGGTGACCGGCGTCGCGCCGGGGGACCATGTCTGCCTCACCTTCGCCAGTTGCGGCACCTGCGAGCAGTGCGCGGCGGGCCATCCGGCCTACTGCCACGCCGCGCAGGCCCGGAACTTCTCCGGCGGACGCGACGACGGCACCACTGCGCTCTCCCTCGACGGCACACCGCTCCACGCCGGCTTCTTCGGCCAGTCCAGCTTCGCCACGCACGCCGTCGTCCACGAACGCGGCGTCATCAAGGTGCCCTCCGACCTGCCGGCCGCGGTCGCCGCGCCGTTGGGCTGCAGCGGCCAGACGGGAGCGGGCACCGTGCTCAACCGACTGCGCCCCGAACCGGGCTCCTCGCTGGTCGTCCTGGGCGTGGGCGGGGTCGGCCTGAGCGCGCTGATGGCCGCGGTGGCCGTTGGCTGTGACCCGGTGGTGGCCGTCGACCCGATCGCCTTCCGCCGCGCCCTGGCCGTCGAACTCGGCGCCAAGGCGGCCCTGGCCCCCGGGAACGGTCTGGTCGCGGCGCTGCGCGACCTCACCGGCGGTGGTGCGCACCACGTCGTCGAGACCACCGGCCGTCCGGAGACGGCCCGCCAGGCCATCGGCGCGCTGCGCCCGCGCGGCGAACTCGCCCTGCTCGGCCTCGGCGGTGAGGTGACGTTCGACGTGATGGGCCTGCTCTCCAAGGGCGTCCGTGTCCACGGGGTGATCGAGGGCGACTCCGACCCCGGCCGCTTCCTCCCCGAGCTGATCGGCCTGCACAGGCGTGGCCTCTTCCCGATCGAGCGACTGGTCACCACGTTCCCGTTCGAGGACATCGACGCGGCCGTGACCGCCATGCGGGACGGCAGTGTGGTGAAGCCGGTCCTCACCTTCACCTGACCGTCCGCTCCGGCGCCGGGGACGGCGGTGCCGGACGACGTGTCCCCGCCGGAGTGCCGGCAGCCGCCCACCGCGCCGACAGTCGGCGCGGGCCGTTCACGTCGGGCGGCACGACACCGCGCGGGAAGTGATCCTGGAGGCGCGTCCTGGGCGGTCCGCGTCGAAGGAGCCCGGCCTTCTGAGGGCGTGTGATTGACTGATTCGCATGGCTCCCGCCTCCCCGTCCGCCCGTTCGGCCGCGACCGCCCGTCCGACCGCGGCCACTCGGCCCCGCAACCGCAGGCAACTCATCGTCGACGCGGCCGGGCGGGTCTTCAGCGAGCGCGGCTACCACAAGGCGTCCATGGAGGAGGTCGCCGCCGGTGTGGGCATCACCGCGGCCGCCCTGTACCGGCACTTCCCGAACAAGTACGCGCTGTTCGCCGAGTGCGCCCACGTCATGGTGGACGGACTGGTCGCCGCGCTCGACGAGGTGCCGTCCGAGGCTCCCCTGGCGGACGTGCTCACCGCCATCGCCCGGGTCACCGTCGCTCATCGCGCGTCGGGCGGTGTGTACCGGTGGGAGGCCCGGTACCTCGACCGCGAGGACCGCCGACGTCTCGGGGTGAAGTTCGGTCGCCTCGTCGAGCGGGTCGACGAGGCGGTACAGCGCGAGCACCCACTGCCCGACGAGCGGCTGCGGGCCACGGCGGCCCTCGGTGCGATCGGGTCGATCACGATGCATCACACCTCCATCGCCCAGCGCCGGGCCGAGGACCTGCTGCTGGCGTGCGCACTGGGGGTGGCCGCGACCGATCCGGCGGCGGGCCGGCCGGGCGCCCACCCCGTCGAACTTCCCGCTCGGCCGGTGCCGCGCACGCGACGCGCGGAGATCCTCGCCGCCTCCATCCCGCTGTTCGCTCGGGACGGCTTCGCCAACGTCACGAACGGACAGATCGCGGAGGCGGTGGGACTGACCCCGTCCGCGCTCTACCGCCATTACGCCGGCAAGATCGACATTCTGGCGGCGGCATGTCTTCAGGCAGCGGGACTGCTGGCCCAGGGTGTGGAGCGGAGTCTGCACGAGGTGGCCGGTCCGCGGGACGCCGTCGTCGCGCTGGCAGCAACATATGTCGCCTACAGCTTCGAGTACACCGAGCTCAACAGCGTCGCCGAGGCCGAACTCGCCGGCTTGCCGGCCGACCTGCGGCGGCCCCTGGTCCTCGCGCAGCGGGAACACATCGCCGTCTGGGAGCAGCAGTTGCGGCTGGCCCGTCCGGAACTCGGCCCGCACCAGGCCCGTGTGCTGGTGCACGCGGGGTTCGGTGTCGTGGTCGAAGCGGGACGCAGACTGCGGTGGCAGGACAGCCCCGACCATCGTGAGGCCGTGACCGCTCTGGTCGTGGGCGCTCTGGGTCTCTGAACGGCCGTCGGAACCCGGCAACGACGAGGCGCCGCGTCGTGAAGCGTCACGTGCGAGAGCCGCCCTGGTGCCCGCACCTCGGCCCGACTGCCGCGGAGCGGGCACAGGTGGGACCGGATCGACGGCTCAGCCCGGCCTGTTACCGGTGGGGATCGTGATGGGGGTGGTGGTTCCGGAGGAGCCCTTGTTGAGGAACAGCATGGCCAGGGCGCGCACGAACTGGTCGATCATGTAGAAGGTGCCGGGCATGACGGGCGACAGCCCCTCACGGAACAGGATGTACGCCGGCCATGCGGTGCGGACCAGGGCCGCCGACGCGTAGTCGCGCTTCAGGCCCAGCCAGTCGCCGACCTCGTCGCTGAGGACGTAGCGCACGAACTCGTTCAGGAACCCGCGCGTGACGCCGAGGTCGATCTGCGCGGTCAGGCCGAGCAGTTCCTCGGCCAGCTTGATGCCCTCGGTGGACGGGGAGAGGATCGGGGTGAGCACCTGCGCCGACTGCTTCTCGGCGGCCGCCCACGTCCGGGGAATGTGCTCGTACGGCACGCCGAGCAGGTGGATGGCGACCTGCCACGAGTGCAGGAACGCCTCCTGGTCCGCGGCCGGGAACGGGATCCTCCAGTCGAGCAGCTTCCTGTACACGTAGGTGCCCAGGCTGTGGAAGGTGACCAGGATGTCGGCGGCGCTGATCGGGATGGTCTCGTCGGCGACCGCCCGCCAGTGCGGTGACTGCGGCAGCAGGTGACGCACCGCGGCGTGCACCACGCGCGTCTTGTTGGCGGTGACGACGAACTGTCCCGTCGGTTTGAACGCTCCCAGTTCGGACAGGTCGTAGCCGAACGTGAACGTCTTGGCCGCGCGGTCCTGCATGTCGGCGCCACCCGCGGACCAGTAGACGCTCTTGGCCTCGCGTGGAATCACGGTGCTCATGATTCCGCTGCCGAGGCCGTACAGCATGAAGAGGTACGTGTCCCTGCGCCGGTTGAAGTCGGCGGCGCGGTCCAGCTTGGCGGGGTCGGCCCAGGAGGGCAGCCGGTTGACCTGCCGCAGGTATGCGGCGAATTCGCCCGGCAGGCCGCTGGGCAGCGGGTCGTTGTTGTTCACCCACGACGCCCAGGCGGTGTTGATCGCCGGCACGTGGCCGTTGTCGAGCATCGAAGCCATCAGCGGGTCCGCCGCGTCGTCCCAGATCCACTCCGGACCGGTCCCCGCGGCGGCGCCGGCCGCCGAGCCCGTCGACGCCCACGCCTGGACGGGGTTCGCCACGCCCACGAGGCCGAGTGCGACACCGAGGGACAGAGCCTTTCGCCTGCTGAGGTTCTCCATTGACTTACCTGCTTCCCTGAAGGGGCCGGATGGTTCTAGATGCCTTCGCAGACCTGTCAGTTGCGCGACCAACGCGGATGAGGCTTGTCGCACGGATGTGATTTTCAATTAACATAGCGATGTGCGTTGCTGTCGGCAATGGTGGTGACCGAGGACCCGTCGCCAATCTCGAGCCACGGCCCACCGGTTCCTTTCCGGCACGATGGCCGGCGGCATCCCGGCATCCGCGCTCCGCCCGTCGGTGACGGAGCGGCTCGGAACGGTCTTCCAGGGGCCGCCACGCTCGGCGCGCGGCCGGGAGGCCCCTTGTCCCGGAACTGCGCCGGCCTCTCAGGACTCCTGACGAAGTGATCTCCGGCAGACCGGGTTCCTGCTGCGACGTCATCGGACAGCACGGGGCGATGAACTCCGACGAGCCGGCGCATCGAGGGCCGAAGGTGCTCGATACGGCACCGCCGCTCAGACTGGAGGAGCGGGCATGGGGGCTCGTTCTCTCAACCAACAGCCGGACCCGGCGCGGGCGCAGGCGAACACAGCGTCAGATGGGGCCCATTACCTGCGACCGGCCCTGTGGAACAGCCTGCTCCGCCGTCCCGACCAGTGCAGGTGGGCGAAGGTGCGCTGTACGACCCGGCGTCGAGCGCCCAAGCCGGAGCCGTACTCGGTGCCCAGGCGGGCGATCAGCGGCTTCACGTCAAGATCCAGGGTCAGGCGGCGGTACTCGTCGTGGCCGTAGGCACGTTCGCCCGGGGCCGCGTTCGGGCGGTGCCGGGGCCCTGTCCAGGGTGGGGCGGGGTCGATGCCACAGGTCCGGTCCCCCGCCCTCCGGCTCCGGCTCCGGCTC
>NZ_MSGP01000479.1 GCF_002078235.1 Streptomyces viridosporus
ATAAGAGACAGGGCGGGGGGTTCCGGGGTGGGGGGTGGACGTGTCAATGAGCATGCGGTTCGCTCCCGAACGGTGGTTTCAGGGATCTACCGCGGGGCGGTCGCCGCCGGGACGCCTGGAGGGTCCGCAGCAGGCCGTACCGCTCCCGCTGGCGCGCCTCCGGTCCGAAGCACGAACTCCGATTGCCCTGGCCCCGGTGGAACAAACTCCGCTTCGTCGCACAATCCGCGGGGGCCCGGTCGGCGCCCGGAAGGGTTCGGGCTTCGGCGCGCGGGACGGCCTCAGAACAGGGGCACCACGGCGGTGATGCACTTGCCGCCCGCGGGGAGGTCGGAGACCCGGACGTCGCGGGACAGCCGGCAGACGATGGGCCAGCCGTGGCCGCCGGGCCGACGGCGCCCCTGCGGGTCGGCCGCCGGCAGGGGGGCGGGCAGTTCGTCGCTGCGGTCGCTCACCGACAGGCGCACGGCGGGACCGCTGACGTCGACCTGGAAGTCGGTGACGCCGCCCCCGTGCAGGATCGCGTTGGTGGTGAGCTCGGAGGCGACGAGCAGCGCGTCCGCGAGAGCGTGGCGGTCGCAGGGTGTGCGGGTGGCGCGGCAGCGTTCGGACACGGCCCGTTCGACGGCTTCGCGCACCTCGGCGGGCCGGCGCGGACAGGACGGTCCGGCCCGGCGCACACCGGGCGGCTCGAAAACGGATTCGGTCATGTGCTCCTCACACATCCTGTGGCTCCCTGATCGGTGACGAGACAGGCTGAGGTGAAAGGCCGGCCGACGGACGCGGCAGCCGGATCGGCTGCCCGGCCTCCGGCGGGGCACGCGGGTGCTTCCGGTGCCCCGTCCGCGGTCGCGGGGGTGGTCCCCGTCCTCGGACACCGCGGGTCTCCTGTTCCGGCTCACCTGTCCAGATGCGGACAAACCTCCCGGCTGTTTCCCGGTTGCCTGCCATCCGGACGGCGCACGGGGGTATGCGGAGTGCATGACCGATGTGGTGGACTCCGACGAACTGCTGCGGCGCATCCAGCGGGCGCGGGCCTGCGCGGCGCAGGAGGAACGGGCGTGGCGGGCCAGGAGCGAGGAGACCGGACGGACGGATCCGGGCATGGCGCGCGACGCCGAGGTGCGCAGGACGGCCTACGAGGTCGTGTTGCGGGTGCTGGACGAGATCCTGACGCCGGGCAGGCACCCGGCACGGGGCTGACCGGGCGGTCGCGCGGGGCGTGCCGGGGCCGGGCCGATTGCCGCGGGCCGGGCCGGGCACCCGGGGGGGCATGACTGTCGATCACAGCCGGGCACCGGTTCTGGAAGCTCTGGAGGACTATCACCGCAAGGGGCGACTGGCGTTCACGCCGCCGGGGCACAAGCAGGCCCGTGGTGCCGATCCCGCGGTGCGCGCGGTGCTCGGGGACGCGGTGTTCCTGGGGGACGTGCTGGCCTCGGGCGGTCTGGACGACCGGCTCACCCGGGGCCAGGTGCTGGAGCGGGCCCAGGAGCTGATGGCCGACGCGGTGCACGCGGACCACACCTTCTTCAGCACCTGCGGCAGTTCGCTGTCGGTCAAGGCGGCGATGCTGGCGGTCGCGGGTCCGCACGAGAAGCTGCTGATCGGGCGGGACGCCCACAAGTCGGTGGTGGCGGGGCTGATCCTGTCCGGGATCGAGCCCGTGTGGGTGGAACCGCGCTGGGACGCGGAGCGGCACCTCGCCCATCCGCCGTCGGCCGAGGACTTCGAGCGGGCCTTCGACGCCCATCCGGAGGCGCGCGGCGCGCTCGTCACCAGTCCGACGCCCTACGGCGCCTGCGCGGACCTGCGGTCGATCGCCGAGGTGTGCCACCGGCGTTCGCGTCCGCTGATCGTGGACGAGGCGTGGGGCGCGCATCTGCCCTTCCACCCCGACCTTCCGTCCTGGGCGATGGACGCGGGCGCCGACATCTGCGTGACCAGCATCCACAAGATGGGCAGCGGCCTGGAGCAGGGTTCCGTCTTCCACCTGCGGGGCGACCTGGTGACGCCGGCGCTGCTGGGGATCCGCGCGGACCTGCTGGACACCACCAGCCCGTCGGTGCTGATCCACGCGGGGCTGGACGGCTGGCGGCGGCAGATGGCGCTGCGCGGCAAGGAACTGCTGGGCGCCACGCTCGATCTCGCGGCCGAGGTCCGGGCCGCCGTCGAGGAGATCGACGGGATGCACGTCAACGACCGCGACGACTTCTGCGGCCCCGGTCTGGCGGACGACTTCGACCCGCTGCCCGGCATCATCGACGTCGACGGCCTCGGGATCACCGGGTACCAGGCGGCGGACTGGCTGCGCGAGCACCGGGGCGTCGACATGCACCTCGTCGACCACCGCCGCATCGGGGCGCAGATCACCCTGGGCGACGACCGGGAGACGGCCGGCGAACTGCTCTCGGCGCTGCGGGACCTGCCTCGGGCCGCCCGGGATCTGCCCGAGGCGCCGCGGGTGGAGGTGCCGCCCCCCGGCGAGCTGCGGATGGAGCAGGCCCTGCTGCCGCGGGACGCGTTCTTCGGGCCCGCCGAGGACGTGCCGGTGAGCGAGGCCGCCGGACGGGTCGCGGCGGAGATGATCACGCCGTACCCGCCCGGGATCCCGGCCGTCCTGCCGGGCGAGCGGCTCACCGAACCGGTGCTGCGCTATCTGCGCACGGGGCTGGCCGGCGGCATGCACCTGCCGGACCCGACGGACCCCGGGCTGGAGACGTTCCGGGTCGTCGCCGAGCACGCCGAGGACACCGCGAGCGCCTAGCACACCGAGAGCACCGGGGCGTGGGACGGTACCGGGGTGAAACGGGTCACCCGACCCGGTTCCCGTGCCCCGGAACCCCGAAAATGGTTTATCGTTCACCCATACGTGGTGACGGAGTCGACGTCCGGTCCTCCGTGCGCCACCGCTTACGGCCCTGGCTGGTTTCCCCCGTCCAGCCAGGGCTTTTTCATGCCCGGCGCGGTGGACGCGCGGTGCGGCCGGGGGCCGGCGGGACGGCCGGTCCGGGTCCGGCGGCGGAACCTTCGTCCGCCGAGGTGCCCCGTACGGCGTCGGCGGCTGAAATGGGCGTAGGGAAAGCACCGGAACCGATGCCCGGCGAGGAGCCCCGTCCCATGACCAAAGCGATCAAACTCCTGACCGCCCTGCCTCCCCCGCAGCGGCAGCGGCTGACGGCGCTCGCCCGGGAGGCGTCGTTCCCCGAGGACGCCCGGATCTTCGAGGCGGGAGGCACCGCCGACCGCTTCTGGGTCATCCGCTCCGGCGCGGTGTCCCTGGACCAGCAGGTGAACCACCTGCACCGGGTGACGGTGGCCGGCCTCGGCGTGGGCGACCTGCTGGGCTGGTCCTGGCTGTTCCCGCCCTACCGGTGGGACTTCGGCGCCGTGGCCTTCAGCCCGGTGCGCACCTACGAGTTCGACGCGGCGGCCGTGCTCCGGCTGTGCGAGGAGGATCCGCGGCTCGGGCTGACCCTGGTCCGCGGGATCGCCGAGATCCTCGCCCACCGGCTGGAGATGACCCGGGGGCAGCTGCTGGAGCAGTACACGATGCACCGGCGGAGCGCGCTGTAGGGCCCGTCCGGCACGGACCGCCGGGCGGGCTGGGCCGCGCCTCACACCCGGTAGCGGCGCAGCGCCGGCATCGCGGCGGCCAGGGCGAGCATCACGACGACGACCAGGATCCCGCCGCCGGCCACGGCCGTCCGGGGGCCGAAGGCCGAGCCCGCGGTGCCGTGCAGGACGTCGGCGAGCCGGGGGCCGCCCGCCACGACGACGGTGAAGACGCCCTGCATCCGGCCGCGCATCTCGTCGGTCGCGGCGGACAGCAGGATCGCCCCGCGGAACACCATCGAGACCATGTCGGCGATCCCGGCGACGGCGAGGAAGGCCACCGCCAGCCACAGGTTGCCGCTCAGCCCGAACCCCGCGACGGCGGCGCCCCAGACCACCACCGACCCGATGACCATCCAGCCGTGCCGGCGGGCCCGGGAGTACGTGCCGGAGAGCAGCCCGCCGGCCACCGCGCCGATGGGTATCGCGGCGAACAGCAGCCCCAGCGCGAAGCCCTCGCCGTACGGGGCGAAGGTCTCGGCGGCGAGCTGGGGGAACAGGGCGCGGGGCATGCCGAGGACCATGGCGACGATGTCGGCGAGGAAGGACAGCAGCAGCACCGCGTGCCCGGAGATGTACCGGAAGCCCTCCACGATCTCCCGGACGCCCGCGCGGCGCGCCACCCGCGCGGTGAGTGGCGGCAGGGCGGGCAGGCGGTACACGGCCCACACCGTGGCGCACAGGGCCAGCGCGTCGATGAGGTACAGCTCGGGCAGGCCGACGACGGGGATGAGCGCGCCGGCGAGCAGCGGCCCGGCCACCTGGCCGGTCTGCATGACGGTGGAGCCGAGGGCGTTGGCGGCCGGCAGCTCGTCCTCGGGAACCAGGCGGGCGATGCTGGCGCTGCGCGCCGGTGCGTTCAGTCCCCAGAACGCCTGCTGCACCGCGAGCAGGACCATCAGCACGGCCACGGACTCGAGCCCGGCGGCCGCCTGGCCCCAGAACAGCAGCGAGGTGACGGCGATGCCGGTGTTGGTGATCAGCAGCAGTGTGCGGCGGTCCATGCTGTCGGCGATCGCCCCGCCCCACAGCGCGAAGACGATCAGCGGCAGCAGTCCGGCCAGGCTCGCGGTGCCGACCCAGGCGGAGGAGCCGGTGATGTCGTAGATCTGCTTGGGCACGGCGACCGCCGTGAGCTGGCTGCCGACCGCCGTGACGGCGGTGGACGCCCACAGTCGGCGGTAGGCCGGGCGGCGCAGGGGGCGGGTGTCCATCGCCCAGCGGCGCCATCCGCGGCGCGGGGGTGCCGGGGGCGCCGGGTCGTCCGCCCGGGGTTCACTGCTGCTCTCGCTGGTGTCCACGACCGTCCTGGTTGGTGCATACATCTTCCTGGCCGGGGGTCCGGGGACATCCGCTGCTGCGACACTGAACCCCGGCCAGGAAGATGTATG
>NZ_MSGP01000048.1 GCF_002078235.1 Streptomyces viridosporus
CTTCTCCCTGAGGCTGACGGCCCAGGCCGCGGCCCGCCTCGTGGACCGGGACCCCTCCCGCGCGAAGGGCGAACTCCAGCAGGTCGCCGCCCTGGCCGCCGAAGCCGCCGACGAACTGCGCGCGGCGGTCGTCGAGCTGCGCCCCGCGGCCCTCGACGAGGACGGCCTCGTCGCCACCCTCCGCACCCAGATACAGGTCCTCGACCGCGCCCACACCGCGCGCGTCACCTTCACCGGCCACGGCGTGCGGGCCCTGCCCGCCGCCCAGGAGGAGGCCGTGCTGCGCGTCGCCCAGGAGGCGCTGCACAACGCCCTGCGGCACTCCGGGGCCGACCACGTCGACGTCACCCTGGAACGCCGCGGCGGCGGAGCCGTCCTGCGGGTCACCGACGACGGCAGCGGCTTCGACCCGCGGACCGTCCGCCGCGCGGGACGCCATCTGGGCCTGGTCTCCATGCGGGACCGGGCGAGCGGGGTCGGCGGGAGGATGACCGTGGAATCGGCGCCCGGCAAGGGCACCACGATCGAGATGGAGGTCCCCGGTGGCTGACTCAATCAAGGTGCTGCTGGTCGACGACCACCAGGTGGTGCGCCGGGGCCTGCGCACCTTCCTCGAGGTGCAGGACGACATCGAGGTCGTCGGCGAGGCCGCGGACGGGGCCCAGGGAGTGGCCCTCGCGCAGGAGCTGCAGCCCGACGTCATCCTCATGGACGTCAAGATGCCGGGCATGGACGGCGTGGACGCGCTGCGCCGGCTCCGCGAACTGGACCACCCCGCGCGCGTGCTGGTCGTCACCAGCTTCACCGAGCAGCGCACGGTGGTCCCGGCCCTGCGCGCGGGCGCCGCCGGATACGTGTACAAGGACATCGACCCCGACGCGCTCGCCGGGGCCATCCGCTCCGTGCACGCCGGTCACGTCCTCCTCCAGGCCGAGGTGGCCGGCGCCCTGCTGTCCCAGGAGGAGACCGCCCCGGGTCAGGGACGCGCCGGCTCGCTCACCGAACGGGAGCGCGAGGTGCTCGGCCTGATAGCGGACGGGCGTTCCAACCGGGAGATCGCCCGCGCCCTGGTGCTGTCCGAGAAGACCGTGAAGACGCACGTCTCGAACATCCTGATGAAACTCGACCTGGCGGACCGCACCCAGGCCGCCCTGTGGGCCGTGCGCCACGGCCTGAGCGGCTGACCCGCGACGTCCCGGACGGTACGGAAGGTTCCCCTCCGATCCGAGATTCATACCGTCGTGGGAATGTCCCCCGAATGGCGCATCCTCTCCCGGACGCCCGCCGTTCTCCAGTGCGTGCCGCGGCGCCTGCCGCGGTCATCGCAAGGAGGGCTTGGAAAGTGAAGAACCTGAAGAAGGCGGCGGCCGTGACGATGGTGGCCGGCGGTCTGCTCGCCGCCGGTACGGGCATGGCCTCCGCCACCGAGGGCGCGCACGCCGGCGGCAAGGCCGTGGGCTCCCCGGGCGTCGTCTCCGGCAACCTCGTCCAGGTCCCGGTCGACGTCCCGGTTAATGTTTCCGGCAACAGCGTCAACGTCATCGGCCTGCTGAACCCGGCCTTCGGCAACGTGGCCGTCAACGGCTGACGCCCGTCCCCGGAGCAGCGAAGCCCCCGGCCTCCCGTGTGGGGCCGGGAGGCC
>NZ_MSGP01000480.1 GCF_002078235.1 Streptomyces viridosporus
CGACGGCCTCGTCGCCCTTGGCCAGGCGCAGGTCGCAGGGGTCCATGCCGTCGGGGGCGATGGCGATGTAGGTCTCGGCGGCGAACTTCTGGTCGTCCTCGAAGGCGCGCAGGGCCGCCTTCTGGCCGGCCGCGTCGCCGTCGAAGGTGAAGATCACGCGGGCGCTGCCGTTGTCCATGAGCAGCCGGCGCAGGATCTTGATGTGGTCGCCGCCGAAGGCGGTGCCGCAGGTGGCGATGGCGGTGGTGACGCCGGCCAGGTGGCAGGCCATGACGTCGGTGTAGCCCTCGACGACGACCGCGCGGGAGGACTTGGCGATCTCCTTCTTCGCCAGGTCGATGCCGTAGAGGACCTGGGACTTCTTGTAGATCGCCGTCTCGGGGGTGTTGAGGTACTTGGGGCCGTTGTCCGCGTCGTGGAGCTTGCGGGCGCCGAAGCCGACGACGTCCCCGCCGATGTCGCGGATGGGCCACATCAGCCGGCCGCGGAAGCGGTCGATGGGACCGCGTCGGCCCTCCTGGGAGAGACCGGAGAGGATCAGCTCCTTGTCGCTGAAGCCCTTGCCGCGCAGGTAGCGGGTGAGGTGGTCCCAGCCCTGGGGGCTGTAGCCGACGCCGAAGTGCCGGGCCGCGGCCTGGTCGAAGCCGCGCTCGGCGAGGAAGACCCGGCCGGTCTCGGCCTCGGGGGAGGTCGCGAGCTGCTCCGCGTACCACTCCGCGGCGATCTTGTGGGCCTCGACCAGGCGGATGCGCTCACCGCGCTGGTGGGCGGGGTTGTAGCCGCCCTCCTCGTAGCGCAGGGTGATGCCGGCCTGGGCGGCCAGCCGCTCGACCGCCTCGGAGAAGGAGAGGTGGTCGATCTTCATCACGAACGTGAGGGTGTCGCCGCCCTCCTGGCAGCCGAAGCAGTGGAAGAGTCCCTTGCTCGGGCTGACCTGGAAGGACGGCGACTTCTCGTCGTGGAAGGGGCACAGGCCCTTGAGGTTGCCGCCGCCCGCGTTCCGCAGCTGGAGGTACTCGGACACCACGGCGTCGATCGGGACCGCGTCCCGTACCGCCTTCACGTCCTCGTCGTTGATCCGTCCTGCCACGGGTGAAGTCTAAGCGGGCGGTCGGACACCCCCGGGACGGGGAGCACCGCACGGGGCGGGCGGCCGCTCAGGACACGAGGCTTTCGAGCGGGACGTGCGGGTCCGCCAGCGCCTCCGTGTCCACCGCGGTCCGGGAGCGGATCAGCCGCTGGATCGGGTCCGTGACGTCCCACACGTTGACGTTCATCCCGGCCAGCACCCGGCCCTCCCGCACCCAGAACGCGATGAACTCGCGCTTGCCCGCGTCACCCCGGATCACCACCTGGTCGTAGGAGCCCGGGGGCGCCCAGCCGGAGTACTCCATGCCCAGGTCGTACTGGTCGGTGAAGAAGTACGGCACCCGGTCGTACACCTCCTCCCGGCCGAGCATCGCGCGGGCCGCCGCCGGGCCGCCGTTGAGGGCGTTGGCCCAGTGCTCCACGCGCAGCCGGGCGCCGAAGAGGGGGTTCGGGAAGGAGGCGACGTCGCCGGCCGCGTGGATGTCGGGGTCGGAGGTGCGCAGCCGTTCGTCGACGAGGACGCCGCCGCCGTCCGCGGGGTCGGCGAGCTCCAGGCCCGCCGCCTCGGCGAGGGAGGTGCGCGGGGCGGCGCCGATGGCGGCGAGGACCGCGTGCGCGGGGTGTTCCTCGCCGTCGTCGGTGCGGGCCGCGAGGACCATGCCGTCCTGCCCGGTGATCTCGGTGAGCGTGGCGCCGAAGTGAAAGCGGACGCCGCGCTCGATGTGCAGCTCGGCGAAGAGCTGGCCGAGCTCGGGACCGAGGACCGAGTGCAGCGGGGTCTGGCCCCGGTGGACGACGGTGACCTCCGCGCCGTACTCGCGGGCCGCCGCCGCGACCTCCAGGCCGATCCAGCCGGCCCCGGCGATCACCAGGTGGCCGTTGTCGCGGCCGAGGGAGGTCAGGACGCCCTTGAGGCGGTCGGCGTGGGCGAGGCGGCGCAGGTGGTGGACGCCGGCCAGGTCCGTGCCCGGGATGTCGAGGCGGCGGGGTTCGGCGCCGGTGGCCAGCAGCAGCTTGTCGTAGCGGACGGTGGTGCCGTCGTCGCCGAAGCGGACGGTCTTCGCGGCGCGGTCGACGGCGTCGACGGTCTGGCCGAGGTGCAGCTCGACGTCGTGGCGCGCGTACCAGGCGGGCTCGTGCACGAAGGCGCCGTCGCGTTCGTCCTTGCCGAGGAGGTAGCCCTTGGACAGGGGCGGCCGCTCGTAGGGGTGGTCGCGTTCGTCGCAGATCAGTATCACGCGGCCGGTGAAGCCCTCCGTTCGCAGCGTCTCGGCCGCCTTCGCGCCGGCCAGGCCGCCTCCGACGATGACGAATGTCTGATCCGCGTCGACCACTTGATGCCTCCTGCCGGGATCCGGGGGTGTCCCCCGGAGAACACTGTGGGTGCCGCCATCTGCGAGCGTCCCGCACGCAGTGTGGTGCGGGAAGGGGTGGTGACCCGATCAGGCCACGCAGGGTCACCTTCGGGCGTGCTCGCGTCTCTCCCGTCTCATCGGTCCCCTCTCATCCCTGTCTCATCCCTGCCCCGTGAGACGGGCGTGAAGCGAGCGGGCCGAGGCGTCGGTGAGGGACGCGATCTGGTCGACGATCACCCGTTTGCGGGCGCGGTCGTCGGGGGCCCGGTCGAACAGGGAGCGGAACTGCGGGTCCAGCCCCTCGGGGGCGCGGGCGGTGAGCGCCTCGGCCAGTTCGAGGACGACGATCCGCTGGTCGGCGCGGAGCCGCTCCTGTTCGGCGCGCTGCATGACGTACCGGTCGGCGACCGCCTTGAGGACGGCGCACTCCATGCGGGTGCTGCGCGGCACGACCAGCTCGGCCTCGTACCGGGTGAGCCGCCCGCTGCCCCACGCCTGCCGGGTGGCGCCCTCGGCGGCGAGGCAGAAGCGGCCGATGAGCTGGCTGGTGGCGTCCTTCAGACGGGCCTGGGCGACGGCGGTGCCGTCGTAGCCGTGCGGCCACCACTCCTGGGCCAGGAGGCGGTCGAGGGCCTCGGCGAGTTCGGCGGGGTCGGTGCCGGCGTCGACGTACCGGCCGACGGCGACGGCGAAGACGGCCTCCCGCTCGGGGTCGGCGTGCAGGAGGTTGGGGTCGATGTGGCCGGCGTGCAGGCCGTCCTCCACGTCGTGCACCGAGTAGGCCACGTCGTCGGCCCAGTCCATGACCTGGGCCTCGAAGCAGGTGCGGGTGCCGGGGGCGTCCTTGCGGACCCAGTCGAAGACGGGGCGGTCGTCCTCGTAGACGCCGAATTTCGGGGAGGCCGGGTCGGTGGGGTGGGCGCCCCGGGGCCAGGGGTACTTGGTGGCGGCGTCGAGGGCGGCGCGGGTGAGGTTGAGGCCGACGCTGGTGAGGTCGCCGGTGGCCGGGTCGGTGACGAACCGCTTGGGTTCGATGCGGGTGAGCAGGCGCAGCGACTGGGCGTTGCCCTCGAAGCCGCCGCAGTCCTCGGCGAACTCGTTCAGCGCCTGCTCGCCGTTGTGCCCGAAGGGCGGGTGGCCCAGGTCGTGGGAGAGGCAGGCGGCCTCCACCAGGTCGGGGTCGCAGCCGAGGGCGGCGCCGAGCTCGCGGCCGACCTGGGCGCATTCGAGGGAGTGGGTGAGGCGGGTGCGGGGGCTGGCGTCCCACACCTGGCTGGAGGTCCCCGGGGTCACGACCTGCGTCTTGCCGGCCAGGCGGCGCAGGGCCGCGGAGTGCAGGACGCGCGCGCGGTCGCGCTGGAAGGCGGTGCGGCCGGGGCGTTTGTCGGGCTCGGTGGCCCACCGCTCGACGGCCGCGGGGTCGTATCCGGCGGGCGGGACGTGGTGCTCGGACGGCTGCGGGGCCAGGGGGGTGTCGGATGCGATGCCTTCCATGTGCCGACAGTAGACGCAGCCACCGACATACGGGATGTCGGCGACCGTTTCACGCCGGTGCGGGGACCGGTGCGGGGACCGGTGCGGGAGCCGCCGTGGGAGCCGTCCCCCGTGCCTGGTCGTAGCGGTGCAGGAGGAGGCGGGCCACCGCCGGGTGGGCGCCCAGGGGGGCGGAGGCGATCCACGGCGCGGCTTCGGCGCACTCCGTGGCGAAGCGGCCGGGGGCGGTGAAGCAGGAGGCGACGGCCACCCGGTGGCGGCCGCGGGCGGCGAGGGCGCGCAGGGCGTCGAGCACGGTGGGGGCGGCGGCGGAGGCGTAGGCGGGGACGACGGGGACGCCGAGGCGTTCGGCGAGCAGGCGCGCGGTGCGGCCGGTGTCGGCCTTCGCCTCGGGGTCGCGGGACCCGGCGGCGGCGAGCACGACCCCGCTCGCGCGGCGCGTCCCGTCGTCCGTACGGGTGGGCCAGCCGGCCTCGGTCAGGCGGGCGTGCAGGGCATCCACGAGCAGCGGGTGCGGGCCGAGCGGGGCGGCCACGCGCGGGTGCGGCCGGGCCCGGGCGGCCATCTCGGGGATGTCCCGTTTGACGTGGAAGCCGCGGCCGAGCAGCAGCGGGACGAGGACGGCGGACCCGGTGGCCCGCGCGCCGAGCTCGTCGAGCGTGTCGGGCAGCAGGGGCGCGTTCAGCTCGATGTGACCGAGGTGCACCGGCAGGCCGGGGCGGAGGGCGCGGACGCGGTCGAGGAGCGCCCGTACGGTGCTCGGCGCGCGCGGGTCGCGGCTGCCGTGGGCCACGACGACGAGGGCGGGCGGCACCGGGCGGCGCCGCCCGTCCGGTGGGCCGGGCCGTCCCGCGAGCCCGGTGCCGGTCCGGTCCGCGGGGTCCGCCGTGGTGTCGAGGTGCGTCGCCGTCATGCACCGAGGATCGCCGCGGCGCGTTGCCCGGCCGTTGCGCGCCGGTGACGGGCGTTTTCCGGCGGCTCACGGTGCGGGCCGCGGGGGTGTGAGGCCGTTGGACCTGCGGGTGTGCGCCCTCCCGTGAAGCGGGTCACAGGGCGCCGCGTGAACCGGGGGGCGCGGTGGGGCGTCTCTCCCCGTCGAGGACCGACCGGGGAGGGCCGTCCGATGCGCCGTTTCGGAGTTCGCAGACCACGCCTGCCGCGCACCCGCACGGGGCGGCGGCGGCTGACGCAGGCGGTGATGGCGGCGTGCGTGCTGGCCCTGCTGCCGGCGACGTGGCTGCACCTGGCGGCGGACGGCCGGCTGCGCACGACCGCCGACGTGCCGCGCACCGAGGTCGCCGTGGTCTTCGGGGCCGGACTGTGGAACGGGGAGCCGTCGCCGTACCTCGCCCGCCGGCTGGACGCGGCGGCGGAGCTGTACCGGGCGGGGCGGATCGAGGTGGTGCTGGTCACCGGCGACAACAGCCGCGAGGAGTACGACGAGCCGGACGCGATGCGCGCCTACCTGACCCGGCACGGCGTGCCCGACGCGCGGATCGTCAGCGACTACGCGGGCTTCGACACCTGGGACTCGTGCGTCCGCGCGAAGAAGGTCTTCGGCGTGGACCGGGCGGTGCTCATCAGCCAGGGCTTCCACATCCGGCGGGCGGTGGCGCTGTGCGGGGCGGCCGGGGTCACCTCGTACGGCGTCGGGGTCGACGACCGGCACGACCTCGTCTGGTACTACGGGGGCGTCCGGGAGATCCTCGCGGCGGGGAAGGCGGCGGCGGACCTGACGTTCCGCCCGGACCCGCGGTTCCTGGGGCCGAAGGAGCCGGGGGTGGAGCGGGCGCTGGCCGACGCGTCCGCACGGGCGGTCGGGTGAGAGCGCCGGACGCCTCACCGCGCCCCGCGGCCGGCGGGGAGGGCGCCGTACCGGCCGTGTAACGGGGACCGGTGCGCGGCGTAACACCGGCGGCGCAGGCTGGACCGCATGCGGAACACCGTGACGCCCACGCACTGCCCCTACTGCGCCCTGCAGTGCGGGATGAATCTGACGCCCGCGCCGGACGGCACCGTCGAGGTGGGCGAGCGCGCGGACTTCCCGGTGAACCGGGGCGCGCTGTGCGGGAAGGGGCGCACGGCGCCCGCCGTGCTCTCCTCCCGGGTGCGGCTGACCTCCCCGCTGGTGCGGTCCGGGGGCGGCGCGCTGGTCCCGGCCTCCTGGGAGGAGGCGCTGGACCGGGTCGCGGAGGGGCTCGGCCGGACCCGCGCGGAGCACGGGGCGGACGCGGTCGGGGTGTTCGGCGGGGGCGGGCTGACCAACGAGAAGGCGTACGCCCTCGGCAAGTTCGCGCGGGTGGTGCTGGGCACCTCCCAGATCGACTACAACGGCCGTTTCTGCATGTCGTCGGCGGCCGCCGCGGGCATCAGGGCCTTCGGCCTGGACCGCGGGCTGCCCTTCCCGCTGGAGGACGTGTCCAGGACCGGCTGCGTGATCCTGGTGGGGGCCAACCCGGCGGAGACGATGCCGCCGGCGCTGCGCTGTTTCACCGGCCTCAGGGAGAACGGCGGCACGCTGGTCGTCGTCGACCCGCGCCGCACCAGGACCGCCGAGCAGGCCGATCTGCACCTGGCGCCCCGGCCCGGCACCGACCTCGCGCTGGCCCTCGGGCTGCTGCACCTGGTCGTCGCCGAGGGCCGCACCGACGAGGCGTACATCCGGGAGCGCACCACCGGCTGGGAGGAGGCCCGGGCCGCGGCGATGGCGCACTGGCCGGAGTACGTGGAGCGGGTCACGGGGGTGCCCGTCCCCCGGCTCCGGGAAGCCGTACGGCTGTTCTGCGAGCCGGAGGCGGCGATGGTGCTCACCGCCCGCCCCGTCGCCAGGCACAGGTTGATCCACGCGCCCACCGTGTCGGTGCCCTTGGACTGCTGCTCGGGGCCGCGGGCGGTGAGCACCATCGC
>NZ_MSGP01000481.1:0-191 GCF_002078235.1 Streptomyces viridosporus
CGCCGTCCGCGAACTGGCCAAGGAACTGGGCGCCCTCGGACTGCTGGGCATGCACCTGGAGGGCTACGGCTGCGCGGGCATGAGCGCGGTCGACTACGGCCTGGCCTGCCTGGAGCTGGAGGCCAGCGACTCGGGCATCCGCTCCCTGGTGTCCGTCCAGGGCTCGCTGGCGATGTACGCGATATGGCGGC
>NZ_MSGP01000481.1:231-16417 GCF_002078235.1 Streptomyces viridosporus
ACCGAGCCCGACCACGGCTCCGACCCCGCCGGCATGCGCACCCGGGCCCGCCGCGACGGGAGCGACTGGGTCCTGGACGGCACCAAGATGTGGATCACCAACGGCTCGGTCGCCGACGTCGCCGTCGTGTGGGCGCAGACCGACGAGGGCGTGCGGGGATTCGTCGTCCCCACCGGCACCCCCGGTTTCTCCGCCCGCACCATCCAGCACAAGATGTCGCTGCGCGCCTCGGTGACCAGCGAACTCGTCCTGGACGGGGTGCGTCTGCCCGCGGAGGCCGTCTTCCCCGAGGTGCGCGGGCTGCGCGGTCCGCTGTCCTGCCTCAACGAGGCGCGCTACGGCATCCTGTGGGGCGCCATGGGCGCGGCCCGCAGCGCCTTCCGGTCGGCCCTGGAGTACGCCGGGCAGCGCACGCAGTTCGGCCGGCCGATCGGCGGCTTCCAGCTCACCCAGGCCAAACTCGCCGACATGGCCGTCGAACTCACCAACGGCACCCTGCTGGCCCTGCACCTGGGCCGCCGCAAGGACGCCGTCGGGCTGCGCCCCGAGCAGGTGAGCCTGGGCAAGCTCAACAACGTCAACAAGGCCCTGGAGATCTGCCGCACCGCGCGCACGATCCTCGGCGCCAACGGCATCTCGCTGGAATACCCCGTGATCCGGCACATGAACAACCTGGAGTCGGTCCTGACCTACGAGGGGACCCCCGAGATGCACACCCTGGTCATCGGTCAGGCCCTGACGGGGCAGGCCGCCTTCCGCTGAACCGGGCGCACCGCACCGACGGGCGGGCCCGGCGCGGGAATCGCGCCGGGCCCGCCGGTGTGCGGTCGCGGGGACGGGGGTGCGGCCGCGGGCCGGGTCAGACGGGGGACGGTTCCGACGCGTCGGACTCGCCGGCCCGGTCGGTCCCGGCGGCCCCCTCCTTCTTCTTGGGGATGGCGTCGTCGTACGGGGCCTCACTGCGGCCGTGGGTCGGGTGCACCGCCATGTAGACCAGGCCGGCGCCGACGACGAGCGCGCCGGACAGCAGCACGATGTAGTTGTCGTACCAGGGGGCTTCGGGGGTGCGCGGCCAGGCGAGGGTGACCATGGCGGTGATGCCGTAGACCAGCGCCGCGATGTTGACGGGCAGGCCCCACTTGCCGAGCCGGTAGGCCCCGGAGGGCTTCCAGCCCTTCAGCCGGGCGCGCAGCGCGGCGAACACCACCATCTGGAAGCCCAGGTAGATGCCGAGGGAGGCGAAGCTGACGATCTTCGTCAGGGCGTCCTCGGAGAACTTGGAGGCCAGCACGATGACGGCCGGGACGGCGAAGGCCAGCATCAGGGCGTACGGCGGGATGTGCCGGGTCGGGGAGAACTTCCGCAGCAGCCTGCTGCCCGCGATCATGTCGTCGCGGCCGTAGCTGTAGGCCAGCCGGCTGGCCGCGGCCTGCAGGCTGATCGCGCAGGAGAGGAAGGACAGCAGCACGATCCCCAGGATCACCTTGGACCCCGCGGTGCCGAAGGCCGTCTGGAGCACTCCGGAGACCGGGTCGGCGTCCTCGCCGGATACGACCGCGGAGATGTCGGAGACCGACAGCACCAGGGACACGGCGACGAAGGTGGCCGCCGCGCCGCCGACGTAGATGGTGCGGCGCATCGCCTTGGGGATCACCCGGCCCGGGTCGCGCACCTCCTCGGCCACGTCGCCGCAGGCCTCGAAGCCGTAGTAGTTGTAGATGCCGATCAGGGAGGCGGCGGCGAACGCCCAGAGGTAGTTGCTGCCGTCCCCGGCGCCGAAGCTGTCGAACAGCACGCCGAGGTTGTGGTGCCGCTCGGTGGCCAGCAGCCACACGCCCACCGCGAGGGCGCCCAGGAGTTCGGCGGCGAAGCCGAAGATGGCGGCCGTGGCCAGGACCCGGGTGCCCAGGTAGTTGATGACCGTGGCCAGGACGAGGACCGCCAGCGAGCAGACGATGACGGTGTCGACCGTGGAGGTCAGCCCGAGCAGCGAGGAGAAGTACAGGCCCGCGCCGGAGACCACGCTGGCGATGGTCACGAACAGGGCGATCATGTAGACCCAGCCGGTCAGCCAGGCGTACCGGCGGCCCCACAGGCGCCGCGCCCAGGGGTAGACGCCGCCCGCGACGGGGTACTGGGCCACCACCTCGCTGAACACCAGGGCGACCAGCAGTTGGCCGACGCCCGCGATGACCAGCGTCCAGATCATCGGCGGGCCGCCCACGGCCAGCCCCACGGCGAACATCGTGTAGACGGCGGTCACGGGAGACAGGTAGGTGAAGCCGAGCGAGAAGTTCGCCCAGGGACTCATGTCCCTCTTGAATTCGGAGGTGTAGCCCAGCGAGGCGAGGTGCGCTTCGTCGCTGTCGTGCTGTCCCGTTGTCTCGATGGGACTCATACGGACTCCCGTTGCTCGAACGAACCGGAAGGAAGGAGGACGTGAGGAGGACATGCGGGTGTACAGGGAGCGATGTGGTGCGCTGCAGCGTCAAAGCACGGCACGGCGTGCGTTTTCCGCCCCTTGGTCTGGATGGCCGGGGTAGGGGTGCCCCTAAGATGCTTCCTGGTATGGCGCGGAAAACTACAAGCTCATTTTTTATTGCACAAGACTCTGTGCCGTTACGCGTGGACGACGGCACCCACGGTGACGGGCGGGTGACGTTCGGGTGACGGGCCGTGACGGCAGCACAGGCGACGAAGGACGAGGAGCAGGGATGACCGCGGGCGACGCACCGACGATGCGCGCCTCGCTGATCTCCCCCCTGAACGGGGGAGGCCGCGCGGAGGGGGTCGTGGAGCGCGTCAGCAGGGCGATCCTGCTGGGGCTCGTGGTCGACGGCGAGCAGTTGCCCACCGAGGTGGAGTTCGCCGGCCAACTGGGCGTCTCCCCCATGACGTTGCGGGAGGCGCTGGCGATCCTGCGGCAGCAGGGCCTGGTCGAGACCCGCCGCGGCCGCAACGGCGGCACCTTCGTGCGGCGCCCGGTGAACCCGCCGCGCGGCCCCCTGGAGGACCGGCTGCGCTCCACCACCGCCTCCAAGCTCCGCGACCTGGCCGACGAGCAGTTCGCCGTCTCCGGCGCCTCCGCCTTCCTCGCCGCGCAGCGCGCCTCGGCGGCGAGCGTGCGCAAGCTGCTCCACCTCGTCGAGCCCCTGGCGGCGGCCGAGGAGTACGGCGACCGGATACGGGCCGACAGCCGGTTCCACATCGAGGTGGCGATGGCCTCGCAGTCCGAGCGGCTCACCCGGCTGGAGGTGAACCTCCAGGCCGAGTTGACGTCCCTGCTCTGGCTGCCGCTCGAGCCCCGGGCCGTGCTGGAGGAGGCGGTCGCCGACCACCACGCCATCGCCACGGCCATCGCCGAGGAGGACGGCGAACGGGCCCGGGCGCTGTCCGAGCGCCACGTCCAGCGCAACCTGCGCCGACTGATCGAGCTGCACCTGATGGTGGCGGAACGATGAAGGGGGGAGGCACCCGATGTGTCCCGGTAAAACCGCGCAGGAAGGCGGGTCGACCGTGGTGGCGAAGAGAGAACTGGACACGCTCCTGGAGCGGGTCAGCGGTCTGCTGAGGGAGGTCTTCGACCACCTGGAGACCGTCGCGGGCGAGGTCGTCGCCCGCCGCCGCGCCGTGCTGGCCGAGGGCGGCTCCTTCGGAGTGCGGGAGATGGCCGCCCTCAAGCCGGTCCTCGTCGAGCGGATCGACGAGCAGCCCGCGGCGGACGGCTTCGGCTTCTTCGCCGCGGCCGGGTTGCTGCCGGAGCGCGACCGGCACTTCGAGTGGTGGCAGCGCGGCGGCACGGGCTTCGTCCGGCTCAGGCTCAACCTGGACCCGAGCAGCGTGGACGTCTACGACTACTTCGAGATGGACTGGTTCGCCGCCGGACGCGACCACTCCCGCCGTTCGGTCTTCGGCCCGTACGTGGACTACTTCGGCGCCGACCGCTACGTCTTCACCCTCACCGCCCCCGTCTTCGACGAGGTCTTCCTGGGCGTGGTCGGGGCCGATCTGAGGGTGAACGAGTTCGAGCCCCGCCTGCTCAGGGCGCTGCGCGGGGGCGCCCACGACGCGGTGCTCGTCGGCCCGGAGCGGCGGGTGATCGCCGCGAACACCTCGCGCTGGCTGATCGGCTCCCGGCTGCCGAGGACGCCCCGGTCCGGGGAGGACGGCTTCGTCATGGTGGGCGAGGTCGGCCTGGACAGCGACTGGGTGGTGGCCCTGGCTCCCCGCGAGTAGCCGGAGCCCTACGGAACACCTCCGGGACGAGCGCACCCACGGGGCCGCCGCGGCCGAACCGGCCGCGGCGGCCCCGTTTCGCATGCCCGTCCCGTTGTCCGCACGCCCGTCCCGTTCCCGAAAAGGGCGGTTCCAGGGCCTTTTCCCGGCGGCCGCGACGGCTTCGGTGAACGAGCCGGAACTTTCTTCGGACAGACCCTTGACTAACAAACCCTAGGTTTAGAGTATTTGGCCACTCGCTCAGCCCGCCCCGAGAGTTGGAGAGTCCTATGACGGGCACCGCCCTCGATGCCGCTCCGTACTTCGACGTCGCCGACCCGAGCTTCTCGATCACCTCTGCCGCCGTCCACGAGGCACGTGAGCGCAGCTGGTACGCCCGGACCAACTACGGCCTGGCCGTGCTCCGTTACGAGGAACTCAACCGACTGCTCAAGCACCCCAAGCTCCGCCAGGGAAGCGTGGCCTGGCCCTCCCACAACGGGGTGACCGAGGGCCCGTTCGCCGACTGGTGGGACAGCTGGATCCTCAACAAGGAGGGCGAGGAGCACCACCGGCTGCGCCGGCTGATGAACCCGGCCTTCTCCCCCAAGCTGATCAAGGACCTGGTGCCGCGCTTCCAGGCGCTGGCCACCGAACTGATCGACAATTTCGCCGAGCCCGGCCGGTGCGAGTTCATCTCGGAGTTCGCCGAGCCCTACGCGGCCCGCGTGATCGCCATCATGCTCGGCATCCCCGAGGACGAGTGGAAGGCCGTCTCCACCGACGCCGCCACCATCGGCCTGGCCATGGGGGTGACCCTCCGTCAGGACCTGCCGAAGATCGAGGAAGCGCTGGACCGGCTCTACCGGTACTCCGACGACCTGATCGCCGACCGTCGCCGCAACCCCCGCGAGGACTTCGTCACCCGGCTCGTGGAGGCCAGCCGCGACACCGACAAGCTCAGCGACGCCGAGCTGCGGGACGGCCTGGTGCTGCTGATCTTCGGCGGCTTCGACACCACCCGCAACCAGCTCGGCCTGGCCCTGCAGACCTTCGTCGACCACCCCGACCAGTGGCGCCTGCTCGCCGAGCGGCCCGAACTGGGCGGCAAAGCGGTCGAGGAGGTCATGCGCGTCAACCCGACCACCCGCTGGGTGACCCGCGAGGCCGTGGAGGACTTCACCTTCCAGGACCTGGAGATCGAGGCCGGCACCACGATCCACCTGTGGACCGAGGCGGCCGGCACCGACCCCCGCGTCTTCGGCGGGAACCCCTTCGACATCACCGCCGAGCGCAAGCCCCACTTCGGCTTCGGCGGCGGCGCCCACCACTGCCTGGGCCACTTCGTCGCCCGCAGCGACATGAGCGAGGCCCTGCCCCTGCTGGCCAAGCGCCTGCGCGACCCGAAGATCGCCGAGGGCGCCGAGTGGCTGCCCGACTCGGGCAACACCGGCCCGGTCCGGCTGCCCCTCACCTTCACCCCGGCCTCCTGACCGGTTCACGAACGGCTCTCCCCCAACGGCTCGCAGAGTGAGAGGAACACCCCCATGAAGGTCACCGTCGACATGTCCCTGTGCCAGGACCACGGCCAGTGCGCCATCGCCTCGCCCGCCGTCTTCCGGATGGACGACGAGGGCCGGCTCGTCTACGAGGGCGAGCCCGACGAGTCGCTGCGCGACGAGGTCGAGGAGGCCGCCGACGTCTGTCCCGTCCAGGCCATCTTCATCGACGGCTGACGGAGACCGGCCATGACCGCACACATCGCCGTCGTCGGAGCGTCGCTCGCGGGTCTGCGAGCGGCCGAACAGCTCCGTGCCGCCGGGCACACCGGGCCCATCACGGTCCTCGGCGACGAACCGCACCTCCCCTACAACCGGCCCCCGCTCTCCAAGGAGGTGCTGTCCGCGCCGGGCGACCCCTCGCCGGCCGACCTGCACGCCAAGGTGGCCTTCCGCCGCCGGGCGTCGGTCGTCGACGTGGACTTCCTGCTCGGACTGCCGGTGGTGGAGGCCGACCCGGCCCGGGGCCGGCTCTCCCTGGAGGACGGTTCCGTCGTCACCTTCGACGGGCTCGTCGCCGCCACCGGACTGCGCCCCCGCCGTCTGGACCTCCCCGGCCCGTCGGCCGGACGCCATGTGCTGCGCACCCTCGACGACTGCGTGGGACTGCGCGGCACACTGCGGCCGGAAGCCGACGTCGTGGTCATCGGCGCCGGGTTCATCGGCTGCGAGGTCGCCGCGACCGCCCTGAGGCTGGGCTGCCGGGTCACCGTGGTGGACCCCGTCGGGGCACCCATGCAGCGCGTCCTCGGTCCGTCGCCTGCCGCCGCCGTCCAGCGGCACCACGAGGCCGCGGGCATCCGGTTCGTCATCGGCCGGTCCATCACCGGCTTCCTCGGCACCACCGCCGTCACCGGGGTCGAACTCGACGACGGGAGCACCCTCGGGGCCGACGTCGTCGTCGAGGCCGTCGGTTCGATCCCCAACACCGAGTGGCTCGCGGGGATCGAGGGACCGGACCTGAGCGACGGGATCCTGTGCGACAACCTGCTCAGGGTCCACGGCGCGGAACGGTTCGTCGCCGTCGGGGACATCGCCCGCTTCCCCAACCCCCTGTTCGACGAGGTGCCCCGCCGCGTCGAGCACTGGTCCATCCCCACCGACACCGCCAAGCGCGCGGCCGCGACCCTCACCGCCGACCTGGCGGGCGTCGCCCCCGACCCCTCCCCGTTCGCTCCGATCCCCTCCTTCTGGAGCGACCAACTCGACCTGAGGTTCCAGAGCTTCGGCTCCCCCGCCCTCGCCGACGAGGTGCGGGTGGAGGAGGGCGACCTCGAACAACCCGCGAACGGCGTGCTCGTCACCTACCACCGGCGAGCGGCGCACGTGGGCACCGTCGCGATCAACCTGCCGCCCGCCCGTCAGCGCGAGCTGCGTCAGGCCTTCAGCGCCCTCGCGGCCGCCTGACCGCACCGCCTTCCCGTTCTCACCCCCTGCTCCCACCGCGAAGTACCGCCGCGAAACCCCATTGAGGTGAACATGATCACCACGCCCGACGCCACCACGGCGCTGGACCAGCACCGCGAGCGCAACACCGACGAAGAGGCGATCAACCTGGTGCGCAAGCGCATCGCCGACGCCGGTGTGGAGTACGTCTACTACCAGACCGTGACCATCAACGGCCGTGTCATCGGCAAGGTGGTGCCCGCCGAACACCTGATCCGCAACGTGGAGAAGGGTGTCAACATGCACCGCACGGTGATGGCGGACTTCCAGGTCGACCGTGCGGGCAACCTGCTCGGCGGAGGCAGCGAGGCCGCCGAGTTCACCGCGCTCCCCGACCTCGACACCTTCAGCGTGCTGCCCTGGGACTCGAGCGTCGGCCGCTTCTTCTGCCGCCTCTACGAGCCCGAGCACCGGCCCGAGGTCGGCGGCCGGCCGCTCGCCACCGACGTGCGCGGCAACCTCATCCGGCTGCACGAGGCGTTCACCGCCCGCACCGGCCTGACCCTGCGCACCGGTTGCGAACCCGAGATGACCTGGACCGGCCCCGGGCTGGAGGTGCACCACCGGCCCGACGACAGCCCGGCCTACCGCATCGACCTGCTGGAGCGGAGCCGGCCGATCTACCAGAAGGTCATCGCCTACGCCAAGGCCCTCGGCCTGAACATGATCGAGGGCGACTACGAGGACCCGGGCCAGATCGAGCTCAACTGGATGTTCGACCACGCCGACCTGACCGCCGACCGGCTCATCACCTACCGGCAGCTGTGCCGCCAGGTCGCCCGTGAACTCGGCATCAAGGCCAGCTTCATGCCCAAGCCGGCCACCGGCATGATGGGCAACGGCTGCCACCACAACCTCAGCCTGTGGCGCGGCGAGGAGAACGTCCTGGAGGAGCCCGGCCGCCGCGAGCTGCACCTCACGGAGACCGGGCAGCACGCCCTGGGCGGCATCCTCACCCACGCCGCCGCCTCCATGGCCGTCATGGGATCGACCGTCAACTCCTACAAGCGGTACTGGGACTCCGGCCAGTTCGCCCCGTCGCAGATCAACTGGGGCAAGGACAACAAGACCTGCACCGTGCGCCTGTCGGCCAACGGGCGGCTGGAGTTCAAGCTCCCCGACGCCATGGTCAACCCCTACCTCTCGCACGCCGTCCTGATCGCCGCGATCTCGGAGGGCCTGGACAACAAGATCGACCCCGGACCGTCCCAGCAGGGCTCCAGCTACGGCGACACCTCCGACGCCCCCCGGTTCACGCCGCTGCCGCTGAACCTGGGCGAGGCGCTGCGGGTCTTCGACGCCGACCCGGTCGTCAAGGCCGCCATCGGCGAGGAGACCGCGGAGCTGTACCACGCCTACAAGTGGGACGAGTGGGCCCGGTTCTGCGGCGTCGTCACCGACTGGGAGCACATGATGTACGCGGAGGACACCCCGTGACCGAGCCCCTCCGCCTGGCCTGCATAGACTCCGACGCCGCGCCGCTGTTCCTGCGCGACGACCCCGTCGAGGGACGGCGCGGTTACGAGCCGGCCGTCGCCGAGCTGATCGCCGACGAGCTCGGCCGCCCGCTGGAGTGGGTGTTCCTGCCCTGGGCCGAGATGCTCCCCACCGTGCGGCGCGGCGAGGCCGACGGCGTGCTGTGCGGCCAGGGCGTCACCGAATCCCGCCTGCGGGAGGTGGACTTCACCCGCCCGTACGCGGTCTTCCACGAGTCCGTGCTCGTCCGCCGCGGCGACCCCGTGCGCTCCGCGGCGGACCTGCGCGGCCGGAAGGTCGCCGCCATCGCCGGCAGCACCAACATGGCCCTGGCCGAGACCTTCGACGGCGCGGTCACCGTGCCGTTCGGAGGCGACTCCGACGACGTGTTCGGGGACATGCTGGAGGCGCTCAGGGCCGGTGAGGTGGACGCGGTCGTCGACGACGACGTCGTGTTCGTGCCGCTGGGCGACCACCCGGACTTCGAGCTGGCCTTCACCGTCCGCACCGGCAACCGCTGGGCCGTCGGCGTCGCCAAGGACCGCCCGGAGGACCTGGCGGCCCTGGACGGCGCCCTCGGCCGAATCATCGCCGACGGCCGGCTGGCCAAGGCCTGGGCCGAGTGGCTGCCGGCGCTGGAGTACCCCTTCGGCGGCGGGTCCGGCGGGGCGGAGGCGTGAGCATGCGGCCCCTCATCGCCGTGGTCGGCCGCCGGGCCGCGTCCGTCTCCGGCCTGCGGTTCGCCGCCACCGTCGCCGCCGAGGCCCTGGGCGACGCGGTGTTCGCGGCCGGCGGCGAACCGCTGGTCCTGCACGGCGGCCCCCGCGCCGAACTGTCCGGACTGCCTCAGCGGCTGGCCCGGTTCGACGGTGTGCTGATGCCCGGTGGGTCGGATCTCGATCCGGCCCACTACGGGCAGCAGCCGCACCCGCGGACCCAGCCCGACCACCCCGAACAGGACGAACTCGACCTCGCGGTGGCCCGGGCCGTCATCGACCTGGACCTGCCCACCCTGGCCGTCTGCCGCGGCCTGCAGGTGCTCAACACCGTCTGCGGGGGAACCCTGGACCAGCACCTGGCCGAGGGCTCCGTGGACCACCTCGACGCCCGCCACGCCGTCACCCCGGCACCCGGCTCGCGCCTGGCGTCGGTGGTGGGGACCGGGTCCTTCGAGGTCTCCTCCTACCACCACCAGGCCGTCGACCGGCTCGGCCGCTCCCTGACCGTGGTGGCGCGGGCGGCCGACGGCTGTGTCGAGGCGGTGGAGCACACGGACGCGGACGTGCTCGCCGTCCAGTGGCACCCGGAGGACCTGTTCGACACCTCCCGGCAGGACGGCGCCCTCTTCCGCGACCTCGTCGAACGCGCCGCGACCCGGCGTGCCGCGACCCGGCGTGCCGCAACCCGAAAGGAACGCGCAGCATGACAGCGACCCCGGAGGAACAGGCCCTCGCCACCCGCGCCGAGCTGGAGAAGCGCTTCGCCGGACTGTCCCTCCCCAGCCGGTTGTACATCGACGGCACGCCGGTCGACGCCGCCGACGGCGCCACGTTCGACCGGATCTCCCCTCGTGACGGCCGGAGGATCACCTCGGTCGCCGAGGGCGGCGCCGTGGACGTGGACCGGGCCGTGGCCAGTGCCCGGAAGGCGTTCGAGAGCGGTGTCTGGTCGCACCTGGCGCCCCGGAAGCGGCGCGAGGTGCTCCAGAGGCTGGCCCGGCTGGTCGAGGAGCACGCCGAGGAGCTGGCTCTCCTGGAGAGCGTCGACATGGGCAAGCCCTACCGGGACGCCCTCGCCGTCGACATCCGGGTGACCCTCCAGGCCCTGTACTTCTACGCCGAGGCCGTCGACAAGTTCTACGACGAGGTGGTCCCCACCGACCGGGACACCCTGGCCACCGTCACCCGCGAACCCCTCGGGGTCGTCGGCGCGGTGGTCCCGTGGAACTTCCCGCTGATGATGGCCATGTGGAAGATCGCGCCGGCGCTGGCCACGGGCAACTCCCTGGTCCTCAAGCCGGCCGAGCAGTCCCCGCTGACGGCCCTGCGGTTCGCCGAACTGGCCACCGAGGCGGGCGTTCCCGACGGCGTCCTCAACGTGGTGCCGGGCTTCGGACCCACCGCCGGCGCCGCCCTGGGGCGCCACGGGGACGTCGACGCGATCACCTTCACCGGCTCCGGTCCGGTGGGCCGGCTGTTCCTGACGTACGCGGCCGAGTCCAACCTCAAGGAGGTCTCGCTCGAACTCGGCGGCAAGTCCCCGCACGTCGTCATGGAGGACGCCCCGGACCTGAGGACGGTCGCCCGGTACGTCGCGAGCGGCATCTTCTTCAACCAGGGCGAGGCCTGCTCCGCCGGGTCGCGGCTGCTGGTCCACCGGGCAATCAAGGACGAGCTGCTGGAACTCGTCCTCGAGGAGAGCCGCAGGACCGTCGTCGGCGACCCGCTCGACCCGCGCACCGACATCGGCGCGCTGGTGGAGGAGCGGCACCTGGAGCGGGTCCTGGGGTACGTGAACGGCGCCGTGGAGGAGGGCGCGCGACTGGTCCTGGGCGGCAACCGCGTCCTGGAGGAGACCGGCGGGTACTACGTGGAGCCCACCGTCTTCGAGGCCGGACCGCGGATGCGGGTCGCCCGCGAGGAGGTCTTCGGCCCGGTGCTCTCCGTGATGACCTTCGACGACGCCGACGAGGCGGTGCGCCTGGCCAACGACACCGACTACGGCCTGGCCGCCGCGGTGTGGTCGAAGGACCTGTCCACCGCGCACCGCCTGGCACGGGCGATCCGGGCCGGCACCGTGTGGGTCAACAACTACGACGAGAGCGACATCACCGTGCCGTTCAGCGGCTACCGTCAGTCCGGCTTCGGGGGTCCCGACAAGTCCCTGCACGCCCTGGAGAAGTACACCCAGCTGAAGACGACATGGATCAAACTGTGACCGCATCCCGCGCAGAAGGAAACGAGCTCCCCGGCGCCGCTCCCGGGAGCGGCGGCCCACGGATCGCCGTCCTGGGCTCGCTGGACTACCCGGACCTGACCGACGAGGACACCGCCATGATCCGGCGCCTCGCCCGGACCGCCCTGGCCACCTTCCGCGACCTGGGCGCCCACTGCGAGTTCGTCGAGACCTCCACCCCCCTGAAGGACCTCGGCGACCCGGAGCGGGTCACCGAGTACGACGGGCTGTTCCTGCTGGGCGGCGGCGACGTCCATCCGGAGCTGTACGGCCGCGGCGAGGCGGTGCCCCGCACCTTCGGCGTGGACCGCCGGGCCGACGAGTTCGCCCTCACCGCGATCAGGGCCGCGGTGGACGCCGGCCGGCCGGTGCTGGGCGTCTGCCGCGGTTCCCAGCTGATCAACGTCGCCTTCGGCGGCACGCTCGTACCGGACATCGAGGACCACCGGTTCCACCGCGGCGGGCCGGGCGAACCGCTGTTCGTCGACGAGAAGGTGACCGTCACCGAGGGCACCCGCCTGGCGGGCCTCGTCCGGGACACCCGCCTCACCGTCCGCTCCGGACACCACCAGGCCGTCGACCGGGTGGGCGGGGAACTGGTGGCGGTGGCACGCGCCGACGACGGGGTGGTCGAGGCGACCGAGCACCCCGACAAGTGGGTGGTCGGCATCCAGTGGCACCCGGAGGACCCGGCCGGTTCGGAGACCCACCGGCTCCGCCTCTTCACCGGGTTCGTCAACGCCTGTGCACGGGACCCACAACCGCGCTGAACGCCCGTCGGCCCCGAGCCCCGAACGCACCCGGCGCTCGGGGCCGACGCCCGGTCGGCGGGCACAGGCGCCCACGGACGCTCGACGGCGAGGTGCGCCGCCTCAACTCACTCTCGGAATCGGTCGATCGGGCGTTCCAACCAGAACGGAAACCCAGGGGAAGAGCTCGGACCCCGGGGCCCGGGCTCCGGGCCGAACTCGGGGGCGAAGACGAACAGAACTCGCACCTCGGTGCTGCCTGAACTGTCCGGCCGCAGCTTCTTGAGGTGTGGATACGACAGCCTGCCGACCGGTCGACGCGTGGGCGCTCCAGCGCGGTTACGCCGCCCGGGAGCATGTCGATCGGCAATCACCCCGCCGGCCGCACGCCCAGCGGAGTGCCGAGTTCCCGTGCCATGACCTTGCCCGCCTCGAACTCCAGGGTGTCGTCGCCCATGCCGTGGTCGGTGTCGAGGCCGTCCAGCTCGGCCAGGGGCTGGTCCAGCCGGACGTGTGCGACGACGGACTGGAGGGCGCGCAGGGTCGCCGAGGCCGTCGAGCCCCAGTTGGAGAAGTAGGAGAACTGCCACCACCACAGGGCTTCCGTGGTGCGGCCCGCGCGGTAGTGGGCCATGCCGTGGCGCAGGTCGGTGATGACGTCGGCGAGGTCGTCGGAGATGCGGGCCGGGACGGGGGCCGTGCGGGGCTCGTAGGGGTCGAAGACCTCGGAGTAGACGTCGATCGGCTCCAGCATGCGGGCGAGGTTCTCGCGGAGGCCGTCCGCGTCGGGCTCCGGGCCCATGTCGGGCTCGTAGCGCTCGTCGGGGACGATGTCCTCGTGGGCGCCCAGCCGGCCGCCGGCCAGCAGCAGCTGGGAGACCTCCAGGAGGAGGAAGGGGATCGCCGAGTCCGGCTCGTCGCCCTTCGCGACCTCGGTCACGGCGACCAGGAAGCTCTCGATCTGGTCCGCGATCTGGACCGCGAAGTCGTCCGGGTTCTGGTGGGTCGCGTGCAACGTGGCATCAGACATCTAGGAGTCGTCTCCCCTCGAAGGCGCGGCCGAGGGTCACCTCGTCCGCGTATTCCAGATCGCCGCCCACCGGGAGGCCGCTGGCCAGGCGGGTGACCTTCAGACCCATGGGCTTGATCATGCGGGCGAGGTACGTCGCCGTGGCCTCGCCTTCGAGATTGGGGTCCGTGGCCAGGATCAGTTCGGTGACCGAGCCGTCGGCCAGCCGGGCCAGGAGTTCCCTGATGCGCAGGTCGTCGGGGCCGACACCGTCGATGGGGCTGATGGCGCCGCCCAGCACGTGGTAGCGGCCCCGGAACTCCCGGGTACGCTCGATGGCCACGACGTCCTTGGGCTCCTCCACGACACAGATCACCGCGGGGTCGCGGCGGGCGTCGCGGCAGATGGAGCACTGCTCCTCCTGGGCGACGTTGCCGCAGGTCGCGCAGAAGCGGACCTTCGCCTTCACTTCCATGAGGGCGTGCGCGAGACGCCGTACGTCGGTCGGTTCCGCCTGGAGGATGTGGAAGGCGATCCGCTGCGCGCTCTTGGGCCCGACGCCGGGCAGCCGCCCCAGCTCGTCGATGAGGTCCTGGACCACGCCTTCGTACAACGGACTGCCGTCCTTCCTGAGGTTCTTTCTGTACGTACGGTAGAGGCCGGCGGCCGGTCTTAGAAGGGCAGACCGGGGATGCCGCCGCCGCCCAGCCCCTGGGCCAGCGGGCCGAGCTTCTGCTGCTGGAGGGTCTGGGCGTTCTCGTTGGCCGCCTGGACCGCCGCGACGATCAGGTCCGCGAGGGTCTCGGTGTCCTCCGGGTCCACCGCCTTCGGGTCGATCTTCAGGGCCCGCAGTTCGCCGGAACCGGTGACGGTGGCCTTCACCAGGCCGCCGCCCGCCTGGCCGTCGACCTCCGTGCGGGCCAGTTCCTCCTGGGCCTTGGCCAGGTCCTGCTGCATCTTCTGGGCCTGCTGGAGCAGCTGCTGCATGTTGGGCTGGCCACCACCGGGGATCACGATTCAGCTCCTTGGTCGGCCGGTCCGTCGGCCCGTCGGTCCGCCGGTCCGGGATTTCCCGTTCGGCACGAGCCTACGTGGTCCGGGCGGCCGTCGCTCCAGCACTCTTTCGAGTGAGTCCCGGCCGGGGCCCTATACCTGATCAGGGCCTTCTTCCGAGCGGAAAAAGGCGCGAACCTCCGGCACCGCCACCCGTTGGGCGGTAGGAAGGGTCCGACACGCGAGCACCAGGCGTCACAATCCATTCACCGTGTGCGGTCGACCGGGGGACGGCCGGGGAGTCAGCCGGAGATCAGTCGGAGTCAACAGGGGTCAGTAGGGAGTACCGGGTGGGTCAGCCGGAGATGCAGCCCGAGGGTCGGCCTCAGGACGGGCGGGGTGAGGAGGCGGCCGGGCTGCGGCCCGGCGAGCCGGGCGGGCGGGTGTTCCCGCTCGGGGACTGGGGGGAGCCGGCGGCCCGGCTGGACGAGCTGTACCGGTGGGTGGAGCGCGGGGCCCTGGACACGGCCGCCTGGTACCTCGCGGAGCGGGTGTGGAAGCGGCGGTGCGCGTGGGCGCTGCGGGCCGGGACGGCGGTGGGGGCGGTGACCGGGGCCGCGCTGCCGCTGCTCGATCTGACCGGGGTGGCGGACGGGGCCGCGCCCTGGGGGTACGTGGCGCTGCTGCTCGGGGTGGCCTGTGTGGCCGGGGACCGGTTCTTCGGGATGACGTCCGGCTGGATGCGGGACGTGGCGACGGCCCAGGCCGTGCAGCGGCGCCTCCAGGCCCTCCAGTTCGACTGGGCCTCGGAGTGCGTCCGCGAGGTGCTGGGCCCGGCGGAGGGCACCGCGAGCGAGGCGGCCGAGCGGTGCCTGTCGGTGCTGCGGCGGTTCTCGGAGGACGTGGCGGAGCTGGTGCGGGTCGAGACGGCCGACTGGATGGTGGAGTTCCGTGCCGGGGGCGCGCCGCTGGGCATCCAGGCGGCGGTGGCGGGCGCGGGGCGCCCGGAGGGCTCCCTCCCGCACGGCCGTTTCCCCTCCCCGCCGGGGCCGGCCCGCCCGAACATGCCGAGGCAGCGCCCGCCCGAACCGAGGTAGCGTCCGCCCGGGCGCCGGTGGCGTCCGCCCGGGCCGGGGCGAGGCGTCCTCCGGGTCACGGCTCGGGGTTCGCGCCCGGGCCCTCCGTCGCGCCGTCCCGTCGCTGCCCGCCCGTTCGGCCGGGTGGTCGCCGTACGGCCGTGCGAAGGGGTGCGCGGCGTTCGTCCGCCGGCGTTCACCGGCGTTCGCCGGACGTCCAACCGCCTTCGACCGGAGCGGACTCCGCGCGGTCGGTCAGTCCCGCCGGTAGGTGAGCTGCTCGCCGTTGCCGGTGTTCACGCGCCTCAGGGAGCCGTCGGGCAGCAGGGTGACCTGGGAGGCGGCACCCGGGGTGCAGGCGCTGCGCGGCTGACCGACCGTCACGGACGACGGGCCGATCTCCAGCCGGTCGCCGGAGCCGGTGACGCCGGTGAGCCTGGCCTCGAAGACGCAGTGGTAGGTGCCGTTCCCGGTGGGTCCGTCGGCGACGAGGGACAGGACCGTGTCGCCCACCTCGCCCTGCTGGACGGTCAGCCGGCGGCTGTGCTGCCCGCTCGCGTTGTCGATGGTGGTGGACCAACTGCCCAGGTACGCCGTCGGGATCGTCCCGTCCGCCGACGGTGTGGTGCTCGGCTGCTCCGTCCCGGCCGGCTGCTGCGTGTCGGGGGCGGTGGTGGGGGCGGTGCTGCGGGGCGCGCTGCTGGGCGA
>NZ_MSGP01000482.1 GCF_002078235.1 Streptomyces viridosporus
CGCGCCCTGCCCCGCGCCGGGTGCCGGTGGCGGCGCCCGGCGCGGGGCAGGGCGCGGCGGACGTGACGGAGGACGCGCTGACCCGGCTGGTGGCTCAGGACACCGCGCCGGTGGGACTCGAGGTGTTCGCGGTGCGGCCGGTCCGGGTGGAGTACGCGCCCGAGGTGGCCGCCGCGATGCACCGGCGCCGGATCGCCGCGCTGGACGCCCAGCACCGGGCGAGCATGCTGACCTCGGTCGTGGATTCGGTGGAGGACACGGTGACCCGGCTGACCATGCGGGGGCTGGTGGAGCTGGACGACTACGAACGCAAGGTGCTGGTGAAGGACCTGACGGTGGCGTTCTGCGCGGGACGGGGGGAGACGGGGCCGTGAACGGCCGGGGAACGGACCCCGTGATTGGTATGGACATGCTCAGCTCACGACCCTACTCTGTGACTTGGTCTAGACCTACCTGCACGCCTCACCTTCCCCCACGTCCTCCAGGAGCGGCAGCATGCGCACACGGACCAAGCTGTACGCAGCCGCGGTGGGACTGGCCACGACCGGAGCGCTCGTGCTCTCCTCCGGTGGTGCCAGCGGCCACGGCTACACCGATCTGCCGGTCAGTCGGCAGAAGCTCTGCCAGAACGGCTCAGTGAGCAACTGCGGCGCCATCCAGTGGGAGCCGCAGAGCGTCGAGGGGCCGAAGGGCTTCCCCGCCTCCGGACCCGCCGACGGACAGCTCTGTTCGGCCAACAACACGCGGTTCGCCCAGCTCGACAACCCGACCACGCCCTCGGGTGGGGCCTGGCCCACCACCCGGGTGAGCGGCGGTCAGAGCTACACCTTCCGGTGGCAGTTCACGGCCAGGCACGCCACCACCGACTTCAGGTACTACGTCACCAAGCCGGGCTGGAACCAGAACCACAAGCTGTCCCGGTCCGACCTCAACCTCACCCCGTTCCTGACGGTGCCCTACAACGGCCAGCAGCCGCCGCAGACGCTCTCGCACAGCGGCCGACTGCCGTCCGGGCTGAGCGGGCACCACGTCATCCTCGCGGTGTGGACGGTCCACGACACGGGCAACGCGTTCTACGCCTGCTCGGACGTCACGTTCTAAGAGGAGCCTCCGGCGCCGGTGCGGGCGCCGGAGGGCAACGCACAAGGGCCTCTCGCTCCCACGAGAGGCCCTTCGGTGTGCGCCGCCAGGGACTCGAACCCCGGACCCGCTGATTAAGAGTCAGCTGCTCTAACCAACTGAGCTAGCGGCGCATGACTCCCGCCGTCCGCTTCTCGCGGTCGGCGACGGAGTAAATAATACCCGGCTCCGGGGGTGCTCCCGACCACGCCGCCACGGGCGGGTCCCGCTAGATCGCCAGCGAGAGCAGCACCGGGGCCGCGTTGCGGTTGAGGGTGTCCGCGGCCTGGCGCAGCCGGTGGGCGTGCTGGACCGGCAGGGACAGGGCCAGGCAGCCCACCGAGGAGCCGGCCGTGATCGGGACGGCCGCGCAGACCGTGCCGACCGCGTACTCCTGGAGGTCCAGGACCGGGACGGTGGGCGGCTGCGCCTCCAGCCGGGAGAGCAGCAGCTTGTCGCTGGTGATGGTGCGCGAGGTGAGCCGGGCCATCCGGTACCGGGCGAGGTGGTCGCGGCGGCCGTCGTGGTCGAGCTGGGTGAGCAGGCTCTTGCCGAGCGCGGTGGCGTGCGCCGAGCAGCGGAAGTCCACCCACTCGTTCACCTTCGGGGTGGCCGGGCCGTCGGCGTACTGCGTGACCTTGACCTCGCCGTCCACGTACCGGCTCATGTAGACGGCGGCGCCCACGGAGTCGCGCAGCCGGTCCAGGGTGTGCTGGAGCGTGTCGCGCAGGGCCTCCTCGTGTCCCTGGGCCGAGCCGAGGCGGGCGAAGGCCGGCCCGGTGACGTACGTGCCGTCGGCGGTCTGCGCGACGTAGGCCTCGCGGCGCAGCATCCGCAGGAGCGCGGTCAACCGCTCCGTGCCGAGGCCGGTCTCGCGGGCGAGTTCGGTGTCGGTGACTCCTGTGGTGCGCCGCGCCACCGTCTCCAGGACGCGCAGGGCGTCCTGGACCGAGTGGTGCGGGGCGGTCGGCTCGTGCTTCAGCGCCACGGTTCCCCCTGTGCGCTCTCGGGGCCGCAATCCGGTCAGCGAATCCCCTCCACGATAGCCGTCAAACGGCTTCACGGAAGCGGGGGTTGACAAGAATGCGGCCCTCCCAACTGCGCGGCAGAACCCCTGGCATATGCCAGGGGTATGCGCCAGAGCGGAGCCCCGGGACGTCGGCCCGGGTACGCCCCGTGGTCACAGGACCGCGCTGAGGAACTCCCGGGTCCGGTCGTGCTCCGGCTCGCTGAAGATCTTCTCCGGCGCGCCCGCCTCGATGATCCGGCCCGAGTCGAACATCAGCACCTGGTCCGAGATGTCCCGGGCGAAGTTCATCTCGTGGGTCACGCAGAGCATGGTGATGTCGGTGGAGCGGGCGATGTCCCGCAGCACGTCCAGGACGCCCGCGACCAGCTCCGGGTCCAGCGCCGAGGTCACCTCGTCCAGCAGCAGCACCTGCGGCCGCATCGCCAGCGCCCGCGCGATCGCCACCCGCTGCTGCTGGCCGCCGGAGAGCTGGGCGGGGTGCTTGTCCAGGTGGTCGGTCAGGCCGACCATCTCCAGCAGCTCCCGCGCCCGCTCCTCGGCCTCGTCCTTGGATAGGCCGAGCACGGTGACCGGGGCCTCGGTGATGTTCCTGAGCACCGTCATGTTCGGGAACAGGTTGAACTGCTGGAACACCATCCCGATCTTCTTGCGGATCTCGCGGACCTGCTTCTCGGGCGCGGGGAACAGCTGCTCCCCGTCGACGGTGACGGTGCCCTCGTCCGGCTTCAGCAGCGTCATCAGCAGCCGCAGGATCGTGGTCTTGCCCGACCCGGACGGACCGATCAGGGTGACGTGCTTGCCGGCGTCCACGGAGAAGTCCAGGTGGTCCAGGACCGTGTGGTCCCCGAACCGCTTGGTGACCTGCTCCAGACGGATCAGCTCGCCGGTGCTCCGCGGGCTGTCGGGCTTCTTCTCGAACGGGGTGCGGGTGTCAGTGGACAAGGCGTCGCTCCAGGGCTCGCAGGGCAAGGGAGGCCAGGTAGGAGATGACGATGAAGGCCACGCCGATCACCGTCAGGGGCTCGGTGAACTGGAAGTTCTGCTGGGAGAACAGCCGCGCCTCGCCGAGCATCTCCAGCACGGTGATCGCCATCAGCAGGGGCGTGTCCTTCAGCATCGAGATGACGTAGTTGCCGAGCGCGGGCACCACCCTGCGCACGGCCTGCGGCAGGATCACCACGGTCCACGTCCGGCGCGGCGGCAGGTTCAGCGCCGTCGCCGCCTCCCACTGGCCCACCGGCACGGCCTCGATGCCGGCCCGGTAGACCTGCATCGTGTACGTCGAGTAGTGCAGCCCGATGGCGAAGACGCCGGTGGTCAGCGCCGAGAAGGTGATCCCCCACTCGGGCAGCACGTAGAACAGGAAGAACAGCTGCACCAGCAGCGGGGTGTTGCGGACGAACTCCGTCACCGCCCCGACCGGCCAGGTCACCCAGCGCGTCGGCACCCGCATCAGCAGCGCCCACACCAGACCCAGCACGAACGAGATCAGCGAGCCGAGGACCAGGATCTGCAGGGTGACCAGCAGACCGTCCCAGAAGTACGGCAGGAAATCGACGACCGCGCTCCAGTCCCACTTCATCGGACCGCACCTCCCACGCCGCTGGCCTCGGGCCGCTTCGGCTCCACGTCGGCCCCACGGGCCGGCGCCTTGCCGGCCCCGGCCTTCAGCTTCTTCTCCAGGCCGCGCATCAGACGGGTCAGCAGGAAGGCGATCACGAAGTAGATCAGCAGGATGTAGGTGTAGATCTCCGCGCTCTCCTGCAGCGCGAGACGCACCAGGTTGCCGCTGAACGCCAGGTCGCCCATGCCCATGATCGACACCAGGGCGGTGCCCTTGAGCAGCTCGACCAGCAGGTTGGAGAACGGCGGGATCATCTCCGGCACCGCCTGCGGCAGCAGGATCAGCCTCATCCGCTGCCAGGGCGTGAAGCTCAGCGCGATACCGCCCTCGCGCTGGGCCGGGTCGACCGCGGCGAGCGCGCCGCGCACGATCTCCGAGCCGTACGCCCCGTAGGTCAGACCGAGCGCCAGCGTGCCCGCCCACAGCGGCACCAGCTGCCAGCCGAAGGCCGGGGGCAGCACGAAGAACACCCAGAAGATCATCACCAGGGCCGAGGTCCCGCGGAACACCTCGGTGTAGAAGCCCGCGAGGAAGCGGACGATCCACAGCCGATGGGTGCGCGCGACACCGACCACGAAGGACACCGCCGTCGCCAGCAGCGAGCTGAGGACGAGCAGCTGGATCGTGACCCAGACGCCTTCGAGTACGAGTTCCCAGAGTCCCGAGGTCATCCGCCGCACAGCTCCTTCGCGGTCAGATCCGTCATCTCGTCCTCGGTGAACCCGAACGGCTTGAGGATGCGCAGCAGTTCGCCGCTCTCCTTGAGCTTCCGCAGTTCGACGTTGAAGGCGTCCCGCAGCTTCGTCTCGGTGGGCCGGAAGGCGAAGCCGCCGCCGTCGACGTGCGGTTCACCGCCGACGATCGGCCGGAACGGCTCCGTGACCTCGGCCTTGCTCGACTTCTTCACCACCTCGCGGGTGGTGAGCGCGGTGCCGGCGAAGACGTCCACGCGCCCGGCCTCCACCGCGTTCAGCCCGGCGACCTGGTCGGGGACGATCAGGATGTCGCTCTCCGGGTACCCGGCCTCGACCGCGTACGCGATCTCCGCGTACCCGGTGCCGGTGGCGAACTTCGCCTTCTTCTCGACGACGTCCTGATAGCTGTGCAGCCCCTTCGGGTTGCCCTTGCGCACGATGAACGAGTCGAGCATCTGGTAGTCGGGGTCGGAGAAGATGACCTGCTCGCAGCGGTCGGGGTTGATGTACATCCCCGCGGCCACGACGTCGAACTGCTGGGAGTTCAGCCCCGGAATCAGCGAGCCGAACTCGGTCGGCACGGGCTGGACCCGGTCCACGCCCAGCCGTTTGAAGATGACCCTGGCCAGCTCCGGTGCCTCGCCGGTGAGTTCACCGTCCTTGTTGATGTAGCCGAAGGGTATTTCCCCGGCGATGCCCAGGCGGACGACGCCCGTCGCCCTGAGGCGATCCAGCAGGTCACCGCCGTTCGTACTCGCCTCGGTGGGGACGCGGGAACAGCCCGCGGCACCCAGTGCGCCGAGCGCCGCGACCCCCGCGAGCAGCGACCGGCGTGAGGGCCCGGAGGGTTTCCGGTGTCGTCTGAATGGGTGCAGTGGTGGAGCCATGGCGGCGCGGCTACCCGATGCGATGCGGGTTATTCCGGCCAGTTCCGGCCCCGTTCGGCGGCCGGGCCGTCTTGACCGGCGCGGGACCACGGGACGCGCGGCTGACCGCTGCCGCGGGAATGCGCTGGTCAGACGCGATGCCGTCTGCACGGCCCGGCTGCTCGACGACCGGGCGCCCGGCACCCGCGCCGCCGTCTGGAATTCCCTCCCGCCGACCGGTGACGCATATCACGCCAAACAGGTGCGCAACGATATCCACGCCCTTTTCCCGCCTTTCGCGGAATCCGAGCCACCGCCGGAGAATCCGACCGTCACCGCCCTTCCGGGGGATCTCCGCTCTTTCTCCCGCGCGGGCACCGCACCGGGCCCCCTCTCCCGTCCGGGGACAGGCGGGGGAGGGGCCGGCGCCTGCAACGACCTGTGGCGCACCGGCGCGGCGGGGAGACGCCCGGCTTCCGGCGGGCCTAACCCCCGGTCGCCACCCCGGCCTCGTACAGCGCGTGGGCCGCGCGCAGCACCAGGGTGTCCCGGTGGCGGGCGGCCACGAGCTGGAGGCCGATCGGCAGCCCGTCGGCGTCGGTGCCGACGGGGACGGTCGCGGCGGGCTGCTGGGTCATGTTGAAGGGGTAGGTGAACGGGGTCCAGCCCGTCCAGCGGTGGTGACCCGACCCCTTCGGCACCTCCGCGCCCGCCTCGAACGCCGTGATCGGGAGGGTGGGGGTGACCAGCAGGTCGTAGCGGTCGTGGAAACGGCCCATGCGGTGCCCCAGGTCCGTGCGGACGTCCACCGCGGCCAGGTAGTCCAGCGCCGAGCACCGGGCTCCGGCGGCGCAGATCTCCCGCAACCCGGGGTCGAGCCCTTCCCGCTGCTTCCGGGAGAGGCGCTGGACCGCGCGGGCGGCCCCGGTGAACCACAGGGTGTGGAAGGCGTCCACCGGCTCGGTGAGATCGGGGTCGGTCTCCTCCACGTACGCGCCGAGCCCGGCCAGCCGCTCCACCGCCCGCCGGACCGCCGCCGCGACCGCCGGCCGCACCGCCACCTGCCCGCCCAGCGACGGCGAGTACGCCACCCGCAGCCCGTGCACCCCGTCCGCCAGCCCCGCCGCGAAGGACTCCGGCGCCGGTCCGAGCGCCGACCAGTCGCGGGAGTCGGGCACGGCGATCACGTCCATCAGCAGCGCCGCGTCCGCCGCGTCCCGGGTCATCGGGCCGACGTGCGCCAGCGTCCCGAAGGGGCTCGCCGGGTGGAGCGGCACCCGCCCGTACGTCGGCTTCAGCGCGAAGATCCCGCAGAACGCCGCCGGTATGCGGACGCTGCCGCCGCCGTCCGTCCCCAGCGCCAGCGGTCCCGCGCCCCGCGCCACGGCCGCCGCCGCGCCCCCGCTGGAGCCGCCGGCGGTGCGTGTCGGATCGTGTGGGTTGCGGGTGACGCCGCTGAGCGGGGAGTCCGTCACGCCCTTCCAGCCGAACTCGGGGGTCGTCGTCTTGCCGAGGAACACGGCGCCGTGCTCCCGCAGCCGGGCCACCGCGGGGGCGTCCTCGTCCCAGCGGCCGCCCGCCGGGTCGATCGCCCGTGATCCGCGCAGGGTGGGGGCGCCGCGCAGCAGCAGGAGGTCCTTCACCGTGACCGGCACCCCGTCCAGCAGCCCGCACGGCTCCCCGCGCCGCCACCGCCGCTCGGACGCCCGGGCCCGCTCCAGCGCGTCCTCGGTGAACAGGCGGACGAACGCGTTCAGCTCCGGCTGGATCTCCTCGGCCCGCCGCAGCGCCGCGCGGGTGACGTCCACCGGGCTGAACCCGCCCCTGCGGTAGCCGTCAAGGAGCCGTACGGCGCTCAGTGCGGTGAGGTCATCGGCGAGCTCGGTCATCCACCCTCCCGGGGGCGTCAGGGGCCGGGTACGTACCCGCGTTGCTTGTCGACCACGTTCACCAGCGGCCTGCCCGCCGCCCACAGGTCGTACAACTCCACGAACTGGGCGGCGAGCTCGTCCCGCCAGCCCGCCGTGTCCCCGCTCATGTGCGGCGACACGACCAGCCCCGGCACCCGCCACAGCGGGTTGTCGGGGGCGAGCGGCTCGGACGCGAACACGTCCAGCGCCGCGCCCGCGATCCAGCGCCGCCGCAGTGCCTCGGCGAGCGCCTCCTCGACGACCAGCTGCCCGCGGCCGACGTTGACGAAGTGGGCGGAGGGCTGCATCACGCCGAAGCGGCGGGCGTCGAACATGCCCCGCGTCCGGTCGGTGAGGGGCGCGGCGGCGATCACCCAGTCCGCGCCGGCGATCAGCCGGTCCAGGTCGTCCGGGCCGTGCACGCCGGCGCGCGGGGCGCGGCCGACCAGGGCGGTGGTGACGCCGAGCGCCGTGAGCGTGCCGGCGATCGCCCGGCCGATCGGCCCGGAGCCGACCACGACGGCCCGCGTTCCGGCCACCCTGCGCGTCTCCCGGTGCCGCCAGGTCCGCTCCCGCTGGAACTCCAGCGTCCGCGGCAGGTCCTTGGCGAAGGCGAGGACGAGGGCCGCGACGTACTCGGCGATCGGCCGGTCGAAGATGCCGCGCGCGTTGGTGACCACCGTGTCGGAGGCGGCCAGTTCCGGACCGAGCAGATGGTCCACGCCGGCGCTCGCCGTGTGCACCCAGCGCGGACGGGGGCCCTCGCCGGGCCACGCCTCGCGGACCGCGTGGGAGGTGAAGTCCCACACCAGCAGCACGTCCGCGTGCGGAAGGCGCTCGGCGAGCGTCGAGGCGTCGGCGTGCTCGATCCGGACCCGGCCGGTGAGCCGGCCGAGACGGGGGAGCGGATCGGCGCCCAGGACGAGCAGCGTGGGAGTGGTCATGGGCCGCCGTTCCTCCGGGATGGCCGGGAGTCTCCGTGGGTCCGGGATGCTCCGGGATGCGCGGATTGACCACGCTCGCACCCGAACCCACCGTCGTCAACACGGTCGTTCCCGCGGTCCGTCGCGTGCTCGTCCCGCCCCCCGCGTGAGGCCGGTGCCGACAGGGACGTCTCCCTTCCCGGCGGACCGGGTCCGCGGCGCGGGGTCGGTGGCGTCGCCCACGCCTGCGCGTCGGGCGGCTTCGTCGGCGGCGTCGTGGGCGCGTGCGACGTGCGAGGCGAGGTCACCCGCCGGGAGGCGGTGGACGGGGCCCGGCGGGCGGCGGTGCGCGGTCGGCACGGCGCGGCGGACGCGCTGTCCCCGTCGTGCACCCACCCGCCGGCCTGCGACCTGATCCCGCGGCCGGAGGCAGAATTTCGCATACCGCTCATCTCGGCCAACCAGGTGACCGGGTGGGCGGCATTGCGCCGATTGGGTACCCGAGCGGTGGGACCGTATCAGGCGCTGGTCGACGTGACGGCGCGCTCCGGGACCGCGCTGCCGGGCCAGGTGCCCGGCGCCGTGGGACCGGAGAAGGAGAAGCAGCAGGAAGGCTGGTCATGACCGCACTGGGATTCCTCTACCCGGGCCACTCCGCAGAGGACGACTATCCGCGCATCGAGCAGCTGCTGGGCAGCGACATCCGGGTGGACCTGGTGCACACCGACATCGGCGTGGACGCGCACCGGGCGGGCGCGCTGCGGACGGACGCGCTGCGGGAGATGGGCTCGCCCGAGCGGCTGGCGGCCGGGCTGCGGGACCTGCGGCTCTCGGGTGCCGAGGCCGTGGTGTGGGCCTGCACCAGCGGCAGCTTCGTGCACGGCTGGGAGGGCGCCCACGAGCAGGTGCGCTCCCTGGCCCGGGCGGCGGGGATGCCCGCGTCGTCCACGTCCTTCGCCTTCGTGCACGCGCTGCAGGAGATCGAGGTGCGGCGGGTCGCCGTCGGGGCCACCTACCCGGACGATGTGACCGCGCTCTTCGTCGACTTCCTGCGGGCCGGCGGGGCGGAGGTGACCGGGGCGCACAGCTCCGGGACCGCCACGGCGGCGGAGGTCGGCGCCTGGGGCGAGGCCGAGCTGTTCGCCCTGGCTCGCGGGGCCGACACCCCGGACGCCCAGGCGCTGCTCCTGCCGGACACGGCCCTGCACACGATCGCCCACATCCCGGCCCTGGAGAAGGAGCTGGGCAAGCCGGTCCTCACCGCCAACCAGGTCACGGTCTGGGAGGGGCTGCGCCTGGCCGACCGCCGGGTGAACGCCCCGGAACTGGGCGCGCTGTTCACCAGGGAGCCGGTCGTGCAGGTGTGAGTACGCCGCGGGGGCGCGGCGCGAGCGGAATAAGCGGGGGTCGTCCCCTGTTGCCAGCCGGAGGAGAGTGCGCGGACGGCGCGCCG
>NZ_MSGP01000483.1 GCF_002078235.1 Streptomyces viridosporus
GCAGCATGAGCGTCCGGCCCACCCGGTCATCACCGGGCAGAAGCAGTGGATGCTCGCCCTGTTCACCGACCTCGCGGGGGACATCGTCCCGGAGGGGGCCGACCGGTTGGGCCGGACGCTCATGCTGCTGCACGAAGGGGCGCTGGTCGCCCACGGCCTGGACGTCTTCGCGGACCCGATCGGCCGGGCCCGCGAGGAGGCGCGGGCCCTCCTCGCCGCCGCCGGGGGTTCCGCGGCGAAGCGGTGATCCGGCGCGGGCGGTTCACGTTCCGGGCATAGGGTGGAATTCGGCACGTGCATCGACCGGAAGAAGGTGAGTGCGATGCGCGTGATGCTCAGAGCGACCCTGGACACGGGCCGGGCGAACGAACTCATCCGCACCGGGAAGCTGCCCGAGCGGTTGAAGGCGATCCTCGACCGACTCCACCCGGAAGCGGCCTACTTCGGCCCGCTGGGCGGTCGGCGGACGGTCCTGCTGGTCTTCGACATGCAGGACAGCTCGGAGCTGCCGCCGACGGGTGAACCGTTCTTCACCGAGATGAACGCCGACGTCGAGGTGTGCCCGATCATGAACGCGGAGGACATGCGGAAGGGATTCGCCCAGATGCGGTGACCCCGTCGGTTCAGCTGAAGACGATCATCGATCCCTGGGCCAGGCTCCGGGTCGCCGCCGCGTGCAGGCCCAGCCAGACGTGGCGCTCGCGGGCGAAGGGGCTGGGGTCGTACGGGGCGGCGAC
>NZ_MSGP01000484.1 GCF_002078235.1 Streptomyces viridosporus
GATCTCGGTGTCGACCTTGTCCGTCGACACCTCCAGCAGCGGCTCGTCGGCCTCGACGGTGTCACCGACCGACTTCAGCCAGCGGGTGACGGTGCCCTCGGTGACGGACTCGCCGAGCGCGGGCAGGACCACGTCCGTGCCCTGGGCGGAGCCGGCGCCGGCCGCGGCCTCGGCGGTGGGCGCCGGAGCCGGGGCGGGCTGCTCGGTGGACGGCTGGGCCTGCGGCTGCGGCTCGGGAGCCGGCGGGGCGGCCTGCTCGGCGGCCGGGGCCTGCTCGGCGGCCGGGGCGCCGCTGCCGTCGTCGATCAGGGCCAGCTCGGCGCCGACCTCGACCGTCTCGTCCTCGGCGACCTTGATGGAGGACAGCACGCCGGAGGCGGGTGCGGGGATCTCGGTGTCGACCTTGTCGGTGGAGACCTCGAGCAGCGGCTCGTCGGCCTCGACGCGCTCGCCCTCGGCCTTCAGCCAGCGGGTGACAGTGCCCTCGGTGACGCTCTCGCCGAGCGCCGGAAGGGTTACGGAAACCGCCATGGTTTCGGTTGCTCCTTTGGAAGTGCGGAAGTCTGTAGTCGTCGCGCCCGGTGACCGAGGGCGTCAGTCGTGGGCGTGGAGGGGCTTGCCGGCCAGGGCCAGGTGGGCCTCGCCGAGCGCCTCGTTCTGCGTCGGGTGGGCGTGGATGAGCTGGGCCACCTCGGTCGGCAGCGCCTCCCAGTTGTAGATCAGCTGGGCCTCGCCGACCTGCTCGCCCATGCGGTCGCCGACCATGTGGACGCCGACCACGGCACCGTCCTTGACCTGGACGAGCTTGATCTCGCCCGCGGTCTTGAGGATCTTGCTCCTGCCGTTGCCCGCGAGGTTGTACTTCAAAGCGACGACCTTGTCCGCGCCGTAGATCTCCTTGGCCTTGGCCTCGGTGATGCCGACGGAGGCGACCTCCGGGTGGCAGTAGGTCACCCGCGGGACACCGTCGTAGTCGATCGGGACGGTCTTCAGACCCGCCAGACGCTCCGCCACCAGGATGCCCTCGGCGAAGCCGACGTGCGCGAGCTGGAGGGTCGGGACCAGGTCACCGACGGCGGAGATGGTCGGGACGTTGGTGCGCATGTACTCGTCGACGAGGACGTAGCCGCGGTCCATGGCGACCCCGGCCTCCTCGTAGCCCAGGCCCTGGGAGACCGGGCCGCGGCCGACGGCGACCAGCAGGACCTCGGCCTCGAACTCCTTGCCGTCCGCCAGGGTGACCTTCACGCCGTCCTGGGTGTACTCGGCCTTCTGGAAGAAGGTGCCCAGGTTGAACTTGATGCCGCGCTTGCGGAAGGCGCGCTCCAGCAGCTTGGAGGAGTTCTCGTCCTCGACCGGGACGAGGTGCTTCATGCCCTCGATGATCGTGACGTCGGTGCCGAAGGACTTCCAGGCGGAGGCGAACTCGACGCCGATGACACCGCCGCCCAGGACGATCGCGGACTTCGGCACGCGGTCCAGGACGAGGGCGTGGTCGGAGGAGATGATGCGGTCGCCGTCGATCTCCAGGCCCGGCAGCGACTTCGGCACGGAGCCGGTCGCCAGCAGGACGTGACGGCCCTGGATCCGCTGACCGTTCACGTCGACGGAGGTGGGGGAGGACAGCCGGCCCTCGCCCTCGACGTAGGTCACCTTGCGGGAGGCGATGAGCCCCTGCAGGCCCTTGTAGAGCCCGGAGACGACGTCGTCCTTGTACTTGTGGACGGCGGGGACGTCGATGCCCTCGAAGCTGGCCTTCACACCGAACTGCTCGCTCTCGCGGGCCTGGTCGGCGATCTCGCCCGCGTGCAGCAGGGCCTTGGTGGGGATGCATCCCCGGTGCAGGCAGGTGCCGCCGACCTTGTCCTTCTCGATCAGGGCGACGTCCAGGCCCAGCTGC
>NZ_MSGP01000485.1 GCF_002078235.1 Streptomyces viridosporus
CCCCTCTTCTCGTTCCACCCCTCCCCCGGTGGACAGCGCCGTCCACCGAACCCCTAGGAGTCCTCCCGTGGCCATCTCGGTCTTCGACCTGTTCTCGATCGGCATCGGCCCGTCCAGCTCGCACACGGTCGGCCCGATGCGGGCGGCCCGCATGTTCGCCCGGCGGCTGCGCAACGAGGACCTGCTGGAGTCGGTCGCCTCGGTCCGGGTCGAGCTGTACGGCTCCCTCGGCGCCACCGGCCACGGTCACGGCACGCCCAAGGCGGTCCTGCTCGGCCTGGAGGGCGACTCGCCGCGCACCGTGGACGTGGAGACGGCCGACGAGCGGGTGGAGAAGATCAAGGACGGCGGCCGGATCCGCCTCCTCGACGAGCACGAGATCGCGTTCTCCTTCGACGACGACCTGGTGCTGCACCGCCGCAAGACGCTCCCGTACCACGCCAACGGCATGGCCCTGTGGGCCTATGACGCGTCCGGCGCCGAGCTCCTGACCAAGACGTACTACTCGGTGGGCGGCGGCTTCGTCGTCGACGAGGAAGCGGTGGGCGCGGACCGCATCAAGCTGGACGACACCGTCCTGAAGCACCCCTTCCGCACGGGTGACGAGCTGCTGCGCCTGACGCGGGAGACGGGCCTGTCCATCTCCGCCCTGATGCTGGAGAACGAGCGCGCCTGGCGGACCGAGGAGGAGATCCGCGCGGGCCTGCTGGAGATCTGGCGGGTGATGCAGGCGTGCGTGACGCGCGGCATGTCCCGCGAGGGCATCCTGCCGGGCGGTCTGAAGGTGCGCCGCCGCGCCGCGAACACCGCGCGCAAGCTGCGCTCCGAGGGCGACCCGCAGGCCCTCGCCATGGAGTGGATCACCCTCTACGCGATGGCGGTGAACGAGGAGAACGCGGCCGGCGGCCGTGTGGTCACCGCCCCGACCAACGGCGCGGCCGGCATCATCCCGGCGGTGCTGCACTACTACGTCAACTTCGTGCCGGGCGCCGACGAGGAGGGCGTGGTCCGCTTCCTGCTCGCGGCCGGCGCCATCGGCATGCTCTTCAAGGAGAACGCCTCCATCTCCGGCGCCGAGGTCGGCTGCCAGGGCGAGGTCGGCTCCGCCTGCTCGATGGCCGCGGGCGCCCTCGCCGAGGTGCTCGGCGGCTCCCCGGAGCAGGTCGAGAACGCCGCCGAGATCGGCATGGAGCACAACCTGGGCCTGACCTGCGACCCGGTCGGCGGCCTGGTCCAGATCCCGTGCATCGAGCGCAACGGCATGGCCGCGGTGAAGGCGGTCACGGCGGCACGGATGGCGATGCGCGGCGACGGCTCGCACAAGGTGTCCCTGGACAAGGTCATCAAGACGATGAAGGAGACCGGCGCGGACATGTCGGTCAAGTACAAGGAGACGGCCCGGGGCGGACTGGCGGTCAACATCATCGAGTGCTGAGGGCACGGCCCCCTGACGGCGCGTCGTCCGGGGAGGGGCGCACCCCTGCGACGACGCGCCCGGGTGCTGCGCGGGGAGCCGGCCGTGGGTACGGCGGGCTGCTTTCCGGGGTGACCGAGGGGGAGCGGGTCCGTGACCGGTCGAGGGCGGTTCTCGACCGGACGTGTCCGCGGGGAACGCGCGCGCCCGCGGTCGGCCGCGCCGACGCGTGGACGCCGCGCGACGGGGGAAGGAACCACTCGACTCCCCTCCACGAGCACGTCAGGGAGCCCGCATGCTGCGTGGCATCGATGTGAGCGCGTACCAGCCCTCCTCCTACGACACCGACGGCCTGTCCTTCGTCTTCGTCAAGGCGACGGAGGGCCGTTCGTACACCAACCCCCGGCTCTCCGCCCAGACGAAGACGGCCCGCGACGCCGGTCTGGTCGTCGGCTTCTACCACTTCCTCTGGCCGGGCAACCTCACGGCCCAGGCGGAGTACTTCGTGCGCAGGGCGCCGGAGGAGCGGGGCGACGTCCTCGCCGTCGACTGGGAGAGGACCGGTGAGGGCACGCACGCGAGCAACAAGGAGAAGGACCGCTTCCTCCGGAAGGTGAAGGAGCTGCGGCCGCACAACCGGGTGATCCTGTACGCCAACCGGGACTTCTGGCTGAACGTCGACACCACCTCCTACGCCGGCGACGGCCTCTGGATCGCCGACCACGTCACCGCGGGCAAGCCCCGCATCGAGGCGAAGTGGCGCTTCCACCAGTACACCGACGACCCGCTGGACAAGAACGTCGCCGACTTCTCCGACGAGGCCGCGCTGCGGGAGTGGGCCGAGGGCGCCTGACCCCCGTGCGCGGGCACGGGGGCCGGGCCCGGGGTACGGCTACGCCCGGAACTCCGGGGTGCGCTCCGGGGACGCCTTCGCCAGGGCCTCGGTGACGGCCTCGACGCCCGCCCGCAGGCCGTAGACCGGGGTGCCGGGCTGCTGGCGCCAGGAGTCGTCGATGCCGCCCGCGTCGACGGTGTCGAAGCCGAGCTCCTCGATCAGGTCCCGCACCTTCCGCTTGGCCGCCGCGTCGTCGCCGGCGACGGGGAGGGCCATCCGGTCGGGGGCCCCGGCGGGGCGGTGGCGGTCCAGGATGTCCTGGGCGTACGTGCCGTTGAAGGCCTTGATCACGGGGTGGCCGAGCTGCCGCTCCGTCCAGCGGCTCTCGGTGAGGCCCTCGTCCTCGATGCCGGTGATCCTCCCGTCCCGCTGCTGCGGGTAGTAGTTGCCGGTGTCGATGACGGCGACGCCCTCCGCGGCCCCGTCGAACAGCCCGGACGGCAGGTCCGGTACGGCCTTCAGCGGCACGGTGACCACCACGACCTCCGCGCCCCGGGCCGCCTCCTCGGCCCGCACCGGGGTCGCGCCGGTCTCCTCGGCCAGGTCCGTGAGCGTGTGCGGGCCGCGGGAGTTGGCGACCGAGACGTCGTGGCCGAGCGACGTGAGCCGCCGCGTGAGGTTCCCGCCGATGTTTCCCGCGCCGATGATGCCGATCTTCATGTCTGACTCGCCTCGCCCTTCCGGGGATCGGTGTCCGCCTCGGTTCCCTTCGGGAACCGTCGTGGTCGGCACCAACCTCCGGGCGGGACGGACTATTCCGGCCCTGTGGGCCGTACGGGTGACACCGGTACCGGGGCCGGGCACGGCGCAGGGGCCCGGCCCGCGCGTGGAGGTGCGCGGATCGGGCCCCTGCGTGGGGGCTCACTTGTTCAGGTGGGCCCGGAACTCGTCGAAGGAGAGGACCTTGTCACCGTCCAGGTCGCGGGACTTGATGATCGCTTCTGCGACCGACTCGGTGACGTTCCAGTCACCGCCCTGGGCGAGGGCGGCCTTGAACTCGGCGGCGGTGATGAATCCGTCCCCGTCCGTATCGATCCGCTCGAACTGCTTGCGCGCTTCCTCGATGTCCGCCACCGATCCGCCCCTTTTTTCGTCTCGTGTTTCCGGTGTTCCGTCGGACTCCTCCGGAGTCCTGATGACGCACGTCAGGTTAACCGCCCGCGCGGGCCCTCAGCGCGGCGACCGCCCACCCGAACTCCGCCTCGTGGGAGGACGGGGGTTCCAGCCCGTTCACGAGCGCGGAGGCTCCCGGTAGCGGATGGTGCGCACGGACAGGCCGGTGGACCGGGCGAGTTCGCCGAGGGTGAGAAATCCGGTGCCGTCGTCGATCATGTCTGGGAGTCTGGGCCTTCCAGTGGGCGGAGACGCAAGGAGCGCGAGGGTGACGGACACGCCGGCGGACAGGCCGCGGAACGCTTTGCGGGACATTCTCGACGCGGCGGCGCGCGGTGACTTCCCGGCGGCGGACGGGGGGACGACGGTGGTGCCCCAGCCGTCCGGCCGGGACGCGGGGGTGCTGGCGTTCACCGCGCACTCCGTCGTCTTCACCGACGAGGACCCCGCGTGGGTGCGGCGGACGCTGGCCTCGCTCGACTGCGACGCGCTGGCCGCCACCCTGCACGCCCGTTTCCTGGCCGCCTTCATGGACCGCACGGGACGGCGGACGGACACGATCGACGTGATGACGGTGGCGGACCCGCTGCCGGCGGGGCCGCCGCTCGCGCTGGAGGAGAACGACGACCCCGGCCACCCCCGGGTGGCGAGCGCCCGCGGGCGGCGCGACGACGTGCGGGTGTGGGCGGCGGACGGGGGTGTGCTGGTCCTGGGGCGCGGGATCGCGGGACGGCTGGAGGTCGCGGTGGAGGTGGCGGAGGAGGCACGGCACCGGGGCCTGGGACGGCGGCTGGCGCTGGCGGCGCGGCACCTGGCCGGGGACGAGCCGGTGTGGGCGCAGGTCTCCCCGGGGAACGCCCGCAGCCTGCGGGCGTTCCAGGCGGCCGGTTACCGGCCGGTGGGTTCGGAGGCGTTGTTCCTCGCGCCGTGAGGCGCTCGTACCGCGGGGCACCCGCGCCCCGGAGGGAAGGCATCCGGCGCGCGCACCGCACGGGACGCGCGCCGGTGGGGGCTCAGCGGTCCCCGGTGCGCATCTCGAACCAGGTGGTCTTGCCCCGGGGCAGCAGGTCGACGCCCCAGCGGTCGGCGAGCTTGTCGACGAGGAAGAGGCCGCGGCCGCTGACGTCCATCTCCTGGACCGGCATCAGGCAGGGCAGGCCGCGGGAGGGGTCGCGGACCTCGACGCGGATCCAGCCGCGGCGGCGGCGCAGCCGGAGGCCGAAGACACGGGCGCCGGTGTGGCGCACGGCGTTGCCGACGAGTTCGGAGACGAGCAGGACGGCGTCCTCGGTGATCCTGGCGCCGAGGCCCCACTGGCGCAGGACCACGACCTGGGTGAGCCGGCGCGCGGTGGCGGCGGACTCGGGGCGGGACGGCAGCGGAACCTCCGCCTCCGTCGGGTTGCCGAACAACTCCAGTGCCTGCAGGGCGCGTTCGTCCTCGACCGTCGGCGACCAGCGCGACGCGGTCGCACGCTCGTCTCCCCGCGGCTGTTCCATGCCCTCCAGCCCCGCCATGCCCCCATCATGGACGTCCGCGGGACCCCCCGGGGCCGTTCCGGGGGAATACGCCCCCCGTACGCCCCCGCTCCGCGACGGGCTGGAGGGCATGGAACAGCCGCGGGGAGACGAGCGTGCGACCGCGTCGCGCTGGTCGCCGACGGTCGAGGACGAACGCGCCCTGCAGGCACTGGAGTTGTTCGGCAACCCGACGGAGGCGGAGGTTCCGCTGCCGTCCCGCCCCGAGTCCGCCGCCACCGCGCGCCGGCTCACCCAGGTCGTGGTCCTGCGCCAGTGGGGCCTCGGC
>NZ_MSGP01000486.1 GCF_002078235.1 Streptomyces viridosporus
CGGGCCCGGGGCGCCCCGGGCGCCGTCCCCGGTGCGAAGACCCGGCATTCTCACCCGTCCGGTGCAGCTGAACAGGGCGTAATACGACAAACACACACACTCTGGGTGCGGTGTCCCGTGAACCGTCTCCCGGAGGTCCCCGTGCCGCGTCAGCTCCCCCTGAGAGGACGAGCACTCGGCCGGGAAGCCCTCCGGGCGCTGCGCCGTCCGGGTGTACGGCCCCGGCTGCGCAGCACGGCGGCGATGTGCACCACCATGTCGGCGCTCGCGGCGACCTCGATGGTCTCCGTCCCCTCCTCCGCCGGGCCCTTCTCCGCGGAGCCCTGCGTCCTGACCCGCACCGACGCGCACCACTCCGAGGGCCTGGACACCTGGAACGCCGCCTATCCCCGTCCGACCCGCCGGCTGGACGCGGTGATGGTGTTCCTGTCCTTCCCGGACTCGCACCCCCTGACCACGCCCGAGGAACTCGCCGCCGACCACTTCCCGGCCACGAGCGACTTCTTCCGGCGGGCCTCCTACGGCAGGTTCACGCTGCGCCCGCACGCCCTGCGGCACTGGATCCGGATGCCGCTGCCCTCCACCGCGTACGCCATACAGCGTGACTGGTCCGTCTCCCACCGGGCGGCCTATCTGCACGACGCGCTCGCCGTGGCCGACGGGCAGGTCGACTTCTCGCAGTACGACATCGTGTACCTGGTCGCCGACCCGGACGCGCCGGGCGTGGACTCCGACGCCACGAAGGTCGTCAACCTCGACACCCCGCTGCGGGCCGACGGCACCGACATCCGCCGGATCGTCACCGTCTTCGAGAACCACCCCCCGGACCGGCTGGTCCTCGCCCACGAGACCGGGCACGTCTTCGACCTGCCCGACCTCTACCACCGGCCCGTGGACGGCAAGGGCGACTGGGACACCCACGTCGGCGACTGGGACCTGATGGGCAGCCAGTTCGCGCTGGCACCCGACCTGTTCGGCTGGCACAAGTGGAAGCTGGGCTGGCTGGACGCGGCCCAGGTCGGCTGCGCGGCGGGCCGGGG
>NZ_MSGP01000487.1 GCF_002078235.1 Streptomyces viridosporus
ACCCCGCCCGGAGTGCCCTCGGCGGGCCGGGGGCACTCCGGGCGGGGTGGGTCAGAGGTTGGTGAGGTCCACCGGTATCCGCGCCGCGCAGCCCTCGCGCAGTACGGTGGCCTCGATCAGTCCGTAGGGGCGGTCGGCGGCGACGTACACGGCTCCGTCGGCGGTGTCGTTCTCGAGTCCGAACGGCTCCAGGTCCACCAGGAAGTGGTGGCTGTTGGGGAGGGAGAAGCGGACCTCGTCGATCTCGTCGCGTTGCTCGATGATCCGCGCGCCCATCCGGTACAGCGTCTGCTGGAGCGAGAAGGAGTAGGTCTCGGCGAAGGCCCGGAGCATGTGCTTCCTGGTCTGCGCGTAGGACTCCTCCCAGTCGGGGGCCGGCTGCTCGTCGTCGGTCCAGCCGAACCGCCAGCGGCCGGAGACCGAGGTGGCGAGGACGCGGTCGTGGGCCTCCTGGAGCGTCGTGTACTCGTCCTTGAGGTAGCCCCGGAACTCGGAGCCGGTGGAGTTCATCACCGTGAGGTCCTTCAGGCCCGAGACGACCTCCCAGTTCTCGCCGTCGTAGGTGACCTGTGCCAGGCGGGTCTCCTGGCCCTTGCGCACGAAGGAGTGCCCGGTCCCGTCGGCGGGGTGCCCGGTCCCGTCGGCGCCGGAGGTCCCGATGCGCTCCCAGGCGTACTCCTCGATGCGGATGCGCGCCCGGTGGATCGGCTCCTGCGAGGTGACGAAGTGCCGGGCGAGGTCGATGCCGAACCGCTCGGCGGACTCGACGCCGTACTCCTGGGCGAACGCGTACACCGTGTTCTTGGTGGTGTCGGTCGGCAGGACGTGGGCGTTGGAGCCGGAGTAGTGGACCTCCTCCATGTCACCGGACAGGGCGACGGAGACGTTCAGGTCCTTGATGTGGTGGGTGGCGCCGTCCCGCGTGATCCTGACGACTCGGGTCTCGGCCTTGCCGTACTGGTTCTGGCCCAGGATCGCGGGGCGGGAAGGGCGGGAAGGGACGGTCATGTAGCTAGCTCCCTCGGTAAACGGAGTAGCCGAACGGGTTGAGCAGCAGCGGCACGTGGTAGTGCTCGCCCGGGACGACGGCGAACGTGACCGCCACCTCCGGGAAGAACACCGGGACACCGCCGTCCCGGTTCGCGGGGGCGTCCTGCTGCGCATCGGCCTGCTTCTTCGCGGTTTCCTCGAAGTACGCCTCGACGGCGAAGTCGAGCCGTACGTGGGTGGTCCCCTCCGGCGGCGCCGGCAGGTCCCCGCACCGTCCGTCCGCGTCGGTCGTGGAGCCGCCGAGCGCCTGCCAGTGCGCCGCGCGCCCCGAGCGGGCGTGCAGGTGGACGTCGACGCCCCCGGCGGGGCGGCCGGCGCTGGTGTCCAGGATGTGCGTGGACACGGAAGCGGTGGTCTCGGTGCTCATGGTGCGTCGGTCCCCTTCGACGAGTCGGGCCAGCCGGATGCGGTTGATCTTCCCCAGCTCGGTGCGGACGATCTCGCGCTCCCGCTCCGGCGCGTTGCCGATGCGTTCCTTCACCGCGTCGCGCATCTGCTCGCCGGTCCGGCCGGTGGCGCAGACGAGGAACACATGGCCGAACTTCTCCTGGTAGGCCAGGTTCAGGTCGAGCAGCTCGGCCCTGAGTGCGTCCGAGGCACCGGTCATGCCGCTCTGCTCCCGGGCGGAGGCCGCGTCGCCGGGCCGGGGGCGGCCTATCGGCGGGTGCCCGGCCATCGCCTCGTCCAGGTCCGCCGCGGTCAGGCCGGCCGTGGCGGCGTCGCCGGCGGCGTACAGGTCCCCGGCGGTGGCGTAGGGGCGGCCGGCGAGCAGGCGCCGGGCCCAGGCCGTGGAGGCGCACACCCCGTGGAGCACGGCGAGCGCCGCGTGTTCCTCGAGGGCGTTGAAGCGGGCCAGACCCGGGGGCGTGGAAGTCGACGTCACGGGAACCTCCGTGGCCGCGGACGGCCTTCGTGCGGAACGGACGTGCCGACAGTGAACGCCGCCACCGACAGCGCGTCAACAGTTTGTTGAAAATTCGCGGGGACGTCTCCGTGTCCGTCACGCCCCTCCCCCGAACCCCGCCGGCTCACGCCCCGAACGCCGCGGGCCGCCGCCCGGATGCCGGGCGGCGGCCCGCGACCGCGGAGCGCATCACCCGGTCAGGGGCGCTTCTCACGGTTGAGGTAGTTGTAGACGGTGAAGCGGCTGACACCGAGCGCACTCGCCACGGTCTCGACCCCGTGCCGCACGGCGAAGGCGCCCCGCGCCTCCAGACCGCGTACGACCTCCTGCTTCTCCTTGCGGTCCAGGTCCGCCAGCGGCCTTCCCTTCCTGCGCTCCAGGGCGGCGAGGATGTGGTCGAGGGAGTCCCCGAGCTGCGGCAGGCGCACGGCGACGGCATCGGCGCCCTCCCAGACGAGGACCACGTCGTCGGGCCCGGCCTCGTCCGGCGGGAGCATCTCCCCGCCCATGGCGTCGACCAGCGGTTTGACGGCCGCGATGAACGGCTCGTCCCCCGCGCCACTCATCCCTCGCCCTCCTCGACCACATTGACCTGGAGCGATACCCGGGTCGCGCCCTCCGCCAGGGCCCGGCGCAGCAGGACGTCCACGGCGGCGAGCAACCTGTCCGCGCCGCCCTCCGCGGTGGTGCCGAAGGGGCCGACGTCCACGGCGTCCAGGTCCGCGGCCTCGACGACCTCACGGGCCGCCACCGCGTGCGCGGGCGCCTCGTCGAGGTCGAAGGGCTCGGTCGTGAACTCCACTCTCAACCGCACTGCTCCCCCATGGCCTCGGCTCTGACCGGCTCGTCCTCTCAGCACCCCGGCCGAGAGGGTCCATTCGGGGCACCTTCTCCCGTCAGGGCGTGGAACACCCGGCCCACCGCCGCCCCGGTCCGCGCCCCCGGCTCGGGGAAGAGACGGCTGCGGACGGTCGAGGTCGTCGCGGCGCCGGCGTGTCCCGGTCGCTCCGGCACGACCTTAACGGACTCCCCTCCCCTCGGCGATCGGCAGGCACGCGAGGGAATGCCGCAGGAAACGGGCCCGGTGCCTCTGGGGAAGCCCGGACCCGGCAGGGACCGGATGCCGGACCCGGCAGGGACCGGGCGCGGACCGGCAGGGACCGGGCGCCGGACCCGGCAGGGACCGGGCGCCGGACCCGCTCGTCCTCGGAGGGCACGCGTGAACCCCCTTTCCCCCGGCACTCACTGAAGTCGCCGAAGTCGCTGCTCCGTCCCGGCCTCCGTCCCGGCCGTGCGGAGACCGGTGCCCGTGCCCAGGGCGACGAGGGCCCGGTACCGGCGTGACACGGATCAGCCAGAACTCCGATCCGGTCAACCGCCGGTGGCGCAATCCCGAGGTGCGGCACCGGGGAATTTCGGCACCTGCGCCTCACGAACCACGGCGTTGAACACCTGTTTCACCTCGGCATCACTGTTCCGGACCGTTTGCGCCACGAAACCGCGCGCTTCGGCAAGTCCGGTGGTTCCGGCTTGAATTCGCGTTCGTGCGGACCTCGTCCGTCCTCGGTTCCCGTCCCCGTTCGGCTCCTCCCGCCACGGCACGGTGCCGCTCCCCCGACGCGGCGTGACGGGCGGCAGGCCGGTCGGGGACGGGCGGCAGGCCGGTCGGGAGCGGCACCGCGCGCAGCGCGCGAAGGGGGTCGACGCCGCCGCCTCGCCCCCCTCACGATCGGTGTGCCGGTCCCGCCTTCACGGTCCCGCCACACCCTGTTCTCCCGGAATCGGCCGGCCACCGCACGGCCCCGTGCCGACCGTACCCAAAGCAAAGGAGGGCGCTTCCGGCCTGACGGATCGGAAAGCTCGCACGCACGGAAAAGACTCCTCCCCAGCCCACCGGGCATTTCGCTCGTCGAACGCCGTTCCGGGGAGGTGCCGTACGTTGGAACACCCCCGAGACGGGTTCCGGCGTTTCCCTGGCCCTCATCGTCCGCCGTGCCGCGAATCATTGATCGGAAACCTCTTGAATTCTTCCTCCAAGGGTGCAGCGGAGATAAGAGAATTCGAATCGGGCGGCGATGGAACGGGACCAGCTCTTTCAGCGATGAAAGAGTCCGCCGATTCCGCCGACGGGGTCGGCCTGGTTCCGGCCCGGCGGGTGCGGGCAAGTCGCGCTCGAGGCCGGCGTTGGCCGAATCCTTCCTGCCGCGCCGAACGGCCGTCGGCACGCCACCGGACCGCGGAGAATTCCCCGCCGGGACCAGGGCCGTGAACCCGCCCCGCCTCCCAGCGGGTCGACTCGACCCTGTGCTCGATCGTGCCGTTCGGGACCGCCGGCCGAGTGCTGCCCGGCGCAGCCGCCCACGCGCACCCCGGGTCTCCCCTCCGGCGGCGTCGAACGCTCGGGCGCGGGGCGGGAACCCGCCCGGTACGGCATCGACGGGTCCGCCGGGAGGAAGCTCGTCCGCATCCCTCGCCGAACGGCACCCGGAGACCGCCCTCAGGTGTGGTCGCACCCGGGTTCCGGCCCCCGACCGGGGCGCCCGGGCGGTTCCGTGCCCGAAGAACGCGCCGAAGAACGTCCTGGTGAACGCCCCGGCGAGCGCCCCGGCACCCCGTCGTCGCGCCGGACACGGCACGAATGCCGCGGTATGAACCTCTCGGTCCGCGCCGATCCGCCGGGCCGCCCGCCGGGAACCCTGTGAAGATCCGGCGCCCCTTGTGCGCGCTCCGCCGCAGCCCCCGGCCGAATCCCCGCCCACGCCGCGAAAGCCGGTCGCCGCCCTTCGCCGCACCTCGCCCCGAGGCGGGAAAGGGCTCGGCCGGCGCCCCTCGGACGACGGGCGCACCGCGACGTTCCTGGGGAGCAAAGCGCGACCACCGGGAGACGGCTCGGCGAAGCCCCCGGCCAGGACCACGGGAAGAGCAGAAAAGTTACTCGCGAGTTCACCCGGAAGGATCCCGAGGGACATTCAAAATTCAACAAGAATCGCGCCGAAGCGATACGCGGGGCGAACTCGACCGACGACTTCCTTTTCCTCCCGCATACCGAAGGTAACCCCTCCGGGACAGGGTCAGTCTCCGGTGTGAGGACGCAGCCGGACGGGCCCGGCCGTCCCGGCGGGGAGGGCCACGGAGGCCGTCCAGGCCGCCGGCACCGGCAGATCGGTGACGGACCACGCGTCGGGCGTGCCGGGCACCCCGGCGGCGACCGTGACCGTGCCGGCGACGGCCGGATGCGCCTCCACCCCGTCCAGGGGGACCGTGAGGCCGACGCCGACCGCCTTGAGCGCGGCCTCCTTGCGGGTCCAGCAGCGCAGGAACGCCCGGATCAGCGCGTCCCCGGCGGGGCGGCCCTCCAGCCACCGCGCCTCGGAGGGGGTGAGGACGACGGACGTGAGATCCCGGACCCGGACGTCCCGCATCCGCTCGACGTCCACCCCGACGGGCACCGCGGCCACGGCGAGCATGCCGCAGCCCGAGGTGTGGGAGACGCTGATCCAGCACTCGACCTGCGGATCCAGCACCGCCGGCGGACCGTGCCCCTCGTCCCCGCAGCCCGGGCACGGCCTGCGGCCCAGGCGGATCCGCTCCGGCGCCGCGTCCAGCAGACCGGCCAGGACACGGCGCACCGACGCCCGGTTGCCGGCGAACTCCGCGGCGTCGGCCGCGGTGCGCATGCGCCTCAGGCGCTGCCTCTCGGAGTCGTCCAGGAGGGCGAGATCCGCGGCCAGGACCGTCGTCGCGCCCCGCCACCACCACACGGTCGCCCCGTCCGGCGCACCCCGGACGTTCGGGGATCCACTGGCTGATTCGGCACTGTTCCGGAGCGCGGTCATGTGCCGAGACGCTAGGTCCGCCACTCGACAGGCCGACGCCGGATGACAGTAAGTGGACAGCAGCACGCCGTGACCGTGACCGAGCGTCACCGCCCGAATGTGCTCCGTGTCCGACCCGGGATCGGTTCCGCGACGCCCGCCGGAAGTGCTGCAACTTGCTGACAGCCCGGCCGGAGGATTTGGGCGCGATGGTCTGTGAGGTCCCCCAGTGGGCGCGACTTTACCTGGACTATGCCTGTGGCCGACGTTGACTGGCTCGCAGCCAGCCCATAATCTCTGAGCTTCGGAGTCAAGCAGACTTGGCCCGTCCTGAGCCCCGCCCGCCACGTCGTGAATCGCTTTACCTCGACAAGTAAATTGACGATGAATGGATGATTGTTCAGGCAAAATTAACAGCCAGGATCCCTGCGCACTTTTCAACAGGAATACAATTCCTGACATCGGATTCGCCAGCTTCATCCTCCTTCAGGGCGAGGATTCTACCGCTGAGCATTACGGGGAATAATCGGTGTAATGAAGACTTCCACGTTGAAAACCCACGGTGAAGACCTGATGTCCACCGTGATCGGGAAACCTTCACCAGGCGAGTCGACCGTGGGTCCGGCCGACGGCACCATCGACACGGTCGAAGGCGTCAACAGGATGGAAAGCGCGCTGCTTCAGGCACGTGCGCTGATCGAATCGACGATGTCGCTGCACCGGACCAGGCCGGTGCGCGAATCCCTCGTCCTGCGCGCGGACGACGCCGACATCGGGGGCACGGTCACCCGGCTCGTCGGACTGGCACGCCACTCCGTCTCCGTGTCGCTGTCCGCCGGCGAGAACGCGTCCGCCGTGTTCGACGCGCTCGCCGCCCACGCGACACCCTCCAAGGAGCGGGCGGCGGGCGGCGGGACGGGCGGCCCGGTCATCCGGCTGCTGTGCACGCCGCAGGCGGTGAACAACTGCGGGCCGAACGCCGAGGACTTCCGGGGCACCCGATGCGAGATCCGGGTCGACGACAGGGAGTTGCGCGGCATGCTGATCGTCGACAGCCGGGTCGCCCTCGTACCGGGCTTTCCCGGGAAGGCGGGCGACGCCACCATCATCAAGGACACGGCGTCGGCGCGCGCCCTGGACCTGCTGTTCGCCGGGATGTGGGCCAACGCCCAATCGCTCGCCGAGTACCAGCGCACCAGTGCGCGCATGCGGACGGAGTCGGTGCGCCGCATCCTGGAGCAGCTGTGCGAGGGCCACACCGACGAGGTGGCGGCCCGCGAACTCCGGGTGTCCCTGCGCACGTACCGCCGTCACGTCGCGGAGATCATGCAGACGCTGGGGGCCAACTCCCGCTTCCAGGCCGGGGTCAGGGCCGTGGAGATGGCACTGCTGCCGCAGCGCACCGATGTCCCCGCCAGAGAATCCGGCACGGAAACACGAGGCCATGGCTGATCCCCATCCTGTCGAACGACCGCGGTACACCACCGCGGAGGACCTGCGAAGCCGCACCGAGGACACCGGGCGACCCGGCGAACAGCCCCCGGACGACCTGGAGCAGACGCTCATGGAGGTCCGCCGGCTGATCGAGGCCACCGTCGCCAAGCACCGCGACCGTGTCGTGCGGGACTCGCTGATCACCAACGTCACCGCATGCGTCGGCGAGGTGGCGGCAGCCGCCCTCGGCCTGGTCGCCGAGGCCGAACGGACCATCGACATCGTGCTGGCCGACTCGGAGCACGTCGAGGCCATCAACTCCGTGTACTGGGAGTTGGAGACCTCCCGGAAGAACATCGGACTGCGGCTCCTGTGCACCCAGGCGATGCTCGACGACGGCGTGGTCCAGCCCCACAAGCTGGAGAGCCTCCGGTACGAGGTGCGGGTGGCCAGGGTGCCCATGCTCCAGGTGATGCTCGTCGACGGGGCGGCCGCCCTGGTGACCTCGCAAGCGGTCATCGGACGGCAGGCCTCGGTGATCCGTGCCACCACCGTGATCGGCACGCTGGGCACCCTCTTCGAGGGGCTCTGGCGCCACGCGGTCCCCGTCGAGGAACGGATCGACTTCGGTGACCGCGACCGTGCCGACGTGGCCCGGCAGATCCTGAACCGCCTCCAGGTCGGCATCACCGACGAGGTCGCCGCACGCGAGCTCTCCGTCTCGGTGCGCACCTACCGCCGCTACGTCGCGGAGATCATGACGCTCCTCGGAGCGAGTTCACGCTTCCAGGCCGGGGTCCGGGCGGCCGAGCTGGGGTTGCTCCCCAAGGGCCGGAAGGGCTCCGGTCACCCGCCGACCGGTCCGGCCAAGGGGTCGTCCGGGCCGCCGGTCCGGCGGGGCGCACGACGGCAGGACGTGCCGGCCCAGGCAGCGGCACGGGACGTACGCGACGCGGACGGCGCAGCTCCGCGTGACGGCCGGTTCGGCACTGGCAGCTTCCTGTAGCCGTCATTGCCCCCGTCGGACGGAGCCGGTTAGACAGGGACCACACGAACGGCGTCCGCCCCGAGCGGACCGCCGGACGCCCCTGACCCGAGAACTCCGGCGGCCCCCGCGTTTCCCGTGCCGTCGGCGATCCGGTGCGCCACGGGCCCCGGGGACCCTCACTCCCCGGCCCGCGGCGCACCGGATGACGGGGGCCGGTCGTCCGAGACCCGGCCGTCCGGGTGCGGCCCCCGTTTCTGCCCATGTGCCGCGTGGAAGGTGTGGAGAGTTGACCCCGACGCCGATCGGTCTGGTATTCCCCGGACAGGGGACGCAACGTCAAGGCATGGGTGAGCCCTGGCGGGACACCACCGCGTGGAGCCTGGCCGGTGAGGTTTCCCGGCACAGCGGCGAGGACGTCGAGGAACTGCTGCTGCGGACCCCGACCGACGTGCTGCGCCGCACCGACCTGGCCCAGCTCTCGGTCTTCACGGTGGACCTGATGGCCCACGCGGAGGCGGCACGGCGCGGGGCACTGGACGGCGCCGTGGCGTGCGCCGGGCACAGCCTGGGAGAGTACGCGGCGCTGACGGCGGCCGGAGTGCTCACGCTGCCGGACGCGGTCGCCCTGGTGACGGAACGGGGGCAGGCCATGCGGGACGCCGAGCGGCTCCGTCCGGGCACCATGGGCGTGCTCGTCGGGACCGGCCTGCCGGAAGCCGAGGTACTGGCCGCCGAGGTGCGGGCCGAGGGGCTCGACGTGTGGGTGGCCAATGTCAACGCCCCGGGCCAGACGGGGCTCTCCGGCTCCGCGGAGGGCATCGGACGAGCGGCCGAACTGGCTCCGGGCGTGGGGGCCAAGCTCATCCGCCTCTCCGTGGGCGGAGCCTTCCACAGCCCCTTCATGGCGCCTGCGGCCGAGCGGCTGGCCCGAACCCTGCGGGACGTGCGGTTCGCCCCGGGGCGCCTCCCGGTGGTCGCCAACGTGGACGCGAAGCCGTACACCGGCGACGGGGACTGGCCGGAGCTGACCGTGCGTCAACTGGTCTCCCCGGTGCGCTGGGAGGAGAGCGTGCGGACCCTGACCGGACAGCTCGGCTGCCGACGGATCGTCGAGCTGGGCCCGGGGCGCGTCCTGACGAACCTGATCCACCGGATCGACCCCGGCGTCGAGGTGGTCACCGTGGACGGCCCCGGCGCCCTGGAGGGCCTCGCCGCCGTGTGACACCCCCGCCGCCCTGGACCGAACTCCCCGATACGAGAAGCCCGGTGCCATGAACACCCTGAAGCACACCCCCCGGAACGACGCGACGTGGTTCCGGCGCTACCCCCCGTCCTCCCCCACCCGCATGCGACTGCTCTGCCTGCCGTACGCCGGTGGTTCGGCGAGTTTCTACCACTCCTGGGGAAACGCCTTCGGCGACGACGTCGAGGTCCTGGCGACCCGGTACCCGGGGCGCCAGGAACGGATCGCCGAGCCCTGCCTGGAGAGCATGGAGGAACTGGCCGACGCGGTGACCGCCGCCGTCCTGCCCCTCCTCGACAAGCCGCTGGCGATCTTCGGCCACAGCATGGGGGCCTCGCTCGCCTACGAGGTGGCGGTCCGCCTGGAACGCAGGCACGGCTTCTGCCCGAGCCTCCTCCTCGTCTCCGGTCAGCGGCCCCCGCACCGGCAGCGGCCGCGCACCGCGCACCTGGACGGTGCCGAGTCCGTCCTCGCCGAGGTCCGCAAGCTGGGCGGTACCGACGCCGCGCTGCTGGAGGACCCCGACCTCCGGGAACTCGTGCTGCCGGCGCTCCTGGCCGACTTCTCCGTCGTCGGGCGGTACGCGGAGAAGGGCCCCCGGCCCGCCATGCCCGTGCGCTGCCCGGTCGTCGGTTACGTCGGGGACCGCGATCCCAACGTGACCGTGGAGGAGGTGGCCGCCTGGTCCGGCATCGCCCCGAAGGGCTTCGAGCTCAAGGTGCTGCAGGGCGACCACTTCTACCTGGCGCCGCGCAGGGACGAGCTCGTCGCCGACCTGGCGTCCCGTCTGCGCTGACCCCCGCACCCGTCCGCACCCCTGCTCCAGCCGCGGCCCCGCGACCGCGGCCGGCGCCCCGTCTGCGCTGACCCCCGTCCCCACCCCCACCCCTCCCCCGGCCCGTGCCCGGCCGCGGCCCCGCGACC
>NZ_MSGP01000488.1 GCF_002078235.1 Streptomyces viridosporus
GCCGTTTCGGTGGTCGCCCCGCCGCAGCCCGCGGCGCCTTCCGCGCCGGCCCCCGCGGCGGCGCCCGTCCGGCTGACCAAGGTGACGCTCACCAAGGCGGCCCCCGCGGTCTCGCTGACCAAGCAGGGCGGCACCTCGGGGACCCTGCACGTGAACCTCAACTGGCAGGTGCGCAAGCAGTTCTCCGGCTGGGCCGCCAAGCTGGGCCGCCCGGTCGCCACGCACTCCGACCTGGACCTCGACCTGTGCGCCCTGTACGAACTCACCGACGGCAGGAAGGGAGTCGTCCAGGCCCTCGGCAACGCCTTCGGGGCCCTGCACCAGCCCCCGTTCATCCACCTGGACGGAGACGACCGCACCGGTGCCGTGGCGACCGGCGAGAACCTCACCGTCAGCCTCGACCACAAGCACCTCTTCCGGCGCATCCTCGTCTTCGTCACCATCTACGAGGGCGCCCGCTCCTTCGCCGACCTGAACGCCACGGTCACCCTGCGGCCGCAGCACGGCGCCCCGATCGACTTCTCGCTCGACGAGTGCACCGTCCCCTCCACGGTGTGCGCGCTCGCCCTGATCACCAACACCGGCGGCGGTGACCTCGTCGTCCAGCGCGAGGCCCGCTACCTGGTGCCCGAACGGGGCGTGAGCCCGCAGCGCACCGTCGACCACGCCTACGGCTGGGGCATGAACTGGACGCCGGGCCGGAAGTGAGCCGCGGGGAACCGCCCGGTCAGCCCTCGTCGGGCACGGTGTCCGGACGGGCGTAGGTGCGGCCCTTCCAGGCCGCACCGCGCCCCCGGTGGTGCCGCACCGCGGAGTCGACCGTCATCAGCAGGTACAGGAACGCGGTGAACGGCAGCAGGGGAGCGAGCCACAGCGGCTGCCGGTAATGGCGGAGCATCGGGACGTACGTCCCCGCCATCACGAGCCAGGCCCCCGCACCGAGGGCCGCCGCGACCGGGCTCCCGGCCCCCGCCCCCACGACCACCGCCACGGGCGGCACCAGGTACACCAGGACCAGCCCGGCGACCGTACCGGCCAGCACCACCGGGCTGTGCCGCAACTGCGCGTACGCGCTGCGCGCCACCATGCGCCACAGGTCGCGCAGCCGCGGGTACGGACGCACGCTGTCCACCCGGTCCGCCAGCCCCAGCCAGACGCGTCCGCCGGCCCGCTTGACCGCCCGCGCCAGGGCCACGTCGTCGATGACGGCGTGCCGGATGGCGTCCGGGATCCGCGCCCGCCCGGCCGTCTCGGCGCGCAGCAGCACACAGCCGCCGGCCGCGGCGGCCGTCCGCGTCCCGTCCTTCCCGATCCGGCGGAACGGGTAGAGCTGCGCGAAGAAGTAGACGAAGGCCGGCACGACCAGCCTCTCCCAGAGGCTCTCCACCCGCAGCCGGGCCATCTGCGACACGACGTCGTACCCCCCGGTCCGCGCCGCCGCCACCAGCCGGCGCAGACCGTCCGGGGCGTGCGCGATGTCGGCGTCGGTCAGCAGCAGGTACTCGGGGTCGCGCGCGCGTGCCAGGGCGATGCCGTGCCGCACCGCCCACAGCTTGCCGGTCCAGCCGGCGGGCGGCTCGCCCGGGGAACCCACGGTGAGCGGCAGCCCGCCGGACCGGCGCGCGAGCTCGTGCGCGAGCTCTCCGGTGCCGTCGGTGCTGCCGTCGTCGACGAGGAAGACCTCGGCCCGCCCCGGGTAGTCCTGGGCGAGCAGGGACGGCAGGCTCGCGGGCAGCACCGCCGCCTCGTCCCGCGCGGGGACGACCACGCACACCGACGGCCACGTCCCCGGGTCGCGCGAGGGCGGGAGTCGTACGTCGGTACGCCAGAAGAAGCCCCGGCAGAGCAACAGCCACAGCCAGGCGGCGAGTGATCCGGCGGCGGTCCACACAACGGCGCTCACGTGCGCAGTCTGCCCCACGGGACCGGCCCGGAGCGGCTCATCGTCTATCGTGGCCGGGTGAAGATCGCGCTCATGGACTCCGGAATCGGCCTGCTGGCGGCCACCGTCGAGGTACGGCGCCTGCGCCCCGACGCCGATCTCGTCCTCTCCCTCGACCCCGACGGCATGCCGTGGGGACCCAGGACGCCCGAGGACCTGACCGAGCGCGCCCTGGCCGTCGCCGAGGCGGCCGCCGCGCACCGGCCCGACGCGCTGATCGTCGGCTGCAACACCGCGACCGTGCACGCGCTCACCGCCCTGCGCGCCCGCCTCGAACCGGACCTGCCGGTCATCGGCACCGTCCCGGCGATCAAGCCCGCCGCGGCCGGCGGCGGACCGCTGGCCATCTGGGCCACCCCGGCCACGACCGGCAGCCCCTACCAGAAGGAGCTGATCCAGAACTTCGCCGACGGCGTGGCCGTCGCCGAGGTGCCGTGCTGGGGACTCGCCGAGGCCGTGGAGCGGGCCGACGAGAGGGCGATCGGCGTCGCCGTCGCGGCGGCCGCCGCGCTCACCCCGAAGGACGTGACGGCCGTCGTCCTGGGCTGCACCCACTACGAGCTGGTCGCCGAGCGCATCCGGGCCGCCGTGCAGCGCCCCGCCGGCCCGTCGATCGCCCTGTACGGCTCCGCCGGGGCGGTGGCCGCCCAGGCCCTGCGCCGCATCGGTGAGCAGCCCGCCCCCGGGGCCCCGGCGG
>NZ_MSGP01000489.1 GCF_002078235.1 Streptomyces viridosporus
CCCACCGCTGGGCGATCGCCCGCCGAGTGGTCCGGCGCCACCTGGACGGCCGGACCCCGGGAGCGCAGCCGTGACCGCCGAGGCGACGAGCCCCCAGGGCCTGGACCTGGCGGCCCTCCAACGGTACTTCGAGGTCCACGTGCCGGACACCGCCGGCCCACTGCGGGCCGAACTGCTGCACGGCGGCCGCTCCAACCTGACCTACCTGGTCACCGACGGTCACTCCCGCTGGGTCGTGCGCCGCCCCCCGCTCGGTGTCCTGACGCCGTCCGCGCACGACATGGGGCGCGAGTACCGGATCGTCGCCGCGCTGCAGGGCACCGGCGTACCGGTCGCCCGGGCGGTGGCACTGTGCGAGGACCCCGGTGCACTCGGTGCGCCGTTCTGCGTCGTCTCCCACGTGGCGGGCACGGTGCTGCGCACCCACGAGGACCTGCACGCCCTTCCGCAGGCGGACATCGACCGCTGCGCCACTGCCCTGGTCGAGGTGCTCGCCCGGTTGCACGCCGTGCCGTACGAGGAGGTCGGGCTCACCGGCTTCGGCCGGCCCGAGGGCTACCTGACCCGGCAGGTCCGGCGCTGGCGTGACCAGTGGTCACGCGTGGCCACCCGTGAACTGCCCGACCTCGACACCCTGCACCAGCGCCTGGCCGCCGAGGTGCCCGCCGAAAGCGGCGCAGCGGTCGTCCACGGCGACTACCGCATCGACAACGCCATCCTGGATCCGGCCGACCCGGGAACGGTCCGCGCGCTCGTCGACTGGGAGATGGCCACCCTCGGCGACCCGCTGGCCGACCTGGCCATGACCCTGGTCTACCGGGACCCCGCGTTCGACCCGGTACTGGGCGGCTCCGCCGCCTCCACCAGCGACCGGCTCCCCTCTCCGCGTGACCTCGCCGAGCAGTACGCCCGTGCTTCCGGGCGGGACCTGGAACGGCTCGCCTTCTACCTCGGCCTCGGCTACTTCAAGATCGCCGTGATCGCCGAAGGCATCCACGCCCGCCACCAGGCCGGCATGACCGTCGGCCACGGATTCGAAACGGTCGGCGACGCGGTGCCCCTGCTCGCGGCGGCGGGACTGCGCGCACTCGCGGAAGGGAACCCCTCTTCCTGATGCTGGGTGCTTGCGGGCGGGAGTCATGCGGTGGGCGAGTCGGGGAAAGGCGTCGTACATGTCGTCCCGGGTCTCCCAGCCGGTCCACAGGCAGCGGGGGCCGTGGAGCCGGGCGATGGCGGACTCGGCGTCCCTGTGCCACTCGGAAAGTCCTCGTCGCCGGTCAAGCGGTGTAGTGGTACTCGCTGATCACGCCGCCGAGAATCCGGGTCCGCAGCATTCGGCGGGCGTTGAGGTCGTGCACGGCGGCGTCGGGCCGTTCCTCGGCGTCAGGCGGTAGTTGCTGTCGAGCCTGGTGAGGTCGGTGGGCGTGGCAATGCCGCTGGTAGGCGGCCAGAACCCGGCGGGCGTGAGCCTCACGCAGGGTGCCGCTGGTGATCCTCTCGCCGTGGGCGTTCCTCCGGGGGAGCCCATGGCGCGCTCCTGATGACGTCCGGCTCCTCTGCCTCGAGGACCACGTCGAACGCCGCACCGTCCTTGCCGTCGCGGTCCCGCGGCAGAACCCGCAGCGACTCCCTGCGCACGCCCGGGTCGGCGGCGAGGTTTCGCGACTGTTGCCCGGCCCGCTCCCGGGTGGGCCGGGCGGTGACTTTCGGTGATGTGCAACCGGCGGGTGCCGTGCTCGCCGAACGCCGGCGCGTACAGCCTCTGGCCGAGCACAAATGATTTCCCGGGTCCCCGCAGAACCGCGACACCTCTGGGCCACAACAGGCCCGGCACCGCAACCCGCTGCGCGGCGGGATCCGGACGGCTCGCGTGCCCCTCACCTGAACTGGGGGCCTCCTCACCTGGTAGAGCCGGAATTGCTCCCACAGCCGGGGCTAGCACAGAGCTACCCGAAAACGACGGCCGCACCTGGCGGTTGTCCCTACCGGCGCCCGCTGACCTGCGGCTCCAGAGTGACGAAGCACGGCAGTTGTCACCGAACCGGCGCGTTACTCGTCACCGACCACGGATGCGGGCCAGCGGGCGGCGTCCTGGAAGGGGCGGGGCGGTCGGATTCGAACCGACGTCCTCCGAGATGCTGTCGCGGCGCACTACCTCTGTGCTACGACCCCGCCTTGCGGGGGATCATAGCCCCCACCCACGACGACGGACAGGGGATAACGCAGCTGCCGAGGCCGCCATCAACACTCTGCCTGCCTCCCTCGAAAAGCTCATCCATCCCGGCCCGTCAGCGGCGCTCCACGCCTCCGCCGCTGTACGCCGCCTGTCCCCGTGTGCTGGTTGTCCTCGGCGATCACGCTGCCTCATGACGCTGCGGGCGCACGAGGGACAGGCGGCCGCCGAAACTCACCGGAGCAACCAACCCGGCCGGCTTCAGCACCGCTGCCCGGGGCCGATGACCGCGAGTCCCGCCTGCTTCGCGAGCCAGTGCGCGTACGGCTCCCTCATCTGGCGACCGCCGACGCTGACGCTGCGGACGTGAACGAGGACGGTGTGCTCGTCGGCCGGCTCGTCGAGGTCGCCGGCGGGCGAGGAGATCGCGGTGCCGGCGCAGTACCGTGTCCGGCCGCACCGGCAGCCGCATCCGGCGCAGTACTTCCCTTGGCAGACCGTGAGGCAGCGACGCCGGGAAAGCCCGGTCGCTCGCGTGCATCCGGACTCGCTACCCGTCCAACTGCCTCTCCAGGACGGCGATCTGATGGCGCGGGACCAAGAACTCGATGTCCTTCTCGCGGTCGCTCGCTGGCAGCAGCCGCAGCATCGCGAACGCGTTCGTCATACCCGGGTACGCCAGTCGCAGCAGCACGACCGATCATCATGCCGCGCCCACCGCCGCCGCGCGACAGCGGCGACTCGATCGGCCACGGCCGGCACCCCGAAACCCGCTCCCACCTGCATGGATGAGGTATTCGGCAAGGGCAAGGTCCCCCGCCACGGAATCAGCAGGGGCGCTGCGTCACTGCCGCAGGGGAACCAGGCGAACCGCGTCACCATCTTCCGTAGGAGTCCACGGGAGGGGCGGAACGAGTGGGTACGGACACGGGCACCATCAGGCCACTGCCGGAGTCGCTCCGGGAACATGCCCGGCGCCTCGGGGAGAAGGTCGCCTTCCAGGACCGCCGTACACGGCGGACCTACCGGGACCTGGAATGCAGGACCGGACGGCTGGCCGGACATGTGGCGGGGCTCGGCCTGGCGCGGGGCGAACGGGTGGCCATCCTGCTCGGCAACCGTGTCGAGGCGGTCGAGAGCCTGCTCGCCGTCACCCGGGCGAGCGGGGTGGGCGTGCCGCTGGATCCCGGTAGTTCAGGGGCGGAGTTGGCCCGTCTGCTGGAGGACTGTGGTGCGCGCGTGCTCATCACCGATGAGGCCCGGCTGACGCATCGGCGAGAACTGCTGTCCCGCCCCGGGCTGATCGTGGTGGTGGCCGAGGGCGGTGAGGAGGACGGGGACACTCCGCTGTCCGGGGACTCCGGAGCGTTGACGGACGGGGCCGGGGCGGCGGGCGGCGTCCTGCGGTACGAGGAGTTGGCGTGCACGGAGCCGGGGACGCCCGCCGCCCCGGCCCCGT
>NZ_MSGP01000049.1 GCF_002078235.1 Streptomyces viridosporus
ACCGAGGGCTGCGCCCTGGTCGACCAGGAGTGGGAGGAGGGCCTGCGCGCGCTCGCGGTCCCGGTGCGCGACCGCACGGGCAGGGCGGTGGCCGCGGTGAACGCGGCCACCCACGTGGCCCGCCGCACCGTGGAGAACTGCCGCGAGCACCTCCTGCCCGCCCTCCGGGAGACGGCCGCCCGCATCGAATCCGACCTCCACACCGCCACCCGCTTCACCCATGTCCCCCCGACCTGACGACCCCCACCCTCACGATCGCTCATCCGGTACCCTGACGCATGTGGTCCTCACGGCCCACGGGGGCTGCGCATGCGGCCCGGCTTGCCTTCGTAGCTCAGGGGATAGAGCACCGCTCTCCTAAAGCGGGTGTCGCAGGTTCGAATCCTGCCGGGGGCACCAGGCAAAAGGCCCTGGACCGATCATGGTCCGGGGCCTTTGACATCCACTTTTGACATCAACGAGGGCGGTCACTGACGACCGGGACGCCTCCGCAACAGTCGGTCCATGTGGCTCATGGCCTCGCGCTGCGTGTCCTGCACGACGTGCGTGTAGACATCCATAGTGATGCTGATCTGGGAGTGCCCCAGGATCTCCATCACCACGCGGGGCGCGACCCCGGCCGCCGTCAGGAGCGTGGCCGTGCCGTGCCGGGCGTCGTGCAGCCGGATCACCCGGAGGCCGGCGGATCGGGTCACGGGGGTGAAGGAGCGGTAGAGGTTCCGCGGCTCGACCGGGCGCCCGGTCCGGGTGGTGAAGACGTAGTCCGACTCACGCCAGGTCTCCCCCGCTCTCGCCCGAGCCGCCACCTGCCGCATCCGGTGCCAACGCAGCGGCGCGATGCAGAGCGCGGGCAGTGGGACTGCCCGACGGCGGCGGCTTTTGGGATCGTCGTCGTACAGGACGCCCCGGCGCCGCTGCGTCTGCTGGCGGACGTAGAGCACCCGGCCGTCGAGGTCGACGTCCGACCAGCGCAGGCCCACGATCTCTCCCCGGCGGAGCCCCATGGCGATGGCGAGCACGAAGGCCGCATAGAGCGGGTCCTTACGGGAGGCAGCCAGAAAGTCGAGCGTCTCGTCCAGGCTCCAAGGCTTCAACTCCCGATTATCGGTGCGAGGAGGCTCGACGAGCTTGGCGACGTTCCGCGTGATCAGTTCCTCGCGGCACGCGGAGGACAGCGCCGAACGCAGCACGCGGTGCGCCTCCTTGGCCGTCGCCGCCGTGGTCTTCTCCTCCAAGCAGACGAGGAAGCGGCGTATGTCAGCGACGCCCAGCGATTCGAGCCGCTTGGCGCCGAGGAGCGGCACCAGGTAGAGCCGGACGTGCGCTTCGTACTTGTCGTACGTGCTGAGCTTGCGCCGGGGCTTGATGACGTTGTCCAGCCAGTACGGCAGCCACTCGGCGAGCCTGGCCGACCGGGTCGGCACGGGCACGCCCTGGTCGACCTTGTCGAGCAGTTCCCGGCGCTTGGCGTCGCACTCGGCCCAGGTCTTGCCGTAGGCGAACTTGCGGGCACGGGTGCCGTCCGGCTGGAGGACGTAGACCGCGCACTGGAAACGGCCGTCCTTGCGCTTGGTGATGGTGCCGGCGCCGTTGGGGTTCCGCTTGCGTTGCTGGGCCATCAGGCCGCCGCCTCCAGTTCGTTGGTGATGTACTCGCGGACAGCCCGCGCCGGGATGCGGCGGCACCGGCCGATGGTGATCGAGGGCAGGCGACGGGACCGGATCAGGTCGTAGACCGTGGAGCGACCGACCTTCAGCCGCTCCATCACCTCGGGCACCGTCAGCAGCTCGTCATCACGCATGGGTCGGTTCTCCTTCCGTTCCGGGAGCGGGTTCGAGGGTTTCGGCGAGCCAGGCTTCGGCGTCGGTGAGGCCGGTTCCGGCGTAGACCCAGTGCGCGAGGACGAGGGTCGTGTCCGGGTCGGTCCCGTCCGTTGCCAGGGCCTGTGCGCGGCGCCATTCGGCGCGGGCGTCGCGGAGGGCGCCGAGGGTGGTGGAGTAGCGGCGGGACTTGGTGGAGAAGTGGCCGCGGAAGCCGAGCATGTGGGCCCAGGCCCGCAGGCGGAGGTGTTCGAGGTCCTTGCGCGCGCCGAGGGTCCAAGCGGTGCGGATGAGCCGGCGGGCGTGGTCGCTGATGTCGAGCTGGGCGAGTTCGGCGAGGAACCTCAGCGGCCGGTCCAGAGCTCCCGTGGCGGTCTCGGCGCCCTTGGTGGCGTACTTGGCGATGTACGCGGCAACGGCCCGTTCGGTCAGCTCCTGGCCACCGTCGAAGTCGGCCGAGCGGATGGTGCGGACGTCAAGCTGTCGGCCGAAGGCGAAGGCGTGGGCCCGGCCGTCGATGACCGGGCCGTCCACGCGGGCGGCGGTGGCGGCGGCCCGGATGGCGTCGGTGAGCAGTTCGGCGGTGGCCCAGGCGGGAGGCGGGGTGTCGCCGCCCTCGGGGCCGTCGATGCGAATGACGGCGTGGAAGTGGACCGCCCCGCGCTTCTGGTACTCGGCGACCTTGGCGAAGGACACCCGGGCGTGCTCGCGAAGGGCCCGCTGGGTGAGGCCAGCGCACTTGGCGACCTCCCGGCGTAGGTAGATGGAGAAGCGCCGCCACAGCGGACCGGCGTGCGCGTTCCAGAGCACGGCCGCTTCGTAGTCGTAGGTGTCCGGGTCGAGCGGGGTGCCGAGGGCGGGGTCGTCCTGGTCGTGAAGGGCGCCGCAGCGGCAGCGGCGGACCGAGCCGGCCGGGCCGGTGGGGCGGTTGTGGACCGGGCCGAAGCTCGGTGCGGTGAAGGTGGCGAAGACGCGCGGGTGGGCGGCGACGCGTTCGGGGACGCCCTTGCCGCCGCGCAGTCCGGAGGTGATCAGGTGGAAGGTGTCGCGGCGGTAGACCTCGGCGCAGGCCGCGCACCGGGTGGTGCGGCGGTTGTTGCAGCGGACCAGGAGGTGACCGGCCGGGAGGCTGGAGGAGTCGAGGTGGTGGAGGACGCTGCCGATCTCGCCGGTGCGGGTGTTCACGTCGTACTCGGTGCGGTGGCCGTCGAGGCGGATCGGGTGCGTGCAGCCGCCGAGGCCGGAGAGCTGGCGCAGGAGTGCGGGCATGGTGCCGAGGGCAGCCAGTTCGCCGAGTTCATGGAGCGGAGGCGGAGTGGCGCGGGTGATGATGGCTTTCTCCTTCTGGTTCGGCTGGAGGGAGACGGCCCCCGGGGCGGCGGATGCTTGGCGGTATCGAGGCCGCCCCGGGGGTCCGGTGCGTCAGCGGCGGTGCTGGTCGCGGAGCAGCGAGCGCAGGACCACGGCGGCGACGGCCACGGAGACGGCCGTGACGGCGACGGCGGCCAGGAGCGCAGTCAGCACGACGCCGCCGACGAGGACGGCCGCGACCGCTCCGGTGCTGACGGAGATCTGAGGGACCGGCCGCCGCACGGGCGCCTGGTCGGCCACGGTGTGGGTGTGCGCGGGCGGCGGCGTCGGGCTGTCGGGGTACTTGGGCAGGAACACGGCGAAGCTCTCCTTACCTACTCGTCTAGTTATGTGAGCCGTTGACGATGTCCACGCCGGAGCGTGTGCCGGACTCGATGGCCGGGGCCAGGAAGGTGTCCGAGAGCCAGAAGCCGAAGAGGGCGATCAGGACGACGATCCACGTGCGGACGCCGAGGAACTTGACCGCTCCCCAGGCGAAGAAGCCGAGGAGGACGACGAGCGGCAGGCTGACGGTCACGGTGTGCGGGTCCTTTCAGCGGACGGGGCAGCGGTGGGTACGGGCGGCCAGTTCGGCGGCGGCGCGACTGTCGTAGTCGGCGGAGAAGCCGCAGCGCGGGGCCGTGCAGGCGGCGGTGTGCTTCTCCCGGCCGCGGCCGTCGTAGAACGTGCCGACCTGGACGGGGCCGATGCGGGTGACGGAACGGAAGCGGCGGTTGGCGCTCACGTGGGTCTCCTCTCAGAGCTGGGCGGCGATGGCGTCGGCCATGGGTGGCGGGACGCCGAGGCGGGCGCGCAGGGTCGGGGTGTCGATGGCCGTTCCGGTGCGGGCGTGGTGTTCGGCGGCGACTTTGCGGGCGTGCTCGACCAGGGCGGCCGGGACGGCGACCGGCGGCGAGGCCGGAGGCGGAGCCGGTGCCGACTCGACTGCCGGAGGCGCCGGGGGTTCCGGCGCGGGATCGGGCGCGCCCTCCTGGTCCTCGATGTCCTCAGGCGTCTCCTGGCCCACGGCATCACTGGTCTCGTCGTGCGTGGTCGGCGACGAGTGGACGAGGAGGGTTCCGCCGAGGAAGGCGACCGCGGGCCAGCCCGCGACGAGGATGCGGAGCCAGGCCGGCACGTGGTCCAGGTCGAGCAGTCCGGCGGTGGCGACGTTCGCTCCCAGGGACGCGGCGAGGGCGATCAGGAACCAGCACCACCCGGCCGCTTTCGCGTCGCCGGACCGCAGTCGGCGCCAGGCGGCGACGAGCAGCAGGTCGACCGAGACGGGATAGGCCCACGCCTTCCAGCCGTCCTGTCCGGCCGCCGAGGCGACGTCGTGCAGGTGGGCGAAGGACAGCGCGGCGGCGATGACCGCTTGGACGAGCACCGCGTCGACACGGGCCAGGTGGGCGCGCATGCTGCGGCTCCTTCCGGGTTCGGGCATGGGAGGGGTAGGGACATGGCGTGAGGCGGTCACACCGACCGGGGATGAGCGCGGGCGCGGGTCAGTCGGTCACCGGGCGGGGCCGCACGACCGGGGCCGGTGTCTCGGCGGGCGGCCGTACGGACACGTCGGGCCGGAAGGGCTTGAGCACGGGCAGATCGGGGACCAGGTGGGCCGACTCGCGGCAGGTCTCGGCGGCGTCGCCGAGGGAGAGGTACGGCGTGCGGATGCGGGACCAGCCGCCGGAGGTGTCACCGGCCACGGCGAGGCCGGGCCGTTCGGGGGCGATGGCACAGGCCGCGGAGACCGCCTCGGGGGCGATGTCGCCGAGCGCCATCTTGGCGGAGGCTTCGTCGTTGACGCGGTGGCAGACCCGGCCGGTCAACTGGGCCCGCAGCATGGTCGCGCCCTTGCCCAGTTCGGCGCCGAAGCGCTGCCCGCAGACCTCCAGGTAGATACCGGCGGCCCGGCCGAGCTGGGCGAGCCGGATGAGCTGGGTGACCATCTCGTCCCGGCGTTCCTCGTCCTTCTTCGTGGCGACGAGGAAGAGTTCGGCCACCTCGTCGACGAACAGCACGATCGGTACCGGGCGTTCGTGCTCGGGTAGGCCCCAGATGTCGGAGGTGATCTCCTCGTCCGGCGTGCCCGGTGCGATGCCCTGCCGGGCCTTGATCAGGTCGTACCGGTCCTCCATTTCCCTGATCAGCACGGGCAGCAGTTCGGCGGCCTGTTCCGGGTCGGTGGCGAGCGCCGACAGGCGCGGGGCGAAGGGCGCCAGTTCCACGCCCCGCTTGCAGTCGATGCCGACCAGGGCGACGGGTTGGCGGGCGAGGCCGGCGACGAGGTGGCGCAGGTACATGGACTTGCCGGACAGCGTGGCGCCGAGGGTGAGTTGGTGCGGCACGGTGCGGTAGTCGCGTACGAACGGAGTGGCGTCCTCGCGCAGCGCGACCGGCACCCGGAGAAGGTCCGGGCGGAGCTTGCGCGGCATGCGCACCCGCCGCAGCACGTCGAAGCCGACGAGCCGCAGTTCGACCACGCCCGGCTTGAGCGTGGTCACGTAGACGGCGTGGACGCCCCAGGCGTGCCGTAGCCGTTCGGCGGAGGCGGCCACGTCGGCGGGTTCCTGCCCCGGGGCGAGCCGCAGGCGGACCCGCAGCCCCGTCGTGGTCGGCCGGATGATCCCCCGGCGCGGCGGTACGGGCCGGACCTCACGGCGGGTGGTGGCCTTGACCGCCAGGACCCGCAGCCGGGAGGGGGCCACGGTCAGCCCGCACGCCTCCATAACGGAGCCGTAGGAGCTGAGCAGCCGGACCGTGGACACCGGTAAGCCGACCGTGGACCAGTAGACGCCGGGGTGTCGTGCCCGGGCGTAGGCGGCCCCACCGCCGAGTGCGGCGACGGGACCACCCACCTCCAGAAGCGTTGCCAGGTCGGTCATCAGGCCGACGCCCCCACGGTGGCCGGGAAGGCAGCCGGAGTGACGGCGGCGGCCCGGAAGGCGATGCCGTGCCGCTGCTGGCCGTTGAACACGCTCTCCCACGGCCGGGCGATCAGGCCCGGCAGGGAGACCGGGGCACCGAGGGCGAGCCCTTCCGACACCCCGCTCTCCGGGACGGTCACCTTGATCAGGGACGACTCCCCCTCCTCGATGTACACGACGCCGAGCGTCATCAGCGCCTCACCGCTGACGGCGTCCTTCGCGATCTCGCCCGACTGCCGGTCGCGGACCTTGGGCTCGGGCGCCTCGGTCAGCAGGATCGTCGCGGCCGAGGTCTCCACACGGATGGTGCGCAAGGCTTCTTCCCATCTACTCGTCTAGACAAGATGCATCCTTCGAACCCGACAACGCCGGGAACGGGATCACCTTGCCACACAACTTGCCCACTCGTCTATACGAGTATGCGTGTCGGTGTGTACGAGTCCGGGGAAGTGGCCTCGCGCACCGCCGATCAGGTCGCCGGAAGCTGGTAGGAGAGGACGTACGCGTCCGCCGCCATCACCGTGTCGCAGACCTCCACGGCCCGCCCCGCCGTGTCGAAGGCGGTACGGATCAGGTGGATCACCGGTACACCAGAGGCCAGTTGCAGCGTCTTCACCTCGGACGGCGAAGGCATCCGGGCCCGGATCTCCTCCTCGAAGTGGTCGAGCTGGTGGCCCAGTTCCTCGAGCCGCGCGTAGATGCCACCGGGGCCGGGGTTGGGCTCAGCGATCTGCGTACCGCGAGCGATGTCGAGCGGGAGGTACGACGTGGCGAACTCGACCGGCCGACCATCGAGCAGGTACCGGCGACGCCGGGCGAGCACGCGCCGCACGGAACCAAGCCGGGTGGAGATGTCCTGACCGGCCTTCTCCTCCTTCACCTCCAGACTGTCCACGGTGGGGTGGCTGCCGGCGGCGTCGGCCTCCACGATGAACGCGGACTTCCCCTGCTCGCGGTGACGCCGGGCGAACCGGTCGGAGGCGAGGCGGCGCACCGGAGGCCGGGGCCGGACGAAGACGCCCCGGCCGTGCTCGGCGTGCACCAGGCCCTCGCCCTGGAGGATCGAGAAGGAGTTCCGGACCGTCATCCGGGAAACCCCGTAATGCTCGACCAATTCAGCCTCGGAAGGCAGCTTCTCCCCTTCCTTGAATCGCCCACGGTCGATGGCCTCACGCAGCTGGTCGGCGATCTGCCGGAAGACCGCACGATCACTGGTCGGGTCGAGGCCGCCGAGAATGCTCGGTAGAGACGCCATGCGTACTCCTTTAGGTATCTAGACGAGTGGGCGAGTCTTGTTGCTACGGTGGAGAGCCTAGTCAGCCGAGAGGGCCGAAGAACGTGAGCACAGAACGCCCGCACTCCGTGAGCGTCGCCGGGGTCATCGTCGATGACCAAGGCCGGGCCCTCCTGATCAAGCGCCGCGACAACGGCCACTGGGAACCCCCGGGCGGAGTCCTCGAACGCGAGGAGACCATCCCCGAAGCCCTCCAGCGCGAAGTCCTCGAAGAGACCGGCATCAAGATCGAGCTTCCCGCGACCCTGACCGGCGTCTACAAGAACATGACGGGCCTGATCGTCTCCCTCGTCTTCCGCTGCCAGGCGGCCGACGGTACTCCCACCACGGGGGACGAGACCCGCGCCCTGCACTGGGCCACCCGCGAAGAAGTCATCGAACTCACCGACGAGGCATACGCGATCCGTGTGCTTGACGCACTCGACGCGGCATCCCCGCCGGCCATCCGCGCCCACGACGGCGTGAAACTTGTCTAACCCGAACCCGCTGCACATGGCGGCCTACCAGCACGAAGGAACTTGTATGCACGAGTATACGAGTAGCGCCCGGGTCTGGGGGCTCAGTTGCCCAGGATTCCCGGAAGAGGTCAGCAGGGCCCGCCGCTGGACCCGCGACATCCTGCGAGGCTCGCCGTTGGCCGAGGACGCCGAGCTGATCGTCAGCGAGCTGAGCGCGAACGCGATCCTCCACACAGCCAGCGGCCAGGCATCCGGCAGCTTCCACCTGGCCCTCGCGGTCTCCTCGCAGGTGGTCGCCCTGTCGGTCACGGACGACGGAGGCACGGGCACGGCACCGAAGGTCGAGCACCAGGGCCAGGAGGCGGAGCACGGCCGAGGGCTCGGCATGGTCAGCGTCCTCGCTCACCGGGTCGTCGTCCACGGCAGCCACGGCGGTTACACGGTCACCGCGGAACTCATCACCGAAGTCGGACCGGCAGGAGGACACCCGTGCTGACGTCCGCTCCTCCCGTAGTGCTGAATACAGGCGGCCGGCCCCTCCCCTACCTGTGCCGAGCCGCCGCCTACCCGCTGAACGAGGTCCGCTCCATCCCCTTGGGATCACACGACGCCACGAGTCCACGCCTGGCACTGCGCTGGTTACGCGAGCGCACGCAGCACATCACCGACCAGCTCGACGCCGCATACGCACGACCGGGCCTGCACTGGCTGACGGACGAGGCCGAGCACGAACGAGCCCTCGCCTACCTGACCGGTGGCACGGGTTACCAACTCACTCTCTACGACGAGAGCACCCACTACGTGCTGCTGGCCTACCCGGCGGGAGCGACCCCATGAACGGACCCACCCGCGGCTACTGGTGCGAATGCTGGACCGAGGAAGACACCAGCACAGGAGGGCCGGCGCGCCTGGCATCGTTCGACGCGTACTCGGCACCCCAGGCAGACCGATGGGTCGCCATCACTCTCCGCACCATCTCACCGGCACTCGACTCCGACGCGTCGGACGAAGCGTGGACATGGTTGCACGAAGAGCGCGCCGAGACCCGCAGAGCCCTGATGCGCTCCGAGCCCTGCACGGTGACCATCACCCATGCCGACGTCCGCATCACCTGGGATATTCGACCAGTGCTCTTCCTGCCCCTCGCACATCGGCAGGACGCTGAACTCCCTGCATGTGCGCACAGCTTCAAGCCCCACCGCACAGACTGAGTTACAACTTTCTCTACTGCTTCAAGGCGGCTCGCTCCGCTCCCCGCACGCGGCCCGGCCCCCGGCCGGGCCTGCGCTCCTGCCTTCGTCCCGCTCCAGCCCGGCCGGGGTCCGGGCCGCGCTCATGGCAATCAGTCGCCTGATGCCAGAGAAGGGGTACGTCGTGGCTGGGGCGGTCGGCTCCGCGGCTTTACGCAGCCACTTTGGCGCGAGCCTCGAAGATCATGGCCCCAACGTCGTGCTTTACCGGGCAGGTCCACAGACTGCCCGACGCGCCGGAAGCTTACGGGGCCATGATCACTCGCGCCAAAGCAGCTCCAGCCCAAAGCCGCTGCACCGACCGCGCGCAAACCAGACGCAGCACGGCCCTAATGTCAGGCCAATAGGGTTCGGTTATGGGGTGGAGAGATCACCAAGATCGACCGTCTGGGGGAAGTTCGCGCACCTCCCGCTGAATACGTTCTTGCGCGGATTCCGCGAGTGCGCGATAAAACTGTTCTTCCACGCTACCTTTGCGACAGGTGTCGGCCAAGGCCATGGCCTTGTCTCGCTGCTCGATGTCTTCCGGGTAGGGGTGGCCGGGAGACGTGGATCGCACTCCGGAGATGACGGCCGCATGCAGGGAGCTCTTCATCCTGGTCAAACTGTCATCACCATCGGAATCTGCAGCGCGCAAGCATCTGCGCACGAACTCTGAGTCCCAGACGAGCCCACGGGGAGCTTTTCTCAGGATTGTCGCGACGACTTTAACCTTTATTGAATCAACATCACTGAGGTATTCGTCGATCACTGCGGTGACCTGTCCATCGTATGGTCCGGCCACGAGCGCGAAGACGTCGGCCCCCATATAGTTTTTCCAGGCTGAATCTGGATCAGCAGCGAGCCATTCCCTTATCTGCCTTAGCAACGCCGGGAACTCTTCGTGGTCACGAAACGGCGGTACCACTTGCCAAGCGTAAGGGAGCGGGAAGTAACCAGTTTTTTTTGACTTTGCGAAGGCTTCCACGCGTTTTTCGAGGAGTTCGACGACAGCGAGGGGATCCGTACGGGCAAGCTCCGCCAGGAATCGTCCGATTTCAAAGCTGTCAATCTTCGGTGCTACAGCCAAGACGTCGAGGAAGGAATTCTGCTGATCGACGGAAAGGCCGGACCATGTCAGCGAGCCGTATGGGGGCCCTGACACGGCTAGGGCGAATTCATCGACACCAGCTCCCAGTTCGGCCGGCGAGGCGGTGAGCAGCTCGATAGCAAGGTCCTTGTGCTGGGCGGCAAGGGAGCGAACGGCGCCGAGGGTGGCCAGACGAACAGTGCTGTCCTCGTATGCTGCAAGTGCTCGAAGCAGGTCCGCCTCCCCGGCCAGCAGCTCGGTGCGGCCGCGCTGGATACCGAAGGCGTGCGCCACCTCCCGCGCAAGCTCGACATTGCCATCGTTCAGGAGCACTCGGCCCCAGTAAATTGCGCGATCGCCTGCGACCCTCCCCAGTGCGTTCAGAGCAACCGACACCAGAGACACAAGTACGCCCATAGGTGCAGACCTGGCACGCTCGCAGAGCGCTTCGCCCAAGGAGGGGCGGTTGGTCACTAGTGTGGAGATGAATGGTCGGGCTCGCCCATCGTCCGCGCCGAATACCCTGCGATCCTCGCTAAGCAGGGAGTCAATGCGCACGGCAATCTCGTCGTCCGTCCAGTGAACGAGGGCGGCGGCAATATCGACGAAGAGGCCCTCCCTCTTTTCGTGCCAGTCCACGATACCAGAAGACGTTGCGGGGTCGGCCGGCCCCCCATGGAGCGCCCGGGCAAGTTTGTTATCCAAAGTCGTGGGGATCGCACCGAGGACTGCCATGGCGGGTTGGCGCAGGCCTTCCGAGCCATATTGTGCGAGCCATCTCAGCTCAGTGCAGATGGCGATCAGGATCGCTGGTGCCAACGTGTGTTCAACGATGTAGCGGTGCAGCCGGTTGAGGGTGCTCACGAGGTGCGGGATCCATGGCTGGTGCATCTCAGCTGTCACCGCCAGCCCGAAACCGCCCCGCGGCAGGTTCAGGGCTGCACCGATTACGGAGACGGCGGCTGAGGCACGTTCGCGCTGGGGCCGTCCCAGTTCTTCGAATGCGAGATCCAGTACCGCCTCACGCACCTCCAGGACTTCCGGCGCGGGAAGTAGCACGTAAGGTCGAAAGGTCAGGGTCCAATCGGAAGGCGTCCACACCTCGTCCTGCCCCTCCGTAGCCAGGATCGGAGCTAGCACGCCCAGGGGCTGGTGAATGGACGGAACGTCGCGCGAGCGCCCAAGCCAACGCTCGACCTGGGCAATGAGAATCTGTTGGCGGTCGGTAGGGCCTAGGCGGGTGAAGCTAGCCACTTCCTCCAGAATCCGTAGCGGATGCAGGGGGTGCCGGTGAGTAGGGCGCGCGTCATCGCGCCCAAGGGCCCATAGAAGGGCAGCTGCCTGCGGTAGGAATTCCGAGTGATAGGCCGTGGCCTGCAGAACAGGGGCCAGGGCGTGGAGTACATCGGTGTCCGTGTAGGTGTGTTTCATTCCGAGACCGACGTCCACAGTGACAGGAACACAAGGGTTGTCGACTGCCCATGAAGCCAGGTCGAGTGTTCGCCGCGGTTGGAAGAAGGCGACCTTTGCCAGCACCTCGAGAATGCTCACTCGTTCGCGCGCATCAGCAGCACGGAAAGTGGCCGCGATCTGCGCCCACACAGGTTCGATCAACCCATCAATGCCTTTGGTCTGCTGCTGCCAGTCCACACGGCCGGCGTTCACCACTAGATTGGCCCGGGCACTGCCTTGGGCGGCATCCATAGCTCTAATGAGGTAGCCCGTGGGAAGCCCCGTACTGCTATGCCGTGCCGCCCTGACTAGTAGGGCGTCACCAAGTAGGTCCGGCACCACCCGCACAGCATTGCCGTGGCTCAGTAGCACACCGGCGTGCTCAAGAGCCGACAGGTGTGGCACGCACAGATCGAATGACAAGCCGGTCACAGCTTCGAGCGTCGCTTGAACGTCTGGTTCTGCTATGTGCACAGGCTGAAACGCTGCGAGCGCGCAAAGCAGGTCTTGACGCACCTTCTCAGATGCGGAGTCGGCTGTCAGCGCCTCAGCCAGACGGTCGGTGAGCTCAAGGTGAAGTTGCTCATCTCCTTCGAAACCACGAGGGTCAAGGGAGCCACTGTTGATCAGCGCTGCTCCTGTGACAATCAACAGAGGGCAGTCCCGTGCTGCTGCGGCAAGCCGTGGCGCGTAACCTCGCACCGCTTCGTCAAGGATCTCGCCAGCCAGAGATAGGGCGTCGTCGAACTCCAGGTCGCCGATCTCGACCACGAAGGTCTCGCTTGCGTGCGTGCTGGCTTGGGCCAGTGCGCGGCGCGTGTGAGTCACGCCGTAGGGCCGCAATGAGAGCAGCACGTTGGCGGTATCGTTGGCGTCCTGGACGCCGGCAATGATCTTCCCTAGCGGGAGGATTTCACTATGAGCGTCATCAACGATCACGAGCAGCTTGCCAGTACTCGGCAACTGCTTGAATGCTTCTGGACTGAGGTCAGAGTCCTGGTTCAGGACACGTACTTCGACGGGCGGCTGCGTTCCATCGAGCTCTTCGCACAGAGAGGTCAGGACTTTCGTCTTCCCAACGCCGCCTCTGCCGACAAGAAGCGCCACACCTCCTTGCTCGTTGCTAGCAAACGACAGGAGGCTCTCCATGACAGCTGTGCGTCCGACGAGTTTCCAACGATGCGTGTAGATCGAGCCCTTGTTCACCCTGCGCAGGTATTCGTCGGGTTCTACCCAGAGGCTAGGTCCTGTTGTACCGAAGAAGTTGTTAACGGTCTGATCGCCGTTCTGTACTGCATAGACCGCGCCTCCAGACTCGGCTAGGTTGGTTTGCGCCGATACCGACTCATCCAGGGGGCGCGAAGGATTGGCGTGCCGGTTGTTGGCCTGCCCTTCGTGCCCTCTCACCGTTCACCGACTTCTGGCCCGTTGTTGATGGTCTGGCTTCCGTTTTGAACGGCGTAGACCACTCCCCCAGCGTCCGCCCTGTTGATCTGTTTTGGGCTGTCCGCGGAGGCAAGCGGAATATCTGCCGTCCCGGTGTCATGCGCGTCCTCCCTGGCATGCCCGGGCCTGTGCTTCGCATCAGCGTCTTGCAGGGCGACAGGCTTGGGGAGCGCCGCAATCACTGCCATGGTCGCGGCAGCAGCATGTCGTGCAGCTGTCTCCTGGGTACCTGTAGCGTCGGTCGCCTGCTTGGTTCCGTCGGCCTTGTCACTGATGCCACGGACTACCAGGAATGGGACTGTACCGGCCAGGTGTGCAGCGCTTGCGAAGCCCGCTCCCTCCATCTCGATAGCGGCGGCGCCGTTGTAGTGGAAGTCCAGGTACCCCTCCAACGCGGACTGGGAGGAGTCCAGAACGATCTCGCCGGCCAGAATGGGCTTGAAATGTACCCGGGGAAGAGGGTCAGACAACGGTGAGATGCGCTCAATCCAAGGGCCGCGGCTCGCGTAGCGGGCTGCCTGCTGCAGTTCGAATGATGTCTCCCATGTACGTGGGCGACCTTTGAAGCCGTCAATCCCCTGTTTACCGCCCTGGTATCCCCACACCTGCGTAGCGATGACGACGTCTCCGAGGGCCACGTCTCGTTTCCGCCCACCCGCGATACCAGCGAAGAACACCGCCCGGGGGTTGAGCCACGCGATGGCACGCTCCGTCAGCACCGCTGCGGCCTGGTTCCCATCACCTGCCTCGGCCACATAGATACTCCAGGATGTGCCGGGCAGTTCACCACGTTCGAAGATCATTCCGGTGGGGTGGTCTTCGCGTTCAAGGTTCGTCAACTGCCCGGTTACTGCCAAGTACTCAACTGAGAGGGCTGTCAGTACGACGATCGTCTTCGTGCCTGTGCTCACCATCAGGGCCTCGATATGTTGATCTCGGTACGTGGGACCCGCCTGGTCGAAGGCCCATCAGCGATTCGACCGCCACGCGGTCTGCCAGTCTAGCCCACTGTGACGGAGCCCAACTGGGCGTGATTGCAGCCCTGTTGGGTATCTTTCACTGCGCCCACAGGAACATTGTCAGGACAGGAGGAAATTTGTCGGCTCCCGAGGACATTACTGAGAGCAAGTCGAGATATTGGCGGATTGAGGGAAAGCGATGTCTTCCATAGGTGACGGATTTCGGTAGTGCACCGAAAACTTCGAGCAACTGACTCGCATTACTCCAATTCGCCCTAGCAACGTGTTTCGCCACACACTCCCTCTTTTCGGCTTCCGCTAGCCACTACGGACGAGTTGAATATGTATTTAACTAGGCCCCTCCCACAATTTTTGGAACAGTCGAGCGAGCGCGTGATACATCGGAGACGAGGCGGTGTATTTTAGAACTTTCGAATCCCTTCCATGTTCATCTGGCAGGTACGGGGTGAAATAGGCGGCCTGGTCAGTGATGCAGATTCTCCCCAGATGCGGGAAATCGTACCGTCGAGTCTCAACTGTTCCGTCGTCGTTGTACGGGGCAAGATGGGCCACGTTCGTTTCGATTTGACGATGCAGCTGTCCGGTACCGAAGCTCCTGTCAAACGATGCAATCTCGGATTCGCGATCTCTTGTCCACTGGGCTTCTGTGCCAACTCCTGTATGGGGAAGGAGGATACGGAAGTGGGGTCGAGGTGCAGAGCCTGGACGTTGCGTCAACAACGAAGAAAAAGTCGCGCGCTGGAGTTCATTTCCCCGCCCGGTGAACAGATCAACCTTGCGAGCTCGGCGGATCTCTCTATTGAAGTCGGCCTCTGCTTCGGCCTTGTTGTCCCATGACTGTCCAAAGTCACCTCCACTGAGGCGGGAAAGGGCTGTTACTAGAAACCAGCGGAAGCGTCCCGACCACAGAAAGGCAGCGGCAAGGCCAGCCCACGTGGCAACCAGTGACGACAGGACGCCGATCATGAAATTGATCAACTCGCATACCTTTCCTTGGCCTGCTTGCGACGCTAATCAGAAAATGCAAGTGCGCAGCAGCTCACTGCGACCTTCAGCGGGGCCTGATACAGCGCTCGAAGGATTTTCCTAGCAGACCGCAGTGAGAACCTCGACCAGCGCAAGGTTCGGCACTCGGGTTCATCGTTTTGCGTGCGCTGGACTGCATGGCCCCCCCTGCTCGACCGGCCCCCACGGCCATCACAGTGGCCCGATCAATCACGGTACCGTGCTGTCGCCTGACGGTCGGCCTGTTCGACAGTGATTGAGAGGTGGGAACATGAGGACCGTGCCAGGTGTGTGCCAGATTTAGCGGGCGCCCACGGGAAACAGCGGGGACTGACCCCGGATGCGGTCGAGGCTCCAACACCACTCCACCGCAGGTCAGCCCAGCAACCGCCGCCAAGAAACCCAAGCTTCCCGAGCTGAGGTCCCCGATATGCCAGCGCAGACGGAGCCGTAAGGTTCCACTCATGGTGACTGCGACTGTCCGCGAGTGGCACGACGAGGAAGGGTGGGGCGTGCTCGACTCCCCCGAGACTCCCGGCGGATGTTGGGGCCACTTCTCCCACATCCAAGTGAAGGGCTTCCGAACGCTGTCGCCGGGACAGCAAGTAGGCCTCCAGTGGGAAGCCCCTGGCTTCAAACAGGACGGGTACAGCTACCGGGCCGTGAACATCGTTCCTCGACCCGCCTGACATCACCATCCGACATCAACGACAACGGACGATGGCGCACCGAAGCGGCCACGATCGGACCCACGAGCGACCACTGAGCCCCGTTTCGGCACGCCGTGCGACAAGGTGATCGAACTCCTAAAGCGGGTGTCGCAGGTTCGAATCCTGCCGGGGGCACAGCCAGAAGGGCCAGCTCAGGAGGAGTTTCCTCCCGGGCTGGCCCTTCGGTGTTTCAGGGGTCGTGCCACAGGCGTGTCACTACGTGGAGGCGGCGCGCTGGAAGCGACCAGGGACGGTAGGTTGCACAGCGAAGCACCCGGCCCGTTAGCACGATGGCCGAGTGCTCGGCTTCGAACATCAAAGCCGCTAGCTCACAGCTCCCGGTCCGAGGCGTAGAGCAGCCACGGACTCGGTGAGACCCGATCTCTCCAGCTGACCCAACACGTCCTCGAAGGTCTGCGGCGGACGGCGCCGAGAAGTGGCAATCTCCTGGACACAGGCGTACACGACACGATCGTCCAGCCCTATGAGGTCCATTATGAACTCATCGGCCTCTTTCCGTTCGATACCCCAGTTGTTGAGGTAGTCCGGCGGGAAGTCCTTGCGATTGTTCGTGACGATCACCTGGGCGCCGGCTTGGATGGCCGCAGCCAACACGTGGCGGTCGTCCGGGTCTGGGAGCTTGAGCCCCTCTATAAGGGGCTCAAAGCCCGTAACCAGGCAGTCGCGGATGGCCCCGTTCATGAGAGCCCTCCGACGCTGCAGCTTGGCGGGACTGATGCCGTAGTCCTGTGCGATGTTCCGATCGACCTCATCGAGGATCATGTCAGTCCATCTGGCCCGCACAAAACCATTCAAACTGACACGGACTAACAGATCACGCAGCGTGTTCGGGTACAGGACACACGCGTCGTAGATCACGACAAATGCCATGTCAGAGAAGTCCCAGCTCCTGGTCCAGCTCCATCAGCTCGTCGGCTGCCTCCTTGCGCTTTGCGTCGTCTTCACGCAAGTACTGGCGCAAGTCTGCGAAACGGATGCGGCGATGACGTCCCACGAGCTTGTAAGGGATCTCGCCAGACTCCAGGAGCCCGATCAAGTACGGACGGGAAACGTTCAGCATGTCGGCGGCCTGCTGAGTCGTTAGCACCGCGTCGACAGGCATGATCTGCACGCCCTGCCCGTTGGCAAGAGCAGCTAGCATCGACGCGAACATCTCTGCCACCGGCCGCGGCAGCACGAGAGCTTCGTCGGTTGCGCCGGTTTCCAGGTGGACCTGGATGTCCTCGTTACTGTGAGCTGTGCGCGACAGGTAGTCGTTGATGCGTCGGAGTGCCCGCTGCGCGTCGCGCGCATCGACCACGCCCGGTTCGATCTTCCTGCCTGTGGCAGTACCCATAGCGTCCCTCCACTGTCCTATTCGCATTATTCGCAACAGACGAAGCGAACGCAAGCCGCTCTGAGGTAACGTCCCCGATTGACTGAAGTTCACTCGGTCGGTCTGCCTCCCCTACTCTGGCACGGGCACGAAGCGGCAGGTCAGAACCCGGCTGGCACGGTCATGCGGACCGTCGCATACAGACCAGCCCCTACGACAGGCGCTGTCGGCAGTAGGCGCCGGCTTGGCTTCGGAGTGTCGCTTTGACCTGTCTGATCATTGAGGCCCGAAGGGTGCGCGTTTGCTAGCCCCTGCCTCGGGTGCTGCACGCTTCAATGCGTTTGGAAGGACTGACCGACGGCACCCGGCAACATGGCTGAGCTCGGTGGGAGTGCAGCGAGGCATACGCGCGCCTGGCCAATCGGCGCGCCCGCCGTCGTGGCTGGCTGTCGTCGGCTGGGGTTCGTGCCACAACCGTGCCAGATGCAGGGGTCAGCCACGGTCAATCCCAGTGCCCCGCGGTCGAGTAGCTGCCCGCTGCCTCGGCCGGCGAAGCCGCTGCTCAGCCCACAGGTTGCCCAGCCTCTCTCCTAAAGCGGTGGTCGCCTGCACGATTGGCGACCGAACAGTCTGGTCACGACGCTAGGAGTCACGAGAGATCGGACGCCACGGGCGGGGCACGGCTGTCCTACACACCGGGCTATCTGCTTCCTCGCGGTTCGCTTCGTAATGCATCTCCCAAACCATCGCATTTACGGAGTTCCAGTACGACCTGACAGCCCTGTCATACGAAGTACTGGGCTCGTCACCACCCGACCCGCTGAGCAGACCCATGTAGATCGCCCGCGAGTCCCGGAAGACAGCCTTGACCGCCTCAGCCACGGAGTTGCCCCCGTCAACGATCATGACATCGCAAGCACGCGTGAAGGGCCCGTAGGCCTCGCGCAGGCGCTTAGCGTGCTCCCGCACGGCTGCCTCCTTGTCGGATCCGGTCGGCATGGACAGGACGCTCGGCAGTTCCCGTATAACGCGCCCATGTGATGCGCTTGGTCGACAACCGCTATGTACGAGTCCCGGCGTGACTGAGCCAACACGTTGGCCCGCTGAGCCGTTGCTGAAGCTTGTGCCTGCTCCCTTACAGCGCGCAAGCTACCGTGACTTGTGACCCAACTGGCTGCGATAGCTGTGCCCGCAGTAAGGCAGGCTACCCACAGGGAGCTATCCGGCATGTGGCGATTGTGCAGTCCTCGCCAGCTCGCCGGAAGAGCGCGTACGGCACTCGTAGAAGCGCTTTGAAGCTCGATCTTGGGTCGTCCAGGAAAGCCGACGTCGACGACAACTATGCCCAGACAGACGACCGTGCTCGTGTCAGACGCGTGCCAGATCGTGCGGGGAACCACGGGGAATGGCAGGAACCGAGTCGGCGGCCAGGCAGGCGCTCTAGCCGCTCCGTCGCAGGTCAGCGCAGCAACTGCCGCCAAGAAACGCAAGCTTCCCAAGCTCAGGGCGCAGTGCCGTCTTCACTGACATCCAGGTCCTCTCTCATGCGTGCCCGGAGCACAGCAAGGACATCGTCGTAAGTTCGGCGCCCCTCCAGGTACACGGGATCGGTGACCAGAACTCCCTCCATCACCCGATCCCGAAGGTCACGCAGACGGCGGAAAGCATCCTCCGAAGCCTCTACGACGCGACTGGGCGCACTGATGGTCATCTGGTACCTCAAGCCGATGCACGGCCCGAACGCTTCGCGAGCCATGGTGCGGCGCATCGAGGGTTCCATGTCCGAGTCCCGAGCCACGTTGCCGCAGACGTGACGGGCTTCAGACAGGCCGGCCAGGTAGTCCCCATAAAGAGTGCGACGCGTTTGCGTCTCGCGATCCAAGCGCTCCCGCTTCCACCGTTGACGGTCCAGAAGCATGGCGGATCCTGTGGCGATCACCGCGCCAACTATGGTGCTGATCAAGGTGATCCACTGCATAGACCGACTGTAGCCACTGCCACGGTGTCCGTCGGCCCCGCACCACAAGCGCACCAGATCGAGCGGGGAACAGCGGGGAATCACGGTGAAAGCCAGCGGCACCGGCGAGGGCGCAGGTCAACCATCAGCACAGGTCAGCGCCGGAACCGGCCGCAAATGATCGCAGCTTCCCAAGCTGAGGGCACTCGTCGCGTTGTATCACCCTTGTCCCTGGGGCGAGAACGTCTTGAGCCTCACTCGGGGTTTGAAGCTCACGCAGACCGCCAAGATGGGAGACATGGGGAGCTGGGGGGACCTAGCGGGACAAACAGCCAGTGCGCTCATAGGGACGTTGGCCGGCGGAGGCATCGCGGTGTACGTGGCGCGGTGGCAAACCGCGAGGACTGTCGCATCACAACTTCAGCTCGCGGCAGCCCAAGAAGCTGCCAACAGCGCGTTAGCACGTCGGCAATGGGTGCAGCAGCGCTCCGCAGAGGCTGCACAGCGGCTCTTGGAACGCCTGGCAGAGCTTCACGCGTGGCTGCCGTCGCTGCCGGACCTTGGACAAGACGAGCCGCGGTTGAGCCCGCAGGCTCGTGAGCGATGTGCAGTAGCCCTCGAGTCGGTCCGACGGGGCATGCAAACCGACCTTCTCTCCATAGGAGACGACCGTGTCCGCGCCCGCTACAGGACACTCGTGCGATTGTGCTTCGATGTCGGGTACCGAGGCATCGGTCAAAGCCATCGCGAGCGCCAGATTCACGACGTACGCGGATACCTGCGCTATGTCCAGTTCACGCTTGAGGCCGTGATCGACGCTAGTCCCTTGCCTGATGACTATGTGGCGCCAGTGCTTGAGCGCAGTGACAGCACTCCCTGGCTGCCTCCGGTGCTGCCCTGGCACTGGCAGGACCCAGCAGACGGCAGCTGAAGAAGAACTTTGAAGGCCTCACGCTGTTCCGCTGACATCCAACGCTGACATCAATGCCCTCGGACGGCGACAACACACAGCGGCCAGTCGTAGCACCGGTACATGAGACAGACCCCGACCAGGCCGAAGGCGGATCGAACTCCTAAAGCGGGTGTCGCAGGTTCGAATCCTGCCGGGGGCACACGACACAGGGCCGGTTCGAAGGGCTTGACCCCCGAACCGGTCCTGCTGCGTGATCACATCCGTACCCCGGTGTGCTCCCACCGCACCAGTGCCCTGCCGTCAGCCTTCGTGGGGCACCCTCGGGCGGGTGACCGGCACGACGGTGAGGAGGTCGTCCAGCCCTTTGAAGTCGTCGGGGTTGGTGGTGAAGAGGGGAAGGTTCTCGGCCACGGCGATGGCAGCGATCATCAGGTCGGCCACCCGGCGGCGTGGCTTGCGGCCGGCGCTGATCACCGCGGCACAGATACGGCCGTAGATGCGGGCCGCTTCGGCATCGAAGGGGATGGGGTCGAACTCGTTCTCGGCGCGTTGCAGGACGTCGAGCCTGCGGGCGCGTTCGACGTGTTCGTCGTAGCCGCTCTGTTCGTCGTTGCGACGGACCTCGTGCGGACCGGCGGACAGCTCGGCCAGGGTGATGGCGGTGATCGCCATTTCGTCCGGTAGCTCCTCGGGTGCCACCCAGCGGCGCAGAATCATGATGTTGGTGTCGAGGAGGCCCTGCTGATGCGTCGAGCGGTCAGCGGTCATAGGGATCGTCCGGGTAGGCGTCGGCCGTGGCGTCCTGATCGGCGCGGAACCTGTCGAGGTCGATGCCGGGGGCGGTCCTGGACATCGCGGCGAACTCCTGGCGGGAGACGAACCGACGGCGTCGACGCAGCGGGACGAGCTGGCCGATCGGATGTCCGTCGCGGGTGACGGTGAACGACTGGCCGCCCTGTATGGCGTCCATGATCTCTCGGGACCGGTTGCGCAGATCCCGCTGGGTGATTTCGGGCTGAACGCTCATACCGACCAAGGTAGCACCCAGTGCTACCAGGTGACACGTGACGGCCGAAGGCTTGCGTCGACAAACCTTCGGCCGTAGCGGCCGGGTATGGCCTTCGCTGATCGATCTGGCTAGAACTACGGATGAGAAGGCATCTGACATCCATGGCGGACATCAACGACGTCGGACGGGGACACACACCAGCGACTCCCGCTGGCCGTCGCGCCAGTTGATGACAGCAGTCGGACCCCGCTCAAATCGAACTCCCAAAGCGGGTGTCGCAGGTTCGAATCCTGCCGTGGCACAGAGAAAAGGGCCGGCTCAGGAGGGGTTTCCTCCCGGGCTGGCCCTTCGTCGTGTTTGGGGTCGTGCAGCTCTGAGCTTCCCAAGCTGAGGTCCCCGGTATGCCGGCTGGTTCTGTTCATGAGAATGAGCAGCAGATGTTCACCACTTCGGGAGGCGTTGGCGCAGAGCGCCGTTCGATTCCCAGTGCAGCCGGTTGGTTGCAGCTGGGCTGCTCGATTCCACCGTCGTCACCGGACGTGGGCCAGCAAGGTGCGCAGGATGGCCTCGGCGTGTGTCCAGAGCAAGGATCCCGCGGCGGCGGGGAGCAGGTGCCGGGTCGCCGTCGGGATCATCTGGGCGAGCGATTCACCCAGATCCGGGGAGTGGGCCGGGCTGGTGTCCTGCTGTCCGTACCAGAGGTCGACCGGGACGGCGATGTCGGCGGAGTCGAATGGCCAGCGGCCCATTGCCAGGACAGTGTCGCGGGCATAGCCTGCCGGGCCCTGACTGAATGCCTCGTCCATCGCGTGCCGGAAGGCGTGCTGGAAGGCCGGGTCGGTGTAGACCGCCCGATCTGCCTCGGGGCTCGTCGTGATGATCAAATCCCACAGTGTGTCGGCGCTACCGAAGCCGGCGAAGGAGGCCTCAGCGGCGCCGGGGTCGGCCGCGACGGCGTCCACCATGTCCTTCACCTGCGGGTTCAGCAGGTGAGCGAAGCGAGGATGGGCGAGTTCGTCGCTGCCGGACGCCACGGCCACCGCGTTCACCAGACCGTTTGCCGCCAGAGCGAGGGCGAACGGTGCCCCCTGTGAGAACCCCACCGCCAACGGTGCTCGCAGGGCTCGCACTTGGATGAGGTGCCGGATGTCGATGGCCCAGCTGGTCAGGGTCCGGCCGGGGGCTGGGTCGGAGGCGCCGAGGCCGGGCCGGTCCACGCTGACGAGCCGGACGCCTGCCGAGTCGACGACGACGCCGCCGAAACCGAGCCACCTGCTGGTGGCCGCCCCCGGGCACAGCAGCACTGGGGTGCCGTCGGCTGGTCCCCATTCCGCCCAACCCAGGAGCCGACCATCCGGCAGCTGGATCTGTCCGAGCCGCGCTGGTTCCCACACGCCGTAGTCCATGATCCGTATTGTCCCGTGCCCACCTCCCGGCCGCCGCCCCCACCGGCCGCGGCAGCGAGGGAGAGAACAGCACTCGGCGCTGCGGAGCCCACATGCTGTTCGAATCGACAGGCACGCTTCACTGCCTCCCGAAGTGGTGAACACCTGCTGTCCGTTCTCGGGCTCTGGCTCAACTTCTGTGACGTCAGCGGTCACGCCGGGTCCAGGACGATGCCCTGCCCGGCGCCTCGCAGGTCAGACAGGTGGAGCAGGTTTCTGGAGCAAGCGCTCCTCGTCCACACCACACAAGTTGAGCCAGAACCCGTTCTCGTGAACAAAGGCAGCCGGCGCAGACGGAGCCGTAAGGTTCCACTCATGGTGACTGCGACTGTCCGCGAGTGGCACGACGAGGAAGGGTGGGGCGTGCTCGACTCCCCCGAGACTCCCGGCGGATGTTGGGGCCACTTCTCCCACATCCAAGTGAAGGGCTTCCGAACGCTGTCGCCGGGACAGCAAGTAGACCTCCAGTGGGAAGCCCCTGGCTTCAAGCAGGACGGGTACAGCTACCGGGCCGTGAACATCGTTCCTCGACCCGCCTGACATCACCAGCTGACATCAGCGACAACGAACGATGGTGCACCGAAGCGGCCACGATCGGACCCACGAGCGACCACTGAGCCCCGTTTCGGCACGCCGTGCGACAAGGTGATCGAACTCTAAAGCGGGTGTCGCAGGTTCGAATCCTGCCGGGGCCACATGACACAGGGCCGGCCCGGGAGGGGTTTCCTCCCGGGCTGGCCCTTCGTCGCGTCCGGGGTCGTGCCACACGCGTGCCACTACGTCCGCTCAGGTCCGAAGTCAAGCAGGCACCGGAGCCGGAACTTCTTCCAGACCGCCGTCTCAGTTCCGTGCCACGGCCGTGCCGGATGCAGAGGTCAGCCACGGTTGACGAGGGTGTCCCGCGGTTGAGCTGCCGGCCGCCTCACCACGTAGCGAAGCCGCAGGTCACCGGCACGATGCCCCCTCTCTCAAGAGGCCATCTCATTCGGCGGGTCCGCGGCAGCGGAGGAGGGTGCGGGCGGCGATGTCGGTCGCACCCGCTCAGCCGGCCGAAGTGTCCTGTGTCGCCTCGTGTGCTTCGGTGAGGGCTCGCTGCCTGAGGTTGCCGCCGAACAACTGCATCGTGGTGGCGGCCAGGACGTCGTTCCGGCCGATGGTCCGCCCGTCCTCCCTGCGGGTGGACAGGGCCCGGAGGGAATCCTCGAGGAACGGGGGTGGGGCCGGTTCGCCCGGCATCACCAGGGTGACCGTACCGAAACGTTTGACCCCGCCCTCGCGGACGACCATGGCCGCGTCCCGGGCGAGGTCTGTCAGGAACACGCTCGCGATTCCGTCCAGGTCGCGGACCATCGCGGGGACGGCCGTCGCCCCCTGGCTCCGCAGCAGCTTCTTGACCCCGGCCTCGAACCTGTGGGCGCCGACCACAGCACTCGGTTTGCGCGACCTGCTGCGCCTACGAGGAGGCACGATGACCCCCTCGGCGTCGTACAGGACACCGGTCAGGCCTCGAAACGTCGGGCTGTGGTCGTACCACTCGCTCCCCACCTCGGGCTCGACGTTCCGGTCGATCGCCGAGAGGAGGTCCCCGGGAATCAGCTTCTTCCGGCCCTCCTCCGCCGCCGCTCTCCTCGCGCCGTCGATGATTTCCGTCAGCACGGTCCGCGTCACCGACGCGGCGGCCCACGCGGCCGACCGGGAGACGTGCATCGGGGTCACGTCCCTGAACACCGCTCTGACGAGAGAAGGCTTGAACGGCGGGGCATCCATGACCGAGGCGGTCTCGGGACCGCTGCGCTCAGGGCGTATGGGCTGTGTGGACATCGGAAGAAACGCTTCCTGCTGTCGGAGTCATCAGAGGCCCACACTTCACCACGCAGACCCGCTCCCTTCCCCCATCTTCCGTCGCCCCGACGGCCCGTACGACGCCGACGGCGCCTGCTGCCAGGTACAACCCGACGTGGCTACGAACACAATCGCGGCCGGCACCTCCCGGTCGCCGTACCGACGCCGGCCACCCCCTGAGGCCGCGACGGCGCCTCCGGCACCACCCGCCGGAACAACCCCACACCTTGTCCGGCACCAAACGCTCAATCATCCCCACCATGGCCCACAGAACGCCGGGTCAAGCTCGTCGTCCTCGTGGCCGAAGTCGGGGGGGTGCGGGCCGGCAAGGTCTGGACAACATTATATCTGCATCCGCGGGGTGAGAATTTCACGGAACCGCGCAGGCAGTTTCTTTGCGGTAACGACCGGAGCAGAAATATTCCGCGCACACGGACCGCCGCAACGTGCTACTGTCGGTCTCAGTTGCAGTTGTGGTTCCCGAATTCCAAGTTCTTCTCAGTCGGCCTCTGCGCCACTGGAAGCGCCTTTTGGCACCGGTCTTTTTCCGGGCGGGGTGATCATCGCGGCGACACGGCGTCCGTACCGTGCGGATGCCGACTCACTGCCCCGAAGGAGACAAGACATGGCTACTGGCACCGTGAAGTGGTTCAACTCGGAAAAGGGCTTCGGCTTCATCGAGCAGGACGGTGGCGGCGCCGACGTGTTCGCCCACTACTCGAACATCGCCGCCCAGGGCTTCCGCGAACTGCTCGAAGGCCAGAAGGTGAGCTTCGACATCGCGCAGGGCCAGAAGGGCCCGACGGCCGAGAACATCGTTCCCGCCTGACGTCGGCGCGCACTGTACAGCTGGGGCCCGCATCCTTCGGGGTGCGGGCCCCAGCTGTACGCACGTCCCGTAGGGGTCTCACCTGCGGGACGACTGCGGGGAATCCGCGGACTCACACACGGATTCCCTTTCGGAGATGCCGACGCATCTCCTCTCCCTCACATTTTGGCGCACGATTTGTTTTCGTGTTCCACTCGGCCCGTTCTTGCAATTCTCCGCGCTGCGCACTGCTGCGGGAATTCCTTGACATGTGCCGCATCAAGGAAGGTCCCGCATGAACCGCACACGCACGAACGACCGCTTCGCCCGCACTCGGAACGGCAGCACCACCCCCGGGAAGAACGGCAAACGGTTCGGCTCATCGTCCCCGGGCCGCTCCGGCGGACCGGTTCGTTCCAACGGTCACAGCCGCCGCCCCGCCGCGTTGCAGGGCGAGTTCGCCCTCCCGAAGACGATCACCCCGGCGCTGCCCGCCGCGGCGAGCTTCGCCGAGCTCGACATGCCCACGGAGCTGCTGGCCGCGCTCGACTCACAGGGCGTGACCGCCCCGTTCCCGATCCAGGCCGCGACGCTGCCGAACTCCCTCGCCGGCCGGGACGTCCTCGGCC
>NZ_MSGP01000490.1 GCF_002078235.1 Streptomyces viridosporus
ACCGAGGAGACCGAGGAACCCGCCATGACCCCACCCGACCCCGACGCCTCCGGCACCGGCGCGTCCGCTCCCGACGCCTCCGGCACCGGTACGGGAACCGGCGCCGACCGCCGGATCAGCCGCAAGAGCCTGCTCAGGGCGGCCGTCGCCGCCGGGGCCGCCGTCCCGCTGCTCGCCACGGGCACGGCGGCGCTCGCCCGGGACGCCGGAGCCCAGGGGCGGTCCCTGAAGCCGACGCCCTTCTGCGACGACGGCGACGACCCCACGCCTCCCCAGATGGAGGGCCCCTACTTCAAGCCGAACTCCCCGCTGCGCACCGACCTCGTGGCACCGGGCGCCCCCGGCACCCGGCTCACCGTCGGCGGACACGTCTTCGGCCGGAACTGCGTCCCGCTCGCGGGGGTCCTGCTCGACTTTTGGCAGGCCGACCACGCGGGCGGCTACGACATGGCCGGATACACCTTCCGCGGGCACCAGTTCACCGACTCCTCCGGCGCCTTCACCCTGCGGACGATCGTGCCCGGCCTCTACCCGGGCCGCACCCGGCACATCCACGTCAAGGCCCAGGCGCCCGGCAGGCCCGTGCTCACCACCCAGCTGTACTTCCCCGGCGAGCCCCGCAACAGCACGGACGCGCTCTTCGACCCGGACCTGCTGATGAACGTCCGCGGCGCCGGCAGCGGCAAGGAGGCCACCTTCGACTTCGTGCTCGATGCGGACGGCCGGCCCACCGACCCGCCCACCGATCCGCCGACCGACCCGCCGAGCGGCAGCTGGGCGCCCGGCCGCCCGTACGCGGCGGGCGACCGGGTCACCCACGACGGCGCCACCTACCGCTGTCTGCAGGCCCACACCTCCATGACCGGCTGGGAGCCGCCCCTCGTCCCCGCGCTGTGGCGCCGCGAGTGACGTCCGTCCCGCGCCGCTCCGGCCGAAGTCCCGCGGCGGTGCGCGGGACTTCGGCCGAAGTGCCCTACGCCTCCCGGACCGGCAGGCTCGCCCCGTCCCGCAGGAACAGCGGGATGCGGTCCAGCGGCGCCGCGACCGTCACGGCCGCACCGCCCTCGTAGGTCTCGCCCGTCCACGCGTCCGTCCAGCACGCGCCCGCCGGGAGGTACGTCGTCCGGGCCGTGGCGCCCGCCGTCAGCACCGGGGCGACCAGCAGGTCGCGGCCGAACAGATACGCGTCGTCCACCGACCAGGCCGCCTGGTCGCCGGGGAACTCCAGGAACAGCGGCCGCATCACCGGCAGCCCCTCCTCGTGCGCCTCCCGCATGACCTCCAGGACGTACGGCTTCAGCCGCTCGCGCAGCCGCAGGTACTTCTCGAGGATCGGGTACGCCTCCTCGCCGTACGACCACACCTCGTTCGGGCCGCCGGTCATGTCCGGACCCAGGGGCATGCCCGGGTCGCGGAAGCCGTGCAGCCGCATCAGCGGGGACAGCGCGCCGAACTGGAACCAGCGGACCATCACCTCGCGGTAGGCGGGGTCGTCCGGGTCGCCGCCGTGGAAGCCGCCGATGTCGGTGTTCCACCACGGGATGCCCGACAGCGAGGTGTTGAGGCCGGCCGCGATCTGGCGGCGCAGGGTGGCGAAGTCGGTGCCGATGTCCCCGGACCACAGGGCGGCTCCGTAGCGCTGACTGCCCGCCCACGCCGAGCGGTTGAGGGTGATCACCTCGTCCTCGCCGGAGGCCCTGAGGCCCTCGTGAAAGGCGCGGGAGTTCTCGGCCGGGTACAGGTTGCCGACCTCCAGGCCCGGGCCCGCCCAGTAGCGCAGGTTCTCCGGGAAGCCCGGCTTCAGCTCCGGCTCGCAGGCGTCCAGCCAGAAGGCCGTGATCCCGTACGGGTCGAGGTAGTTCTCCTTGATCCTCGACCACACGAACTCCCGGGCCTCGGGGTTGGTGGCGTCGTAGAAGGCGACCTGGACCGTGGAGGCGACCTCCTTGTCCGGCCAGTCGGCGTGCGCCGTCGGACCGTACTGGGTGCCGATGAAGTAGCCGCGCTGGTCCATCACCGGGTGGTTCTCGCTCAGCGGGGAGACCGACGGCCACACGGAGACCACCAGCTTGACGCCGAGCTCGTCCAGCTCGCGCACCATCGCCGCCGGGTCGGGCCACTCCTTCGGGTCGAACTTCCACTCGCCGAGGTGCGTCCAGTGGAAGAAGTCGCAGACGATCACGTCCAGCGGCAGCCCCCGGCGCCTGTACTCCCGTGCCACGGCGAGAAGTTCGTCCTGGGTGCGGTAGCGCAGCTTGCACTGCCAGAACCCGGCCGCCCACCGGGGCAGCATCGGCGACCGCCCGGTCACCGCGCTGTAGCGGCGCTGGGCGTCCGCCGGGGTGCCCGCGGTGATCCAGTAGTCGATCTGCCGGGCCGAGTCCGCCACCCAGCGGGTGCCGTTGTGGGCCAGCTCCACGCGGCCGATCGCCGGGTTGTTCCACAGCAGGGTGTAGCCGCGGCTGGAGGTGAGCACCGGGATGGAGACCTCGGCGTTGCGCTGCACGAGGTCGACCACCAGGCCCTTCTGGTCCAGCCGGCCGTGCTGGTGCTGGCCCAGGCCGTACAGCCGCTCGTCGTCGTGGGCGGCGAACCGCTGTTCCAGCCGGTGGTGGCCGTTGCCGACCGCCGTGTACAGGCGCGGGCCGGGCCACCAGAAGTGGGCACGCTCCTCGGCGAGCAGTTCGCCCCCGTCAGCGGTGCGCAGGAAGCGGACCATGCCCTCGGCGTCGACCTCGGCGGTCAGCGCGCCGACGGTCAGCAGGCCCCGGCCGTCCTCGATCTTCACGGCGGACTCGGTGGCGGGCGCCTCGTCCAGGAGGGCGCCGGGCAGGTCCCGGAGCACCGGGCCGCCGAGCCGGGCCCGCACCCGGACCGCGTCCGGCCCCCACGGTTCGATCCGTACGGTCTCCTGACGGCCGCTCCACTCCAGCGCACCGTCCCGCTCACGGAACGTGCCGACGGTGGGGGAGGACTGGGCGAGGCCGACCTTGGGCTGTGTCTCGGCGGACTGGGTCACGAGGCGTGCTCCTGGAGGAGTGCAGACATGGAGGTGCCCCGGGAGGGGCGAGCGTTCGCTGAAACCGAAGAGGGAGAAGTGCGCTGAAGCCGAAGAAGAGCGAAGAAGAGCGAAGAAGGGAGAGAACGGGAGGGAGCGAAGGAGAAGGAATGAAGGGGAGGGAGCGAAGGGAGGGGAAAGGGCCGGGCTTACTGGGCAGGAGCGGGGCCGGAACTCGCCCGGACCGTCAGCTCGGGGGCGAGCAGCACGACCTCGTCACCGCCCCGCCCGTCGAGCTTGGCGACCAGCTGTTCCACGGCGTGCCGGCCCATCTCCTGCGCCGGGATGGCGACGGAGGTGAGCCGCACCGACGCCTGCACGGCGACCTGCTCGGGGCAGATCGAGACCACCGAGACGTCCTCGGGCACGGCCCGCCCCTGCTGCCGCAGCAGGGCCAGCAACGGCTCCACCGCCGACTCGTTCTGCACGACGAACCCGGTGGTGCCCGGGCGCTCGTCCAGGATCCGGGAGAGCGTCACGGCCATCGCGTCGTACCCGCCCTCGCACGGCCGGTGCAGCAGCCGCAGCCCCAGCTCCCGTCCCCGGGAACGGAGCCCGTCGAGGGTGCGCTCGGCGAAGCCGGTGTGCCGCTCGTACACCGCGGGGGCCTCGCCGATGACGGCGATGTCCCGGTGCCCCAGCGTCGCCAGATGCTCCACGCACAGCGCGCCGGTGGCCTTGAAGTCGAGGTCGACGCAGGTCAGGCCGGTGGTGTCGGCGGGCAGTCCGATCAGCACCGCCGGCTGGTCGGTCTCCCGCAGCAACGGCAGCCGTTCGTCGTCGAGTTCGACGTCCATCAGGATCATCCCGTCGGCGAGCCCGCTGCCCGAGACGCGGCGCACCGCGTCGGGGCCCTCCTCGCCGGTGAGCAGCAGCACGTCGTAGCCGTGCGTGCGGGCCGTGGTGGCCACCGCGATGGCGATCTCCATCATCACCGGCACGTACATGTCGGTGCGCAGCGGGACCATCAGCGCGATGATGTTCGACCTGCTGCTGGCCAGGGCACGGGCCCCGGCGTTCGGGTGGTACCCGAGCTCGCGGATGCTCCGCTCGACCCGCTGCCGGGTGGTCACGGAGATGGACCGCTTGCCGCTGAGGACATAGCTCACCGTGCTCGCCGAGACTCCGGCGTGCTGGGCGACCTCGGCGAGGGTGACCATCCGGCTCTCCCAGTGTGTGAAGCGCTTCGACAGTGCGCAGGGCGTACAAGGGCGGGTGAGGGTGGTTCGACAGTATCCCTAGCGAAGGTGGGTGTCCAGAGGATGTCGAAGCGCTTCGACAGCTTTCTTCGGGACCCCGCCGCAACAGGCCCCGTGGCGCTCCCAGGTTCCCATGCGTGACGCCCGGCCGGTGCCCGGCCGGTGCCCGGCCGGCTTCCGGGGCCGGTGTCGGCCGAACGGCCGCACGAAGGGTGGCGGAGCGGCTACGAATCGGGTACATACGATCGGGTAGCACCAGTCAGTAACGTAACCCCCGGAACCATGGGAAAAGATCACCTCCGGGGGTTGTGGACCATCCATTCCGATTCGCGGCGAGGTGAGCCTCATGTCCGCAGCACCCGAGACACCCCCGTCTCCGTCTCGACCCACCGTCACCGAACGTGAGGCCCGCCAGGTCGCGGAGGCCGCCCGGGAACAGGACTGGCGCAAGCCCAGCTTCGCCAAGGAACTGTTCCTCGGCCGCTTCCGGCTCGACCTGATCCACCCCCACCCCCTCCCGACCGACGAGCACGCCCAGCGCGGCGAGGAGTTCCTCGCCAAGCTCCGCGACTTCTGCGAGACGAAGATCGACGGAGCGCTGATCGAGCGCGAGGCGCGCATCCCCGACGAGGTGGTCACCGGGCTCAAGGAGCTCGGCGCCTTCGGCATGAAGATCGACACCAAGTACGGCGGCCTGGGCCTCACCCAGGTCTACTACAACAAGGCCCTCGCCCTGGTCGGCTCCGCCAGCCCCGCGATCGGCGCCCTGCTCTCCGCCCACCAGTCGATCGGCGTCCCGCAGCCGCTGAAGCTCTTCGGCACGCAGGAGCAGAAGGAGACGTTCCTGCCGCGCTGCGCCCGCACCGACATCTCGGCCTTCCTGCTCACCGAACCGGACGTCGGCTCCGACCCGGCACGGCTCGCCACCACCGCCGTCCCGGAGGGCGACGACTACGTCCTGGACGGCGTGAAGCTGTGGACGACCAACGGCGTGGTCGCCGACCTCCTCGTGGTCATGGCGCGCGTGCCGAAGTCCGAGGGGCACCGGGGCGGCATCACCGCGTTCGTGGTGGAGGCGGCCTCGGAGGGCATCACCGTGGAGAACCGCAACGCCTTCATGGGCCTGCGCGGCCTGGAGAACGGCGTCACCCGCTTCCACCGGGTCCGCGTCCCCGCCTCGCACCGCATCGGCGAGGAGGGCCAGGGCCTGAAGATCGCCCTCACCACGCTCAACACCGGCCGGCTCTCCCTGCCCGCCATGTGCGTGGGCGCCGGCAAGTGGTGCCTGAAGATCGCCCGTGAGTGGTCGGCGGCCCGGGAGCAGTGGGGCAAGCCGGTGGCGCTGCACGAGGCGGTCGGCTCCAAGATCGCCTTCATCGCGGCGACCACCTTCGCCCTGGAGGCCGTCGTCGACCTGTCCTCGCAGATGGCGGACGAGGACCGCAACGACATCCGCATCGAGGCCGCCCTGGCCAAGCTGTACGGCTCCGAGATGGCCTGGCTGATGGCCGACGAGCTGGTCCAGATCCGCGGCGGACGCGGCTTCGAGACCGCCGACTCCCTCCGGGCGCGCGGCGAGCGGGCGGTCCCCGCCGAGCAGATGCTGCGCGACCTGCGCATCAACCGCATCTTCGAGGGGTCCACCGAGATCATGCACCTGCTGATCGCCCGGGAGGCCGTCGACGCCCACCTCTCGGTCGCCGGCGACCTGATCGACCCCGAGAAGTCGCTCCCCGACAAGGCCAGGGCGGGCGCGAACGCGGGCGTCTTCTACGCGAAGTGGCTGCCCAGGCTGGTCGCGGGCCCCGGACAGCTCCCCGGGTCCTACGGCGGGTTCAAGCACGGCATCGACCTGTCCGGGCACCTGCGCTACGTCGAACGCACCTCCCGCAAGCTGGCCCGCTCCACCTTCTACGCCATGTCCCGCTGGCAGGGGAGGATGGAGACCAAGCAGGGCTTCCTGGGCCGGATCGTCGACATCGGCGCCGAACTGTTCGCGATGAGCGCCACCTGCGTCCGCGCCGAGCTCCTGCGCGGGCGCGGCGAGAACGGCCGCGAGGCCTACCAGCTCGCCGACGCCTTCTGCCGGCAGGCCCGCATCCGGGTCGAGGAACTCTTCGGCCGGCTGTGGACCAACACCGACGACATCGACCGCAAGGTCGTCAAGGGGGTGCTCTCCGGCACCTACACGTGGCTGGAGCACGGCGTCGTCGACCCCTCTGGCGACGGCCCGTGGATCGCGGACGCCGCACCGGGCCCGAGCACCCGGGACAACGCGCACCGGCCGATCCGCTGAACCGGAGGAGGGGAGGGGCCGCCGCCCGGTCCGGCTCCTCCCCGGCGCCCCTCCGTCCGGCAGGCACGACACGGACACGGGAACGGTGCTGCCGGGGCGGGGCCCCGGCAGTGGCCGCAACCCGACACAATGGGGCCATGACCGACGCTCCAGCCCCCCTCGCCGACCCGCACCTGGTGTACGACCCCGTCGCGGGAGACGGCCCGAAGGACGTGGTGATCCTCGGCTCCACCGGGTCGATCGGCACCCAGGCCATCGACCTCGTGCTGCGCAACCCCGACCGCTTCCGGGTCACCGGCCTGTCCGCCAACGGCGGCCGGATCGCCCTCCTCGCCGAACAGGCCCGCCGGCTGCGGGTGCGTACGGTCGCCGTCGCCCGCGAGGACGTCGTACCGGCCCTGCGCGAGGCGCTGGCCGCGCAGTACGGCGCGGGCGAGCCGCTGCCCGAGGTCCTGGCCGGGAAGGACGCGGCCACGCAGCTCGCCGCCTCCGACTGCCACACGGTCCTCAACGGCATCACCGGCTCCATCGGGCTCGCGCCGACCCTCGCCGCCCTGGAGGCGGGCCGCACCCTCGCGCTCGCCAACAAGGAGTCGCTCATCGTCGGCGGCCCGCTGGTCAAGGCGCTGGCCGAGCCCGGGCAGATCATCCCGGTCGACTCCGAGCACGCCGCGCTGTTCCAGGCGCTGGCCGCCGGCACCCGCGCCGATGTGCGCAAGCTCGTCGTCACCGCCTCCGGCGGCCCCTTCCGCGGCCGCACCAAGGAGGAGCTGGCGCACGTCACCGTCGAGGACGCCCTCGCCCACCCCACCTGGGCCATGGGCCCGGTGATCACGATCAACTCCGCCACCCTCGTCAACAAGGGGCTGGAGGTCATCGAGGCGCACCTGCTGTACGACATTCCCTTCGACCGCATTGAGGTCGTCGTGCACCCGCAGTCGTATGTCCACTCGATGGTTGAGTTCACGGACGGATCGACACTGGCCCAGGCGACGCCCCCCGACATGCGCGGGCCCATCGCCATCGGCCTCGGCTGGCCCGAGAGGGTCCCCGACGCCGCCCCGGTCTTCGACTGGAGCAAGGCGTCCACCTGGGAGTTCTTCCCCCTGGACAACGAGGCGTTCCCCTCGGTGAACCTCGCCCGGCACGTGGGCGAGCTCGCGGGCACCGCCCCGGCGGTGTTCAATGCCGCCAACGAGGAGTGCGTGGAGGCGTTCCGCGCCGGCGCGCTGCCGTACCTCGGGATCATGGAGACGGTCACACGGGTGGTCGAGGAGCACGGCACCCCGGGAACGGGAACCTCGCTGACCGTGTCGGACGTCCTCGAAGCGGAGACCTGGGCCCGCGCACGGGCCCGGGAACTGACAGTCCGGACGGCGAGCGCGGAGGCGCGTGCATGACGATCCTGATGTTCATCCTCGGCATAGTCGTCTTCGCGGTCGGCCTGCTGCTCTCCATCGCCTGGCACGAGCTCGGGCACCTGTCCACGGCCAAGATGTTCGGCATCCGCGTGCCCCAGTACATGGTGGGCTTCGGGCCGACCCTGTGGTCGCGGCACAAGGGCGAGACCGAGTACGGCGTCAAGGCGATCCCGTTCGGCGGATACATCCGCATGATCGGCATGTTCCCGCCCGGCCCCGACGGCCGGCTGGAGGCCCGCTCCACCTCGCCGTGGCGCGGCATGATCGAGGACGCCCGCTCCGCCGCGTTCGAGGAGCTCCGGCCGGGCGACGAGAAGCGCCTGTTCTACACGCGCAAGCCGTGGAAACGGGTCGTCGTGATGTTCGCGGGCCCGTTCATGAACCTGATCCTCGCCGTGGCGCTGTTCCTCACCGTGCTCATGGGCTTCGGCATCCAGCAGCAGACCACCACCGTCAGCTCGGTCTCGCCGTGCGTCATCTCGCAGAGCGAGAACCGCGACGAGTGCAAGAAGTCCGACCCCCAGTCCCCGGCCGCCGCGGCCGGCATGAAGGCGGGCGACCGGATCGTCGCCTTCGGCGGGGTCAGGACCGAGGACTGGGGCGTCCTCTCCGACCTCATCCGCGACAGCGCGGGCAAGCAGGTGCCGATCGTCGTCGACCGCGACGGCCGGGAGGTGACCCTCCAGGCGGACATCGCCACCAACCTGGTCGCCAAGAAGGACGGCAACGGCGCCTACGTCGAGGGCGAGTACGTCAAAGCGGGCTTCCTCGGCTTCAGCGCGGCCACCGGCGTGGTCAAACAGGACTTCGGCGACTCCGTGGTCTGGATGACCGACCGGGTCGGCGACGCCGTCGACTCCCTCGCCGCCCTGCCGTCCAAGGTCCCCGCCCTGTGGGACGCCGCCTTCGGCGACGGCCCGCGCGAACCCGACTCCCCGATGGGCGTCGTCGGCGCGGCCCGGGTCGGCGGCGAGATCGCCACCCTCGAGATCCCCGCCTCACAGCAGATGGCCATGTTCGTGATGCTGCTCGCGGGCTTCAACCTCTCCCTGTTCCTGTTCAACATGCTCCCGCTGCTGCCGCTCGACGGCGGGCACATCGCGGGCGCCCTGTGGGAGTCGCTGCGCCGCAACCTGGCCAAGGTGCTGCGCCGCCCCGACCCGGGACCGTTCGACGTGGCGAAACTGATGCCGGTGGCCTACGTGGTGGCCGGGATCTTCGTCTGCTTCACCCTCCTCGTCCTCATCGCGGACGTGGTGAACCCGGTGCGGATCTCCTAGCCCCGCCCCCGACACCTGTCGTTCACGACGGCCTGGAACCCTTTCGTTCCGGGCCGTCGTCCTTTGGACGGGTTTACGAAGGGGATGTGCCCGGGCGTCGGCCCGTGCCGTAATCTCGGAGCCCGGGGCCCGCTGCTCACGGGGAGCCGGAGCTCGATCCACGACTTGGGGTTGCACAGCAGATGACTGCGATTTCTCTCGGCATGCCGTCCGTTCCGACCAAGCTCGCCGAGCGGCGGAAGAGCCGGCGGATCCAGGTCGGGTCCGTGGCGGTGGGCGGGGACGCCCCGGTGTCGGTGCAGTCGATGACGACGACGCGTACCGCGGACATCGGTGCGACGCTGCAGCAGATCGCGGAGCTGACCGCGTCGGGGTGCCAGATCGTGCGGGTGGCCTGTCCCACGCAGGACGACGCGGACGCGCTGGCGGTGATCGCGCG
>NZ_MSGP01000491.1 GCF_002078235.1 Streptomyces viridosporus
GAACGGCGACTTCGTCGACCTGGACCTGCGGGGGGAGGAGCGGCCTGGGCCGCTCCTCCCCCCGCAGGTCCAGGTCGACGAAGTCGCCGTTCTCCAGCAGCGCGTACAGCCGCTCGCCGTCCTCGGTGAGCGCCACGCTGTCGACCTCGGCACGGCCCTCCAGCGGGATCCGCTCCACGTCCCGGAACCGCAGGTACTGAGCCAGCAGCGCGGAGCGGGCGTCCGGGCGGTCGGCGGTGCGGTACGCGGCGGCGGCGTACAGGGAGGAGGTCACCAGCGACACGTCGTCGTAGGCGGCGGCCTGCCGGGCCAGCCGGTCGGACGCCAGTCGGCGCTGCTCCTCCAGCATGTTCAGGTACAGGACCGAGACCACCGACGCCGCCACCACGGCCAGCACGGTGACCCCCACACCCAGGAACCGCAGGTACCGCCGGATGCGCTCGGACCGCGCGGCCTCACGCTGCTGGCGTTCCCGCAGGGCGACGCCCGCGGTGATGAACTCCCGGTCCTCGTCCGTCAGTTCGTCACCGCGCTCGGCGAGCCACTGCTCCGCCGTGCCGAGCGCGGGATCCTCCAGCAGGGCCCCGTCCGGCCGTCCCTCCCGCCACCAGCGGGCCCGGTCGTAGCGCAGTTCCCCGCGCCAGGTGAGGAACGAACGGTCGGCCTCCAACTGCTCCGCCAGCGGCTGCCAGTGCTCGATCAGGGCCTCGTGGGCCAGCTCGACCGTCTCGCCCCGCTCGGGGTCCGCGCCGAGCACGAGGACGCGGGCCTCGGCCAGGTTCCGGGCGATGGCCCACTGCTCCTCGCCCGCGTCGCGGCGGGAGAGCCGGGCGCGCAGCGCGGTCGTGCTGCCCGGCGGGACCTGGATCAGCGCGCGCAGGAGTCCGGCCGCGGCCCCGGGCGGCGCACCGCGCAGCGCGCGCTGCCAGGCCGAGTCCGCCCGGCTGCTCAGCACGCCGCCGAGGCCGCCCAGTTCGCGGTAGGTGTCCAGGCGGAGCCGGCCACCGGTCTGCCGTTCCCACAGGGTGTTCAGCACGAACCCCAGCAGGGGCAGGGCTCCCGGACGGCCGGCCGCGTCCTCGACGAGGCGGTCGGCCAGGCCGTTGTCGTACTCCACGCCGGGGAAGGCGCGCAGCGGCAGCCGGACCACTTCGGTGAGCTGCTCGCGGGTCATGAGACCCAGCTGGTGGGCGGGCGCGCCGCCGACCAGTCTGCTCAACTGCGGGTGCCGCAGAGCCGCGTCCTGGAAGTCGGTCCGCAGGACCACCAGGACGCCGACCCCGGGGTGGGCGCAGGCGTCCAGGAGACGGTCCACCAGCGCGCGCAGGTCCTCCTCGGGGCGCAGGAGCAGGGCTTCCGCCTGGTCCAGGGCCAACACGAGGCCGGGTGCCGACCGGTGGCTTTCCAGGGCGTCGCGGACCGCGTCGACGTCCGGCAGACGGCCCTCGGCGCGCAGGGTGACGGCCTCCGTCCCCCGTTCCCCCAGGCGGGGCAGCACCCCGGCCATGAGGAGGGAGGACTTGCCGGACCCGGAGGGCCCGGTCAGCGTCACGCAGCCTTCGGGCGGCCCCTGCGGGCACAACAGGGCGGTGACGGCGTCGACGTCCTCGTCCCGGCCGAAGAAGTGCGCGCTGTTCTCCTCGGTGAACGGGCGCAGTCCCGGGAACGGGGACGCCGGGGCGAGCAACTCGGCCAGTTCCGGCACCTCGTCGAGCACCGTGCGGGTCGGGATGCAGAAGCTCTGCCCGCGGCGCGAGGACGAGACGGACACCACGATGCCCACCGCGGCGCCCAGTTCCAGGTCCCAGACGGCGGAGCCGCTGAACCCGGGCTGGACCGGGTCCGCCTGCGCGTCGAGCGGCGACATCTGCAGCCGCCCGGTGCCGGTGCGGCCGCGCAGCACCGCGGTGTGCCAGCCGCCCCCGGTGCCGTCGTCCGGCAGTCCGAAAACCATCGCCCGGTGGTCCCACACGGTGGGGGGCGCCGCCATGAGCACCGGCCGGGCGCCCGCCGGCGGGCGGTCCAGCGCCAGGACGGCGACGTCCCCGCCGCCGTCCCCGCGCACCGGCACCCAGTGCCGGACGACGGCCCCGGTCTCCTCCCCGGTCGCCGCCAGGACCAGGCGGACCCGCACGGGCGCGTCGGGCGGCTCGGCACGGGTGAGGGGCAGGCGCGCGGCGCCCAGGACGACATGGGCGCACGTCAGCACCAAGGCGGGCGCGATCAGCACGCCCAGGCCCCCGATGTGGCCGTCGGCGGACGCGACCTGGACGGTCGCGGCCGCGAGGACCTCCTCGGCCGTCCGGTCCGATGCGGTCGGCTCGGTCATCTTCGGTATCCCCCGCCACCGTTGACCCCACGCGTCAGCAACGTCCCCCAGAGGTCACACCAGGTGCCGCGCACGAGCAAGATTGTTTCGGGCCAACACGCAGCAGGAGAAAAGGGAGAGGGCGCCCTCTCCCTTTTCTCCTGCTTCTCCGCGCTGCCGTACGGCGTTT
>NZ_MSGP01000492.1 GCF_002078235.1 Streptomyces viridosporus
GTCGCGGGTGCGGGTGGCGAAAGCCCGGGTGAACGCGGCGCGCAGGGTCGGCCAGCCGGCCGGGTCGTTCTGGGGCGGCAGCTGGCCGGGGTCCAGGCCGAGGCCGGTCAGCAGCTGGGCGTAGAACTGCGGTTCCAGGGCACCGACCGCGACGTACGCGCCGTCGGCGCAGGCGTAGGTGTCGTAGAAGGGGGCGCCGGTGTCCAGGAGGTTGGTGGCGGGTTGGTCGTTCCAGACTCCGGCGGCCCGGAAGGCCCAGATCATCTGTGCGAGTGAGGTGGTGCCGTCGACGACGGCGGCGTCGACGACCTGGCCGACGCCGGAGCGTTCCCGTTCGAACAGGGCGGCGAGAATGCCCATGACCAGGTAGAGGGAACCGCCGCCGAAGTCGCCGACGAGGTTGAGAGGGGCGGTGGGGCGGGCTCCGGTGGTGCCGATGGCGTGCAGGACGCCGGTGAGGGAGAGGTAGTTGATGTCGTGTCCGGCACGGTCGGCCAGAGGGCCGTCCTGGCCCCAGCCGGTCATCCGGGCGTAGACCAGACGGGGGTTGCGGGCGAGGCAGGTGTCGGGGCCGATGCCGAGGCGTTCGGTCACGCCGGGCCTGAAGCCCTCGATCAGGATGTCGGCCCGTTCCACCAGCCGCAGCGCGGTGTCCCGTCCTGCCGGGCCCTTGAGGTCGGCAGCCACCGAGCGGCGGCCGCGCAGTAGCCAGTCCGGCCGGCCCTCGGGCACGGTCCGGATGCCGCCGACGGGCCGTTCGATGCGTACGACGTCGGCGCCGAGGTCGGCCAGCAGCATGGCCGCGTGGGGTCCGGGGCCGATACCGGCCAGTTCCACCACCCGCAGGCCTGCCAGCGGTCCGGGCATCGTGTCCTCCTTGTGCTCCGCGGTGTGCGGGCGGGCATCTGAGCTGTGAGCGTTGGGGGTTGAGGGGTCAGCCCGCGGCGAGTGCGGCGATCTGTTCGACGAGCCGGATGCGTCCGGGGCGGTCGGCGGCGTTCGGGCCCACCGGCTGCAGGGACAGGGTGGTGACGCCGGCCTCTGCGTAGGCGGTGAGGCGTTCGCCGACCTCGTCGGCGGTACCCACCAGGCACAGGGCGCGTACCAGTTCCTCGGGCAGGGCGGCGGCGGCTTCGTCCTTGCGTCCGGCCAGGTAGAGGTCCTGGGTGCGTTCGGCTTCCTCGGGGTAGCCGTAGCGGTGGGCGAGGTCGTTGTAGAAGTTCTTCCCGCGGGCCCCCATGCCACCGATGTAGAGGGCGAGTTGGGCGCGGACGGCGCGCAGTGCCTCCTCGGTGTCGTCGCCGATGGCGGCGGGGACTCCGATGCTGATCTCCAGCTCGCCCAGTTCCGGTGCTCGTTTGGCGCCACCCTCGGCGAGGGCGGGGCCGAAGACCTCGGCCGCCTTGCCGGGGTGGAAGAAGATCGGCTCCCACGCCTCGGCGATCTCCGCGGCCAGCGCCACGTTCTTGGGGCCGATGGCCGCGAGCATCACCGGAATCCGGTCACGGACGGGGTGGTTGATGAGTTTGAGGGGTTTGCCGAGTCCGGTGCCCTGTTCGGCCGGCAGGGGGATGCGGTAGTGCCGGCCCTCGTGGGTGACGGCCTCGCGTCGCCAGACCTTGCGGCAGATCTCGACGAGTTCCCGTGTCCGGCCCAGCGGCGCGTGGTACGGCAGGCCGTGGAAACCCTCGATGACCTGGGGGCCGGAGGCGCCCAGTCCGAGGGTGAAGCGGCCGCCGGAGACGTAGTCGAGTCCCGCGGCGGTCATGGCCATCAGGGTGGGGGTGCGGGAGTAGATCGGCAGGATGCCGGAGGCTATCTGGAGCCGGTCGGTCTTGGCGGCGATGTAGCCGAGCTGGCTGACGGCGTCGAAACTGTAGGCTTCCGCGACGAAGACGATGTCGAGTCCCGCGCGTTCCAGGTCGCGCAGTTCCTCGACGGCTTCGACGAAACCGCCGCTGTAGTCCAGTTGTATCCCGATACGCATGGCAGTGGTCCCTTCCGTGGGGAGCCGGGTGGGCGCACCCGGCGGTGCCGGGCGGGGGGACGAGCACGTGTCCGCGCCCGTGGGGGCGCAGACACGTGGACGAGGGGATGGCGGCGCGTCAGCGCGGGCCCATCCGGATCGCGCCGTCCAGGCGGATGGTCTCGCCGTTGAGCATCGGGTTCTCCACGATGTGCGCGGTCAGCGCCGCGTACTCGGCGGGATCCCCCAGCCGGGAGGGGTGCGGGATCTGCGCGCCGAGAGAGGCCTTCGCCTCGTCGGTGAGCCCGGACAGGATGGGTGTTTCGAACAGGCCGGGGGCGATGGTGACCACGCGGATCTTCAGGGAGGCGAGGTCGCGGGCGACGGGCAGGGTCAGTCCGACCACGCCGCCCTTGGAGGCGGAGTAGGCGGCCTGGCCTATCTGGCCGTCGAAGGCGGCCACGGAGGCGGTGTTGACGATGACTCCGCGTTCCCCGTCGATCTCCTCCGCCCGGCTGATGCGTTCCGCGGCCAGCCGGATGACGTTGAAGGTGCCGACGAGGTTGACCTGGAGGACCTTGGTGAAGTCGGCCAGGGGGAAGGGGCCCTGCTTGCCGACGGTCCTGATGGCGTTGCCGATGCCGGCGCAGTTGACCGCCACCCGCAGGGTGCCCAGTTCCTGTGCGGCGTCCAGTGCGGCGGTGATGTCCTGTTCGCTGGTGACGTCGGCGGGCGCGAAGACGACTCCGTCACCGAGTTCCTCGGCGACGGCCTTGCCGGGTGAGGAGGGCAGGTCGGCGATGACGACCCGTGCTCCGGAGGCGGCCAGCTTCCTGGCGGTGGCCAGGCCCAGGCCCGAGGCGCCGCCGGTGACCAGGGCGACGCTGCCGGTGATGTCCACGGCTTTTCCCTTCTTCGAACGGGGTGTGGTGAGGGTGGGATGGGGGTCAGAGGCGTTCGATGACGGTGGCGTTGGCCATGCCGCCGCCCTCGCACATGGTCTGCAGGCCATAGCGGCCGCCGGTGGCCTCGAGGTGGTTGAGCAGGGTGGCCAGCAGGCGGGTGCCGGATCCACCGAGCGGGTGGCCCAGCGCGATGGCGCCGCCGCGCGGGTTGAGCCGCTCGGGGTCGGCGCCCAGCTCCCGCTGCCAGACCAGGGGGACGGGGGCGAACGCCTCGTTGACCTCGTAGGCGTCGATGTCGCCGATCGTCAGGCCGGCACGGGCGAGGACCTTCTCGGTGGCGGGGATGACTCCGGTCAGCATGAGCAGCGGGTCCGAGCCGGTCACCGCGAACGAGTGGAAGCGGGCCCGGGGGCGCAGGCCCAGGGCGGCGGCCTTCTCCGCGCTCATGATCAGTGCGGCGGAGGCGCCGTCGGTCAGAGGTGAGGAGTTGCCCGGGGTGATGGACCAGTCGATCTCCGGGAAGCGTTCGCCCATGGCCTCGTTGTGGAACGACGGCTTGAGCGCGCCCAGACCGTCGACGGTGGTCGCGGCCCGGACGGTCTCGTCGGTGGTGAGCGTGCGGTCGGTGCCGTCGGGGCCGGGGACGGTGATCGGCAGAATCTCGTTGTCGAAGGCGCCGGAGGCCGCCGCGGCGGCGGCGCGAGCGTGCGAGCGGGCGGAGAACTCGTCGAGGGTGCTCCGGTCCAGCTTCCAGCGGGCGGCGATGAGTTCGGCGGAGATGCCCTGGTTGACCAGGCCGTCGGGGTAGCGGGCGGCCACGGCGGGCCCGGCGGGGTCCTCGCCCTGCGAGCTGCTGAACATCGGCACCCGGCTCATCGACTCCACGCCGCAGGCGATCACGACGTCGTAGGCGCCGGCGATCACGCCCTGGGCGGCGAAGTGCGCGGCCTGCTGGCTCGAGCCGCACTGCCGGTCGATGGTGGTGCCGGGCACGGATTCGGGCAGGCCCGCGCCCAGCACCGCGTTGCGGGCGATGTTCATCGTCTGCTGGCCGGACTGGGAGACGCATCCGGCGATGACGTCGTCGATGAGGGCGGGGTCGAGGTCGTTGCGCTCCACCAGGGCGCGCAGCACCCGGGAGAGGAGGTCTGCCGGGTGCACGCCGGACAGCTGCCCGCCGGGCTTGCCCTTCCCCGAGGGGGTGCGGATCACATCCACGATTACCGCGTCGGTCATGGGTCTTCCTTTTCGTGAGGAACGTGCGGGCGGTGGTGAGGGCCGGCGGGCGCCCGGAGTGTCGCTCCACGGGCGCCGCACCGGGGTCCGGCCGGGTGTCAGCGGCCGGACCAGCGGGGGGTGCGCTTCTCGGCGAAGGCGCGCGGGCCTTCCTTGGCGTCCTCGCTGGCCATCAGGGCGGCCATTTCCTTGTGGTTGAGCGTCCACAGGTGCGGGTCCAGGTCCGAACCGTGGGCGTAGCTGTCCCGCATCAGCCGCTTGCTGCTCTGGACGGACAGGGGCGCGTTGGCGGCGATGGAGTCGGCCAGTTCCAGTGCGCTCGCCAGTACCTGCTCGCCCGGTACGACCCGGTTCACCAGACCCCAGCCGTGGGCGGTCTGCGCGCTCATCGGTTCACCGGTGAAGAGGAGTTCGGCCGCGACCTTGGGCGGGATCTGCCGGGGCATGCGGAACACTCCGCCCGCGGCCGCCATCAGGCCGCGCTTGACCTCGGGCAGGCCCAGTCGCGCGTCCTCGGCGGCGACCACCAGGTCGCAGGCGAGGACGATCTCGGTGCCGCCGCCCAGCGCGAACCCGTTGACGGCGGCGATCAGCGGTTTGTCGATCGGGTGCTGCACCAGCCCGGCGAAGCCCCATTCCTCGTGGCCCTCGGCCGTCACCGGACGTCCGGCGGCCAGTTCCTTCAGGTCGGCGCCCGCGCAGAACGCCCGGCCCGCGCCGGTGATCACACCGACCCGCAGGTCGGGGTCGGCGGCGATCTCCTCCAGTGCCGCACCGACGGCGGCCGAGAGGGCGGAGTTCACCGCGTTCATGGCCTGCGGCCGGTTCAGGGTGATGACTCCCACGTGTCCGCGCCGCTCCAGCGTCGCGGCCTCGCCGGCCGTCTCCTTCGAGGTGGTCATTGTTGTCCTGTCTCCTGTGGTGTACCGGTGGGGGCCGGTGCGACGGCTGCCGGTCCGGCCCGCTCGCTCATGTCAGCTCGCCGCTTCCTGCGCCGGCCGGTAGACCGACTTCAGGGAGTGGTACGGGGCCAGGCCCTCCGGCCCCATCTCGCGGCCCAGACCGCTGGCCTTCACGCCGCCGAAGGGTGCCTGGAGGTCGACGCCGTACTGGTTGACGCCGACCGTGCCGGACCGGATCCGGGCGGCAAGGTCCATGCCGCGTGCCACATCGGCGGTCCAGACCGTGCCGGCGAGGCCGTACTCGGAGTCGTTGGCGAGGGCGACCGCCTCGTCCTCGTCCGTGTAGGGGATCACGCACAGCACCGGGCCGAAGATCTCCTCGCGGGCGATCCGCCAGTTGTTGCGCACGTCGGCGAAGACGGTCGGCCGCACGAACCAGCCGTCCGTCAGGCCGTCGACAGGGGCGGTGCCGCCCGTGGTCAGGCGGGCTCCTTCCCGCACGCCGAGGTCGATGTAGGCGTGAACGCGTTCGCGCTGGGCGGCGCTGACGAGCGGGCCGATCTGCGTCGCCCTGTCCAGCGGATCACCGATGCGCAGGCCGCGGACGGTGTCGGTGACCGCGTCGACCACTTCGTCGTAGCGTGAGGCGGGGGCCAGGATCCGGGTGCTGGCGTGGCAGGTCTGGCCGTTGTTGGTCAGGCTCACGTCCAGGAGCGCCCCGGTGAACTCGGTGAGGTCGGCATCCTCGGCGATGATCGCGGCGGATTTCCCGCCCAGTTCCAGCGTGACCGGCCGCAGCAGGCGTCCGCACTGTTCCCCGATGGCGCGGCCCGCTGCCGTGGAGCCGGTGAAGGCGATCTTGGCGACTCCCGGGTGGGAGACCAGGTACTCCCCCGCCTCGCGGCCGCCCGGCAGGACGCTGAGCACGCCCGGGGGCAGCCCGGCTTCCTGTGCAGCGTCGGCGAAGAAGAAAGCGTCCAGGGCGGTTTCCGGGGCCGGTTTGAGGACGACCGTGCAGCCGGCGGCCAGGGCGGGCCCGATCTTCATCGCGGCGAGGGACTGCGGGTAGTTCCACGGGGTGATCGCGCCGACAACGCCCACCGGCTCGCGGCGTACGACGGTCTCGCCGATCAGGCTCGGCCGTACGTCCGTCGCGGGCAGTTCCCGCAGCAGCCGGGCGTAGTAGGAGACGATCATCGAGGCGCTGAAGCCGTTGACGGGGATGGAGAGCGAGAGGGGCATCCCGTTCTCCCGGCTGACCAGGGGGGCGATGTCGCGTCCGCGGGCCTTCAGTGCCGCCGCGAACCGGTCCAGCAGGTCGGCCCGTTCACCGGCCGACATGGCCCCCCACGGCCCGGTGAGCGCGTGTTCCGCGGCGGTCACCGCCGCGTCGACGTCCGCGGCCGACGCCATCGCGGTCCGGCCCAGGACCTTCCCGGTGGCGGCCTCGACGACCTCGGCCCGGCCGCCGTCGGCCGGCGCGGACCACTTCCCGCCGATGAACAGTTCCCATCGGTCCAGTTCCATGGAGCTCCCTCGTTTCTTCCGCCTCGTTCGATCGACCGTTTCGCCGGGACATGCCGGGCTCCCTGCCGGACAGGGGTGACGGGTTCCAATGCGCGCGGCGCAGGTGGTGGCAGGCTCACGGGGACGGCGCCGGTGAACGGCGGCGTGAGGGGAACCCGCTACCAGCAAACTAATGGTTGTAGATAAACATAGGGGTGTTCGAGGCCGGTGGGCCAGCCCCCGGGGAGGTTCCTCTCCCCCGTGCGCCGACCCGGCCGTCTCACCCCGTGGGGGCAAGCCCGTGCACCAGCGGTACCGGATCGCCTTCGGCGCCCACCAGGTGGATCACGGGGGTGGTGACCCCGTTGTCGACGTAGTGCTGGATCCGCTCGCGGCAGTGCGCGGCCGGTCCGTGCAGCACCAACTGGTCGACCACCGCGTCGGGGATGGCCCGGAGTGCCGCCGCGCGGTCGCCGTCGCTCCACGCCTTCCACATCGGCCCCAGGTCGTCCCCGCGGCCCAGCCACTCGTGGAAGGCTCGGTAGACGGGGACGTTGAGGTAGGCGGCGATCATCCGCCGGCCCAGGGCGCGGGCGGTATCGGGGTCCGCTCCGGGCATCACGAAGATCCGCGCGACGATCTCCTTGTCCGGGTCCCGTTCGCGGACGTAGGGGGCTACGGTGCGCACGTCCTGCGCCGACAGCCAGTTGACGACGGCGCCGTCCCCCTCCCGGCCGGCGAGTCGCAGCATGCCGGGGCGCAGGGCCGCGACCAGCACGGGAGGTGGCTCGTCGGGGACGAGCTGCGCGGTGAACCCGCGCACCGTGAAGGTGTCGTAGGTTTCGGTCACCTTCTCCCCGCGCAGGGCCGCCCGCAGGAACCGCACGGTGTCCCGCACCCGTTTGTAGGGTTCCTGGAAGGGGATGTCGTTCCAGCGCTCGACGATGACGTCGGAGGAGGTGCCGATACCCAGGGCGAACCGACCCGGGGCCGCCGCGGCCAGGGTGGCGGCGCTCATGGCCAGGGTCGCCGGCCCCCGGGTGAACACCGGCACGATCGCGGTTCCCAGCCGCAGCGCGGGCGCCCACACACTGGCCAGGGCCAACGGGGTGAAGGCGTCGGTCTCGTTGGCCTCGGCCGACCAGACGTCCGTGTATCCCAGGTCCGGCAGGGAGGCGACCAGCTCCCGCTGGTCGGGGAGCGACAGTCCCGCCACCGGGAGGGTGATGCCCCAACGCTTCGTCATACCAGCTCCATGATGTGTCGACCGCCCGTCCGGCTGCTCGGCGTCGTCCTCGCGCGCCCCGCGTGATCAATGCGATTCGTGATCCGCATGTCCGGGAGGGGTGTGTGGTCCGGGGCCGTCGTGCGGACGGCGGCCGCAGGGGCCGGGCCCGACCCCTGCGGCCCCGTGGCCGTCAGGGGGTGCGTACCAGGTCGCGGCTGATGATTTCCTTCATGATCTCGTTCGTACCGCCGTAGATGCGCTGGATACGCGCGTCCATGAACGCCTGGGCGATCGGGTACTCCTTCATGTAGCCGTACCCGCCGTGCAGTTGGACTCCGGTGTCGATGACCTTCCACTGCATGTCGGTCGCCCACCACTTGGCCTTCGCCGCGTCCACCGCGGTCAGCGTTCCGGCGTTGATGGCCCTGACGCAGCGGTCGATGTAGGCACGGGTCACCTCGATGCGGGTGCGCAGTTCCGCCAGGGTGAACCCGACGCTCTGGAACTCCGCGACCGACTTGCCGAAGGCCCGCCGCTCGCGGACGTAGTCGAGCGTCCAGCGGAACGCCGCCTCCGCCGAGCTCTGTGCCGCCACCGCGATCGCCAGCCGCTCCCGCGGCAGGTTCTGCATGAGTGAGGGCAGGCCGCTGCCCAGGGGGCCGAGGAGGTTGCCGACGGGGACCCGGGCGTCCTCGAAGAACAGCTCCGCGGTGTCCTGCGCCTGCAGGCCGACCTTGTCCAGCTTGCGTCCGCGGGTGAAGCCGGGGGTGTCGCGTTCCACCACGAACAGGCTGTACCCCTTGCTGCCGGCGTCCGGGGCGGTCCGCGCGACCAGCACGACGAGGTCCGCCAGGATGCCGTTGGTGATGAACGTCTTCGAGCCGTTCAGCACCCAGTGGTCGCCGTCCCGGACCGCGGTGGTGGTGATCCCCCGCAGGTCGCTGCCTGCTGCGGGCTCGCTCATCGCGATCGCGCCGACGGTCTCACCGGTGGCGAAGCCGGGCAGCCAGCGCTCCTGCTGCTCCTCGGTCGCCAGGTTCAGTAGATAGCCGAGCACGATGTCGTCGTTCGTGCTGAACGACGATTGCAGCGAGGAGGCGCCGACGCGGGCGATCTCCTCGCACAGGACGACGCGGTAGCGGAAGTCCGGCTCCCCCGCCCCGCCGAAGCGCTCCGGCACGGGGAGCCCCACCATGCCGGCGTGACCGGCCTTCTTCCACGTTTCCCGGTCGACACAGCGCTCCTCGTCCCAGCGCTCCATGTTCGGCACGACCTCCCGCTGGACGAAGGAACGCGCCGTCTCGCGGTAGGCCTCGTGGTCGGACTCGAAAAGATCACTGTCCATCAGGTCTCCTTGTTCCAGGCGGAATCGACACGCCCATGGGTCGGCTGGACGGCCGGGTGCCGCCGGGGCGCGAAAGGGGTGGGCCCCGGGGCACACCGCCGGGGCACGCCGCGAGGGCGGCCCGGCGCACACGGTCCGCCCCGTCCGGTCCTTGCGCAGGTGGTGCCGGTGGCCCGGTTCGTCACAGATCCAGAACCAGGGTCGGTGACAGGCATCGGGACACGCAGGGCATCATCGTCTTGCCCTGCCGGCGCTCATCCTCGGAGAGCAGGGAGTCCCGGTGATCGGGCCTGCCCTCGAGCACAGCCGTCTCACAGGTGCCGCACGTGCCCTCGAGGCACGAGGTCGGCAGGTCGACGCCGGCCTCGCCGAGCACGTCGGCGATGGAGCGGTCGGCGGGCACGATGGCCTCAGTGCCCGTACGGGCGAGTTTCACGACGAACGCTCCGGGCTCGGGGGCGTCCTGGAGCGTCTTGGGGGAGAACCGCTCGAGGTGAAGGCTCCCCTGCGGCCAGGGGGCGGTGAGTTTCTCCACCGCTTCCAGCAGTGGTTCCGGCCCGCAGCAGTACACGGCGACTCCGTCCCGGGGTTCACCCAGGACCGACTCCAGGTCCAGCAGCCCGAACTCGTCTTGCGGCTGGATGCGGACCCGATCGGCGCGCTCACCGGCGAGTTCGTCGAGGAACGCCATGGAGGAGCGGGTCCGGCCACCGTAGAGGAGTGTCCATTCCGCCCCCGCCGCCTCTACCCGGCGGATCATGGGCATGAGCGGCGTGATACCGATACCGCCGGCGATGAACAGGTACTCGGGGCTGTCGACGAGGGAGAAGTTGTTGCGGGGGCCGCGGACCTGGACGCGGTCCCCTTCCGCCAACCTGTCGTGGACGTGGACGGAGCCCCCGCGGCCGGCCGGCTCGCGCAGCACCGCCACCTGCAATCCGGCACGGTCTCCGACGTCGCCGCACAGCGAGTACTGGCGCACCAGGCCGCCGCCGAGGACCAGGTCGATGTGCGCGCCCGGCTCCCAGAAGGGGACTTCGCCGCCATCGGGGCACGCCAGCGTCAGGCGCACCACGTCCTGGGCCAACTGGTCGCGCCGTCGGACGACCAGATCGTGAACACTCTCGTTCGCCGACACCGCTCTCACCTCTCAAGCAATTGCGGATCGACCGTCCGCCGCAACCAGATAACCTTATGGCTGTAGATTAACTGCATCTACTGCATGCCGCTACCCCCATCGGCGAAGAGGACGGCTTCCCCCGTCCGGACGTCTTCTGGAGCCGGGACACACCGGTCCCGGGGACCGGGCCGAGAGGCTCGCGAAGCCCTCGCAGGGTGGTGGCTGCGGACAGGTGCCGCTCGCCACGGGGGCCGGCGCAGCCAGCAGCGAGCCGGGCGGCACCCCTCTTCTTCCCACGTGCAGCGGCGCACCGGTCGGTGGGCGCCGACGGCTGGTCGTCCCCTACGGCCCCGGACCCGCGGCATGGTGGCGAGCACCGCGCGCGATGCCCTCGAACACACCGCCCGGCTCGGCAGGGCCTTTCCCCGGGAGCGCTGTACGAGGGGGCCGGGACAGCGCCCTCGGTCGTCCGGCCGCCGTCGAAGAGGACGGCGACCAGGCCGACCTGGCCAAGCAGCGAGCGCGCCGGCACATCGACCACGGGCGCACGCTGACGCTCACGGCCCTCGACCGCTCACTCGACGCCTGAGCCAGGCGTTCAGTCGAGCAGCCCGCTTCCGGTGACACGGCCGCAAGCGACGTGCCGGGGCTGCCCGCGTGCGGGCGCCGACGTCGTATCCGCTACAGGAACGACTGCCCCGGCCCGGTGAGTGAGCGTCCTTGGGACGGGGCCGGCAGTCATCTGCCACAGCCACCAGGAGAAAGTCCGGCCAGTCGGGGGCAGTGCTACTCCACCGAGGGCACGTATCGGGTCGGCCACTCCCTCGGCCTTGGCCGCCTGGACAACCACGCGTTCTCCCCGCCGATGTCGCCTTGGCCCCCACCACGATCCTCGCGTGACCGAACGAGCTGCTGAGTTCCCGTCCGCGAGTCGACGGGACGAGGTCACCCGGCGCCCACGAGGAGGAGGGCGAAGTCGCCGTACTGGTAGACGATCTGGTCTTCCGTCAGCTCTCCGTCCTCGCGGTACCAGACGGCCACGCCCATCCCGAGGTCCAGGATCGCGTACGAGGCCAGGCGGGCCGATGCGACGTGGAAGCGCCCCGCGGCGATCCCGGCCTCGACCAGCTCGCGGAATGCCTTCTCGTACGCGTCGCGCCGGGCCAGGACAGCGGTGCGGTGCGGTTCTTCGAGGCTGCGGATCTCCCGGTTGCCGACGAATGCCTCGAGCCGGTGCCGCGCGTGGTAGCGGACGTGGGCCTCGGTGGCGCGCCTGAGCCGTTCGGTGGGGTCCTCGGTCCCGGCGACGGCGGTCCGGTGGGCGGCGAGGAGCGCGTCCATCGTGCCGGTCATGATCTGCGCGAGCAGTGCCTGTTTGGAACTGACGTGTTTGTACAGGCTCGGCCCGCGGACGCCGACCGCCGCACCGATGTCGGCCATGGTGGTGGCCGCATACCCGCGCTGGGTGAACAACTCCAGGGCGGCGGCGCGGATCGCGTGGGCGCGCGGGGGGCCGCCGGCCGCCGGGGGACTGCCGGGCCGGTTCGCCGCGGTGTCTCGGTGCGTGCGGGGCTGCGGCACGGAAGGCTCCTCGGCGTGGGCTGCAAAGTTCGGCTAGTACATGTTAGCGGGATCGTGGGTAGTCACGACGGCGAATCACTGCGGGTCTTGACAAGACAAGTAGCGGACCGTTGTCATGTGGCTAACGTCTATTAGCCAGGTTGAGGCCGCGCGGTGCGAGGCGCCTGCCTGGTGTCAGGAGGCACCGTTGCCCGTGAACCCGGACCACAGCCCCGAGGCCGTGGAGCTCGCCCGCCGTACGGCGGAGTTCGTCCGCGAGGTGGTGATCCCGGCCGAGGAGGAGTACGGCGGGGTCTCCGCCGTCGGCGGGGAGGCGCTGCGGACGCGCCTGCAGGAGGCCGCCCGCAGGGCCGGGGTCTTCGCCCCGCACGTCTCCCCGGAATACGGCGGCCACGGTCTGGACATGCGTGGCCGCGCGCTGGTGTTCGAGGAGGCCGGCTACTCGCTGTTCGGTCCGCTCGCCCTGAACATCGCGGCCCCCGACGAGGGCAACATGCACATGTTGGAGGCGATCGCCACCCCGGAACAGAAGGAGCGCTACCTGCGCCCGCTCGCCGAGGGCCGGGTGCGGTCGTGCTTCGCGATGACCGAGCCGGCGCCGGGTGCCGGCTCGGACCCGTCGGCGCTGACGACCCGCGCCGAGAAGGTGCCCGGGGGCTGGCGGATCGAGGGCCGCAAGTGGTTCATCACCGGCGCGGACGGCGCGGCGTACGCGATCTGCATGGCCCGTACCTCCGGCGAGCCGGGGACGCGGGGCGGGGCGACGATGTTCCTCGTCGACGCCGACAACCCCGGGATGAAGATCGTGCGGCACATCGACACCTTGGACGAGGCCTTCTTCGGCGGCCACTGCGAGGTGCTCTTCGACAACTGCGTCGTGCCGGACGAGGCGGTGCTCGGCGAGGTCGACAAGGGGTTCGAGTACGCTCAGGTCCGGCTCGGCCCGGCCCGGATGACGCACTGCATGCGATGGCTGGGCATCGCCCGCCGCGCCCAGGACATCGCGGTGGCCCGGGCCGCGGACCGGGAGCTGTTCGGCTCCCGACTCGCGGAACTCGGCATGGTCCAACAGATGATCGCCGACAACGAGATCGACGTCGCCGCCTCGCGCGGACTGATCCTGCAGGCCTGCCGGGAACTCGACCAGGGCCGCTCGGGGGCGCAGTCCACCGCGATCGCCAAGACGTTCACCGCCGAGGCGGTGTGGCGGGTCGTCGACCGGTCACTGCAGATCTGCGGTGCACTGGGCATCTCCGGGGACGTCCTGCTCTCCCGCTTCCTGCGCGAGGTCCGCCCCTTCCGCATCTACGACGGGCCCTCCGAGACCCACCGCTGGGCGATCGCCC
>NZ_MSGP01000493.1 GCF_002078235.1 Streptomyces viridosporus
GCACCGGGGCCGGGGAGCGGCGGTGAGCCGCGCGCCGGACGCGCCGGCGGGGAACCTCCCTACGGAGCCCGGCCGCCCGGCGTGTCCATGCCCCGCCCCACCGTGATTACGTACCTCCCATGACTGCGATCAGAGTGCTCCTCGTCGACGACGACCCCCTGGTGCGGGCCGGGCTGTCCTTCATGATGGGCGGCGCCGAGGACATCGAGATCGTCGGTGAGGCCGCCGACGGCGGCGAGGTCGAGGCACTCGTCGACCGCACCCGCCCGGACGTCGTCCTCATGGACATCCGGATGCCGACGGTGGACGGGCTCGCCGCCACCGAGACGCTGCGCCGGCGCGCGGACGCCCCGCAGGTGGTGGTGCTCACCACCTTCCACGCCGACGAGCAGGTGCTGCGGGCCCTGCGCGCGGGTGCCGCCGGTTTCGTCCTCAAGGACACACCGCCCGCCGAGATCCTCGCCGCGGTGCGCCGGGTCGCGGCCGGTGACCCCGTCCTGTCGCCCGCCGTCACCCGTCAACTGATGGAGCACGCGGCCGGCACCGCCGCCGACACACGGCGCGCGCACGCGCGGGAGCGGATCGCCGCCCTCAACGACCGCGAACGCGAGGTCGCCGTCGCGGTCGGCCGGGGCCTGGCCAACGCCGAGATCGCCACGCGGCTCTTCATGAGCGTGGCCACGGTCAAGACCCACGTCTCCCGGACCCTGGCCAAGCTCGGCCTCAACAACCGCGTACAGCTCGCCCTGCTCGCCCACGACGCCGGGCTCCTGGAGGACACCGAGGGGCGGTAGCGTCGTGCGGGCGCGCCCCCTCCGCCTCCCGTCCGCCCCCGACCCGTCCGCCGCCCGAAGGAGCCCCGGCCTCCCATGACCGCACCTCCCGGACTCGACCTCGCCACGGCCCGGCAGGTCCTGCACGCCCAGCCCTTCAGCCGGCTGCTCGGCGCCCGCCTCACCGCCTTCGGGGACGGCGCGGCCACCCTGGAGATCGACATCCGCGAGGAACTCCACCAGCAGAACGGCTTCCTGCACGGCGGCGTCCTCTCCTACGCCGCCGACAACGCCCTCACCTTCGCCGCCGGCGCCGCGCTCGGCCCGCACGTGCTCACCGGCGGCTTCTCCGTCCAGTACCTCCGTCCGGCCGCGGGGCGGACGCTGCGCGCCCGCGCGGAGGTGGTGCACGCCGGGCGGCGCCAGGCGGTCGTCCGCTGCGACCTGCTCACCCTCGCCGAGGACGGCACGGAGACACTGTGCGCGGTCGCCCAGGGGACGGTCCTGCCGGTCCGGACGCCCTGATCCCGGCCCGGCGCGCCGCCCGAGCCCCCTCCTCGCCGGGCCCGGGCGGGCGCCGCGCCGCGCCCGCCTGCCCGCGTCAGTCGAACGCCGCGTCCGCCCCGCGCCCCAGCTCCGTCGGCCGGACGGCTCTGCGCTCCCGCCGGGACACTTCGCACGCCTCGGCGATCCGCAGCGCCCTCAGCGCCTCGCGCCCGTCGCAGGGGTTGGCCCGCTCACCCCGCACCACCTCGACGAACGCGTTCAGCTCCGCCTCGTACGCGGGCCCGAACCGCTCCAGGAACCCGGTCCACGGCTTGTCCGCGGGCGGCGGCCCGGTCGGCTCGGTGGACGCGATCGGCGTGCGGTCGTCCAGGCCGACGGTGATCTGGTCCCGCTCCCCGGCGAGCTCCATGCGCACGTCGTAGCCCGCGCCGTTCAGACGGGTCGCGGTGACCGTGGCGAGCGTGCCGTCGTCGAGGGTGAGCAGCGCCGCGCCGGTGTCGACGTCGCCCGCCTCCCGGTACGGCGCGGGTCCCGCGTCGGACCCGGCGGCGCAGACGTCCACGACCTCCCGGCCGGTCACCCAGCGCAGGATGTCGAAGTCGTGGATGAGGGTGTCCCGGTACAGCCCGCCGGACTGCGGCAGGTACCCGGCCGGCGGCGGCTCGGAGTCGCCGGTCGTCGCCCGTACGGTGTGCAGCCGCCCGAGCCGGCCCGAGCGCACCGCCTCGCGCGCCCCCGTGTAGCCGGTGTCGAAGCGGCGCTGGAAGCCCATCTGCAGGACGGTCCCGGCGGCCTCCACCTCCATGATCGCCTGTAACGTGCCCGCGAGGTCCAGGGCGATGGGCTTCTCGCAGAACACCGGCAGTCCCGCGCGTGCCGCCCGGCCGATCAGCTCGGCGTGGGCGGGCGTGGCCGTCGTGATCACCACGGCGTCCACGCCCCAGGTGAAGATCTCGTCCACCCCGGGCGCCGCCGTCTCACCGAGCCGGTGCGCGAGCTCCTGGGCCCGCGCGGGTTCCACGTCGGTGAGGATCAGCGATCCCACGTCACGGTGCCTGCTGAGCGTGCGAGCGTGAAGGCTGCCGATGCGGCCCGTACCGATGATCCCGATGCGCATGGAGACAAAGTGCGGCCCGTGCCCCTTCCTGTCAATCCGCATGTCCGGACAACCGAACTACACGACTTCCCGTCAACAGCGCACGGGACTACGCTCGGGCCGTGCCGAAACCAGAAGTGGACCCGACCGTGCAGCTGGAGCTGAGCGTGGACCGCAGCTCCCCCGTGCCGTTGTACTTCCAGCTGTCCCAGCAGCTGGAGGCCGCTATCGAGCAGGGCACGCTGACCCCCGGCAGCCTGCTGGGCAACGAGATCGAGCTCGCCGGACGGCTCGGTCTGTCCCGGCCGACCGTCCGCCAGGCCATCCAGTCCCTCGTCGACAAGGGCCTCCTCGTGCGCCGCCGCGGCGTCGGCACCCAGGTGGTGCACAGCCGGGTCAAGCGCCCCCTGGAGCTCAGCAGCCTCTACGACGACCTGGAGGCGGCGGGCCAGCGTCCGGCCACGAAGGTCCTGGTCAACACCGTCGTCGCCGCGTCCGCCGAGGTCGCGGCGGCCCTCGGGGTGGCCGAGGGCATCGAGGTGCACCGCATCGAGCGGCTGCGTCTCGCGCACGGGGAGCCGATGGCGTACCTGTGCAACTACCTGCCGCCCGGCCTGCTCGATCTCGGGACCGGACAGCTCGAGGCCACCGGCCTGTACCGGCTGATGCGGGCGGCCGGCATCACCCTGCACAGCGCCCGCCAGACCATCGGCGCCCGTGCCGCCACCGCGGCCGAGGCCGAGCGGCTCGGCGAGCAGACCGGTGCCCCGCTGCTCACCATGCAGCGCGTGACCTTCGACGACACCGGCCGCGCGGTGGAGTTCGGCACCCACACCTACCGGCCCTCCCGCTACTCCTTCGAGTTCCAACTGCTCGTCCGGTCCTGACGGCCGCGGGGCGGCGCGGGGCGCCGCACGGTGTTGCGCACTGCCCTTCGTCGCATTGTCCGGACAATATGACCGATGTCTGCTCCCCGAGCGGGAGCGCCTGATGCCCGTGTTCGAGAATGGGGCGTTTGGGTCCGGTGCGGTCATCGGCCCCAGGCACGACAGAACACAGCAAGAAGGGCACGGCCTCGTGGCACGGTTTTGGACCTGGGTGGGCGTCGCGGTGGCGGGGGCGCTGAGCCTCTCGCTCGCCGGATGCAGCAGTACCGGCGGCAAACGGGCGGAGGACGCCCGGGCGGCCGCGGCGACCCAGGGGAGGGCGGCGGTGGACACCCCCCGCTGGACCTTCGCGATGATCACCCACGCGGGGGACGGCGACACCTTCTGGGACATCGTCCAGAACGGCGCGGAGCAGGCCGCGGCGAAGGACAACGTCCGCTTCCTGTACTCCCACGACGACGAGGGCCAGCGGCAGGCGCAGCTCGTGGACGCGGCCGTCGACAAGAAGGTGGACGGGATCATCGTCACCCTCGCCAAGCCGGACGCGATGAAGGCGGCCCTCGCCCGGGCCCGCGAGGCCGGCATCCCGGTGATCACCGTGAACTCCGGTTCGGCCGAGTCCAAGGAGTTCGGCGCGCTCGCCCACATCGGGCAGGACGAGACGATCGCCGGTGAGGCCGTCGGCGAGGAGCTGAACGCGCGGGGCCGGAAGAAGGCCCTCTGTGTCCTGCACGAGCAGGGCAACGTCGGCCACGAGCAGCGCTGCGACGGGGTGGGGGAGACCTTCGACGGCACGCTGGTCCGGCTCCACGTCAACGGCACGAGCATGCCCGACGTCCAGTCGGCGATCGAGGCCCGGCTCCAGTCCGACCCCGGCGTGGACGCCGTCGTCACCCTGGGCGCGCCCTACGCCGACACCGCGGTGAAGGCCAAGGAGGGCGCGGGCAGCGACGCCGAGATCGACACCTTCGACCTCAACGCCAAGGTCGCCGCCGGGCTGAAGGACGGCAGCCTCGGCTTCGCCGTCGACCAGCAGCCCTACCTCCAGGGCTACGAGGCGGTCGACCTGCTGTGGCTGTACCGGTACAACGCCGACGTCCTGGGCGGCGGCCGCCCGGTGCTCACCGGCCCGCAGGTCATCACCGGGGACGACGCGGCGGCGCTCGAGGCGTACACGAAGCGGGGCACCCGATGAGCCGGGCGACCGCGGACACCACGGCGGGCGGGGAGACCACGGCCGTAGGGGCGGCAGCCGATGAAGAAAGGTTTCTGCGGGCCGGTTTCCCGCTCCGGCGGCTGCTGAGCCGCCCCGAACTCGGCTCCGTCGTCGGTGCGATCGCCGTCTTCTGCTGCTTCGCCCTCGTCGCCGACGGCTTCCTGCGGGCCTCCAGCCTCGGCACCGTGCTGTACGCGTCCTCCACGATCGGCATCATGGCCGTCCCGGTGGCGCTGCTGATGATCGGCGGCGAGTTCGACCTGTCGGCCGGCGTCCTGGTCACCTCGTCGGCGCTGCTGTCGTCGATGTTCAGCTACCAGATGACCGCCAACGTCTGGGTCGGCGTCGGGGTGTCCCTGCTGGTCACGCTCGCCATCGGCGCCTTCAACGGCATCATGCTGGCCCGTACCCGGCTGCCGAGCTTCATCGTCACGCTCGGCACCTTCCTGATGCTGACCGGCATGAACCTCGGCTTCACCAAGCTCGTCAGCGGCACCGTCTCCACCAGAACGATCGCCGACATGGAGGGCTTCGCCGGCGCACGGGCCCTGTTCGCGTCGACCTTCACCGTCGGCGGGGTCCACCTCAAGGTCACCGTCGTGTGGTGGCTCGCCCTGGTCGCCCTCGGCAGCTGGATCCTGCTGCGCACCCGCGCGGGCAACTGGATCTTCGCGGTCGGCGGCAACGAGCGGGCGGCCCGCGCGGTGGGCGTCCCCGTGGCCAGGACCAAGACCGGCCTCTACATGGGCGTGGCCCTCGGCGCCTGGATCTGCGGTCAGCACCTGCTCTTCAGCTACGACGTCGTCCAGTCCGGCGAGGGCGTCGGCAACGAGCTGATCTACATCATCGCGGCCGTCATCGGCGGCTGCCTGATCACCGGCGGCCACGGCAGCGCCGTCGGCTCGGCGGTCGGCGCACTGCTGTTCGGCATGACCAGCAAGGGCATCGTCTTCGCCGAGTGGAACCCGGACTGGTTCAAGTTCTTCCTCGGGGCGATGCTGCTCCTCGCGACCCTGCTCAACACCTGGGTGCGCCGCCGCGCGGAGGCCGTGAAATGACCCGGACCACCCGCCGTGCGCCCCTCGTGGAGCTGTCCGGCGTCAGCAAGCACTACGGCAACGTGCGCGCCCTGGAAGGGGTCTCCCTGGAGGTGCACGCCGGTGAGGTCACCTGCGTGCTGGGCGACAACGGCGCCGGCAAGTCCACCCTGATCAAGATCATCGCAGGGGTGCACCGGCACGACGGCGGCACGCTGGCCCTGGAGGGCGGGGCCACGCGCCTGTCCTCCCCGCGCGAGGCCCTGGACCGCGGCATCGCCACCGTCCACCAGGACCTGGCCGTCGTCCCGCTCATGCCGGTCTGGCGGAACTTCTTCCTCGGCTCCGAGCCGCGCACGGGCGTCGGCCCCTTCAAGCGGATGGACGTCGGCTTCATGCGCCGCACCGCCCGCGCCGAGCTCCTCCGGATGGGCATCGACCTGCGCGACGTCGACCAGCCGATCGGCACCCTCTCTGGCGGCGAACGGCAGTGCGTGGCGATCGCCCGCGCGGTGTACTTCGGCGCCAAGGTGCTGGTGCTGGACGAGCCGACGGCGGCCCTGGGGGTGAAGCAGTCCGGGGTGGTCCTGAAGTACGTGGCGGCGGCACGGGACCGGGGCCTGGGGGTCGTGCTGATCACCCACAACCCGCACCACGCGTATCTGGTGGGGGACCGGTTCGTGCTGCTGAAGCGGGGGACGACGGTGGGGAACCACCGGCGCGACGACATCACCCTGGACGAGCTGACCCGGCAGATGGCCGGAGGCACGGAGCTGGACGACCTGCGCCACGAGCTGCAGCGCGGCTGACGGTTCCGCCGGGGGCGGCGGGCGGTCGCGGGCCCCCGGCCGGCGGCCGCCCCGCTCCTGGGCCCGGTCCGCAAGCGCTGCGTCACTTCCCCGAGGCCGGCCGGTACGAGGCCGACGGCCGGGACCCGTCGTTCGGACGGGGCGGGGTCGGGAGGCGGGCCCGGTGTGATCCGGAGGACGGATCCCGGGTGTGCCGTACGGCAC
>NZ_MSGP01000494.1 GCF_002078235.1 Streptomyces viridosporus
GGCGGTCCCCGGATCAGGGGTCCTGGTCGAACGGACGGCGGGGCAGGCGGGGCAGCTCCAGCGCCGAGCGGAGCATCGGGCCGACGGGGGTGCGCAGGCCGACGGCGAGGTCCTCGTGGAGCCGGGTGCGGCCGTCGAGGAAGAGCAGGAGGTCCCGCATGGGCACGCGGGCGAAGAGGCGGGAGAAGAGCGCGGGGCCGTCGGCCCGGCCGCTGTCCAGGGCACGCAGCAGTACGGCGTCCATGGCCCGGGAGCGGGCCGAGTGCGCGGGGGGCGGCACCGGGCGGCGGCCCCGGCGCAGGGCGGCGGCGACGGCACCCGTCTGCCGCTGGATCCCGGCGAAGGTGTAACCGGTCGAGGGGCGGGTGGCTCCGCCCGCGGCGCCGATGCGGAAGACCGACGCGCCGACCTGCCGGGGCATCGGGGCGTCCGTCATCGGGATGACACCCGTCTCGGTGGACAGCACCTGGAGTTCACCGAGACGGAGCACCTCCTCGGCGTACTGCCGTACCGCCGTCCCGTAGCCGCCCGCCGAGAGGGGGCGCGGGGAGAACTCCGTGTACTCCACCAGCGCCTCGCGGCGGCTCACGGGCAGGAGGTAGCCGAAGGACAGGCCCTCGGCGGGCTGGGGGGTGCGGAAGTCCATCAGTTCCGCGGTGAGGGGGTCGAAGACCGGGCGGGCGGTGCGGACGAACCAGCCGTGGAAGTGCTGCAGGAGCGTGGTGCGGGCGGCGGGCAGGCTGCCCGGGGGTCGGGAGTCGAAGACCCAGCGGGCGCGCAGGACGCCCGGTCGGCCGTCGGCGTCCCGGAGGTGGACGTGGGCTCCTCCGCGGACGTCCTCCACCGCCCCGACGGTCGCCTCCAGGCGCCGTACGGCCCTGCTCGCGGCCAGGTCGTGCGCGACCAGGTGCTCGAAGTCGTCGGACCGGATCATCTTGTAGCGCAGCGGGGCGATGTCCCCCTCGACCGCCGAGCCCGAGGGGGGACGCACCCTCAGGTGCCGCCAGGCCGTCGTGAGCGCGGCGTCGAAACGGCCCGCGCCGGCCTCCCAGAAGCACCACGTCCGGCGCGGCGGGCGCATCGGGCCGGGCGGGGCGTCCACCAGGACGACCGACGGCGTGCGCGTCCCCGGGACGGGCCGCGACAGGCGGTGGGCCAGGGACAGTCCGGCGGCTCCCGCCCCGACGATGGCCACCTCCGTCTCCAGCACCACGGCTCTCTCCTCCCGCTCCTCGGATCGCACCCACCCGGTCAGCATTCCTGCCTGTGTGCCCGTTCGGATGCGGGTCACTCGGACGTGTGACGGACAGGGCCCGGTGAGGCGGCGGAGCACATGGGGAAGGCATGTGCCGGCTGCCGGCCCGGTTTTCCGGCCCGCCCCGCATCCATGTGCGGGGTGCGGGCGGAAGGACGGGCGTGACGGAGCGATCTGTGGTCAGGACGAGAGGAACCGGGATGTGCCGTACACAGGCGAAGGACCACCCCGTGGAGGGACCGCTGCTCGTCGCGCGCCCGGTCCCCCGGTCGGCGCCCGCCGGCCGGCCGCGGCCCGACGACGTGCCGGGCGAGGGGTCCGACGGGCCGGCGGAGACGGCGCAGGCCCTGCTGCCGGCGGGGATGGGTGACGCGCGCGCCGTGGACCGGGACGTGTCCGCCGCGGTCGGCCGCGTGCTCGACCACGTGCTGGCCGACCGGGTCGCCCGTGCGCGGGCCGTGGACCCGCTGTTCGGCGACGACCTGGCCGAGCGGGTCGCGCGCTTCACCCGGACGGGTGGCAAGCGCGTCCGTCCGCGTTTCGTCTGGTGGGCGCTGCGCGCCTGCGGCGGCGGTGACGGCCCCTCGGTCGCGGCGGCCCTGCGGATCGGTGCGGCGCTCGAGCTCCTGCAGACCTGTGCGCTCGTCCACGACGACGTGATGGACGGCTCGACGCTGCGCCGCGCGCGGCCCGCCCTCC
>NZ_MSGP01000495.1 GCF_002078235.1 Streptomyces viridosporus
CGCGATCGGTGACGGCGAGGTCGAGCCGGTCGGGCTGCGCGGACCGGGAGCCGTACCAGGAGCGCAGCCGCTCCGGGGTGAGTTCGACGGAGGGGGCGAAGGTGAAGCGGACGACCTCCGGGTCCCGGATGATCTCCCCCATCGCCTCGGCGTCGGCCTCCGTGAAGGGGCGCAGCACGGTCCGCTCCCCGGTGAGGGTGGGTTTGTCGGTGAAGTTCATGGCGGCACTGTGCCCCACCCGGGTGGTGGGGCACAGCCGCTTTTCCCGGAGGTCCTCCCTGGGTCAGCCCCGGCCCCGGTTGCCCGGTCGGGAGGCCACCCAGGTGCGGACCGTGTCCGCGTACCAGTAGGGCTTGCCGCCCTCGACATGGTCCGGCGGGGGCAGCAGGCCGTGCTTGCGGTAGGAGCGCACGGTGTCCGGCTGCACCTTGATGTGCGCCGCGATGTCCTTGTAGGACCACAGCCGTCGGTCGGTCATGTGTCGTACCTCCCCGCGCGCACCGCGGCGGCGGCCGGGGTGGCCGTCCGTGGGGGAGCCGGGTGCCGCGCTGACGATCACCAGCCTCGCGCCCGGTGAACGACACCGGGCGGGAGCGGGTCAGGGGGCGTGCGCGGATGTGACGGAAAGCCCGCACACCCGTGACGGGTGTGACGGAACGGAGGTCTTTGTGACACGAATGACGCAAAGGCGTACGCCGGTCGTACGGCGGGGGCGCTCCGGACCCCCTCGTGCCGCGGCGGAGGCACCGGACTCCCGTACGGGTCCACCTGGTTCGCACGTCGGTTCGAGATCGGCTCGGGACCGGCTCGGGGGCCGGCCGGTGGGCGTCGTGGGCGCCCACCGCGCTGTGCGGCCCGCCGTCCGCCACGTGCCGAGCTGCCGGGCGCACCGCCCCGGTCCGGCCCGCGGCCGGAGCGGCGCCGTCAAGATCTCGTCCGAATGTCCGGACAAAATGTTGACAGGGTTTCCCGCCCGGGCTAGAACCGGGGAGAGCCGTATGGTCCGCACGGAGGAAGAAGAGTGTGTCGGCTCCCGGGTGTGAGGGGTGTGTGCACGTTGGTCACCGATGGTGTGTACGCGTCCCGGGGCGCCCGGCCCCGGATCACCTCCGGCGCGGGAGGCCGCTTTGCTTTGGCAGGAGCGAAGTGCGAGCGACGACTCCCCGCCCGCTATGGCCCCGCGCCGGAGGTTCAGGCCCTGGACGACGGTGTCCGCCGGGGCGCGGGCCGGTTCCGCGCCCCCGCCGCTCCCGCACGTGTCCGCCGTTCCCGCATGTGTCTACGCGGAGACCGAAACGGCCGACACTGTGTCGGGCGCATCCGAAGGCCCGGGCCTGTTGGGATGGACCCGTGGCCGGAACCGCGACACGGCCGTCCGCGGTCACGGCGCACGAGCTGCACGAACGGCACGTCTCCACCCGTCGCCGCCATCTTCAGAAGGAGCTCTCGGTCATGACGAAGATCGTCAACCACTGGATCGGCGGCAAGACCGCCGAAGGCGCCTCGGGTACCTACGGCCCGGTGACGAACCCGGCGACCGGTGAGGTCACCACGAAGGTCGCGTTCGCCTCCGTCGAGGAGGTGGACGCCGCGGTCGCCGCCGCCAAGGAGGCGTTCCTGAGCTGGGGCCAGTCCTCGCTGGCCCAGCGGACCGCCGTCCTCTTCAGGTTCCGCGCGCTGCTGGACGCCCACCGCGACGAGATCGCCGAGCTGATCACCGCCGAGCACGGCAAGGTGCACTCCGACGCCCTCGGCGAGGTGGCCCGCGGCCTGGAGATCGTCGACCTGGCCTGCGGGATCAACGTCCAGCTCAAGGGCGAGCTGTCCACGCAGGTCGCCAGCCGCGTCGACGTGGCCTCGATCCGCCAGCCGCTGGGCGTCGTCGCCGGCATCACGCCGTTCAACTTCCCGGCCATGGTGCCGATGTGGATGTTCCCCCTCGCCATCGCCTGCGGCAACACCTTCGTGCTGAAGCCGAGCGAGAAGGACCCGTCCGCCTCGATCCGCCTCGCCGAGCTGCTGGCCGAGGCCGGGCTGCCCGACGGCGTGTTCAACGTCGTCCACGGCGACAAGGTGGCCGTCGACCGCCTCCTCGCCCACCCCGACGTCAAGGCGGTCTCCTTCGTCGGCTCCACCCCGATCGCCCGCTACATCCACACCACCGCCTCCGCCAACGGCAAGCGCGTCCAGGCCCTCGGCGGCGCCAAGAACCACATGCTGGTGCTGCCCGACGCCGACCTCGACGCGGCGGCCGACGCCGCGGTGAGCGCGGCCTACGGCTCGGCGGGCGAGCGCTGCATGGCGATCTCCGCGGTGGTCGCCGTCGGCGCGATCGGCGACGAGCTGGTGGAGAAGATCCGCGAGCGCGCCGAGAAGATCAAGATCGGCCCCGGCGACGACCCGGCCTCCGAGATGGGCCCGCTGATCACCAAGGCCCACCGCGACAAGGTGGCCTCGTACGTGGCGGGCGCGGCGGACGAGGGCGCCGAGGTCGTCCTCGACGGCACCGGCCACACCGTCGAGGGGTACGAGGACGGCCACTGGATCGGCATCTCCCTGCTCGACAAGGTGCCGACCGACGCCAAGGCCTACCAGGACGAGATCTTCGGCCCCGTCCTGTGCGTGCTGCGCACCGAGACGTACGAGGAGGCCCTGGAGATCGTCAACGCCTCGCCGTTCGGCAACGGCACCGCGATCTTCACCCGGGACGGCGGCGCCGCCCGCCGCTTCCAGCTCGAGGTCGAGGCCGGCATGGTCGGCGTGAACGTGCCGATCCCGGTCCCCGTGGGCTACCACTCCTTCGGCGGCTGGAAGGACTCGCTCTTCGGCGACCACCACATCTACGGCAACGACGGCACGCACTTCTACACCCGCGGCAAGGTCGTCACCACCCGCTGGCCCGACCCGGCCGACGCCCCCACCGGCGTCGACCTGGGCTTCCCGCGCAACCACTGACGGCCCACCGGCCGGTGGGGCCGCCCGCCCGTGCGGGCGGCCCCACCCCGTCCACGCACGGCTGCCGCGTACCACGAACGCGGTACGCGGCAGCCGCCCCGTACGCCCCTGGGAGGGGCCGAGGTTCGGTCCACGGGCGGCGTCGGGGCGCCGGACGCACCCCGTACCGTTGACGCATGGATCTTCGACTGCCCGGAGCGCGGTGGCTGCGGTCGCGGCGGCCGCGACGGACCCTGGCCGCCGTCGCGGCCGTCGTCGTGCTCGCCGGTGCCGGTACCTGGACCGCCGTCGCCTCGGACGACGCGCCCGCGGTCCGCCGCGCCGACCGGGTCATGGACGTGGGCGACGGGGTGCGCATCGACACCTCGTACTTCACCGCCGGTCCGGACGGCCGCCGCCCCGCCGTCCTGCTCGGGCACGGCTTCGGCGGCAGCAAGAACGACGTGCGCCGGCAGGCCGAGGACCTCGCGCGCGACGGGTACGCCGTCCTCACCTGGTCCGCGCGCGGCTTCGGCAAGTCGACCGGGAGGATCGGGCTGAACGATCCGGAGGGCGAGGTCGCCGACGTCTCCCGGCTCATCGACTGGCTGGCCGACCGGCCCGAGGTCGAGCTCGACCGGGCCGGCGACCCGCGCGTCGGCATGGCCGGTGCCTCCTACGGCGGCGCCATCGCCCTGCTCACCGCCGGGCACGACGACCGCGTCGACGCCGTCGCCCCGGCGATCACCTACTTCGACCTGGCCGAGGCGCTCTTCCCCGACGGCGTCTTCAAGAAGCTGTGGGCCGGGATCTTCGTCAACACCGGCGGCGGCTGCGAGCGGTTCGAGCCCGCGCTGTGCGAGATGTACGAGCGGGTCGCCGAGTCCGGCACCCCGGACGAGGACGCCCGCGCGCTGCTCCGGGCGCGCTCGCCGTCCGCCGTCGCCGACCGCATCGACGTGCCCGCCCTCCTGCTGCAGGGCCAGTCCGACTCCCTCTTCCCGCTCGGCCAGGCCGACGCGGCCGCGCAGGCGATCCGCGCGAACGGCGCCCCCGTCGCCGTCGACTGGATCGCGGGCGGGCACGACGGCGGCGACCCGGAGACGAGCCGCGTCCAGGCGCGCGTCCGGGCGTGGTTCGACCGGTACCTGAAGGAGGACAAGGGCGCCGACACCGGCCCGGCCTTCCGCGTCACCCGCACCGGAGGCGTCGACTCCACCGACGGCCGGGCCCAGTTGCGCGGCGCGAGCGCGGACCGCTACCCGGGCCTGGACGGCGGCGGCACCTCCCTCCCCCTCACCGGCCGCGAACAGAGCTTCGCCAACCCGGCCGGCGCCAACCCGCCCGCCGTCTCCGCGCTCCCCGGCCTCGGCGGCTCCGGCGGCCTGGCCCAGCTGTCCTCCCTCGGCGTCGGGGTGTCCCTCGACTTCCCCGGCCAGCACGCCCGCTTCGAGTCCGCCCCGCTCCCCGGCGACCTGCGGATCACCGGATCGCCGACGGTCACCGTCCGCGTGAAGTCCACCGGCGAGGACGCCGTGCTGTTCGGCAAGGTGTACGACGTCGGCCCGGACGGCCGGCGGCAGGTGCTGCCCTCCCAGCTGGTCGCGCCGGTCCGCGTCGAGGGCGCCGAGGCCGGCAAGGACGTGACCCTCACCCTCCCGGCCGTCGACCACGAGGTCCGCAAGGGCCACCGCCTGCGCCTCGTCCTCGCCTCCACCGACCTCGGCTACGCCTCACCGGCCGCCCCGGCGACGTACACCGTCTCCCTGAAGAGCGGCCTCACGGTGCCCACCGCCCCCGGCGTGACCACCGCGGCGGCCCCGCTGCCCGCGTGGGTGTGGTGGCTGCCGGCCGTCGGCGCCGTGACCGCCCTCGCCCTGCTGCTGACCGGCCGCCGCCGGACGGCGGCCGCGCCCCCCGACCCCGCACTGGCCGACGTGCCGCTGCAGATCACCGGCCTGAGCAAGCGCTACGCCCGCTCCGCCGACCGGTACGCCGTGCAGGACCTGTCCTTCCGCGTGGAGAAGGGCCAGGTCCTCGGCCTCCTCGGCCCGAACGGCGCGGGCAAGACCACCACCCTGCGCATGCTGATGGGCCTGATCAAGCCCGACGGCGGCGAGATCCGGGTCTTCGGCCACGCCATCCGCCCCGGTGCCCCGGTGCTGTCCCGGGTCGGCGCCTTCGTCGAGGGCGCGGGCTTCCTGCCGCACCTGTCCGGCCGGGAGAACCTCGAGCTGTACTGGCGGGCCACCGGCCGGCCGCCCGAGGACGCCCACCTGGACGAGGCCCTGGAGATCGCCGGCCTCGGCGACGCCCTCGCCCGCGCGGTGCGCACCTACTCCCAGGGCATGCGCCAGCGCCTCGCGATAGCCCAGGCCATGCTCGGCCTGCCGGACCTGCTCATCCTCGACGAGCCGACCAACGGACTCGACCCGCCCCAGATCCGCGAGATGCGCGAGGTGATGATCCGCTACGCCGCCACCGGGCGCACGGTGATCGTCTCCAGCCATCTGCTGGCGGAGGTGGAGCAGTCCTGCACCCACCTCGTGGTCATGGACCGCGGCCGGCTCGTCCAGGCCGGCCCGGTCCACGAGATCGTCGGCTCCGGCGACACCCTGCTGGTCGGCACGGAGGAGCCCGTGGACGAGCCGCTCGCCGAGAAGGTCGCGGCCCTGCCCGGCGTCGCCTCCGCCGTCCGCACCGACGAGGGGCTGCTGGTCCGGCTGGACGCCGACGGCACCGCCCCGCGCCTGGTGGCGGAACTGGTCCGGCTGGAGGTGCCGGTGGCGTCGGTGGGCCCGCACCGCCGCCTCGAAGACGCCTTCCTCACCCTGATCGGAGGTTCCGCATGAGCACGCTCACCGAGCGGAACGAACCCGCCGGGCCGGCCGGGCACCCCGGGCCCGTGGAGACCGCCGCCGGCTACCGCGCGGGCCGCACGCTGCCGCTGCGCGTCGAACTGGTGCGTCAGCTCAAGCGCCGCCGCACCTTCGTCATGGGCGCGATCCTGGCCGCCCTGCCCTTCGTCCTGGTGGTCGCCTTCGCGATCGGCGGCGAACCGGAGGGCCGGGGCAACCGCGTGAACCTGATGGACACGGCCACCGCGTCCGGCGCCAACTTCGCCGCCGTGAACCTGTTCGTGTCGGCGGGCTTCCTGCTGGTCATCCCCGTCGCCCTGTTCTGCGGGGACACGGTCGCCTCGGAGGCCGGCTGGTCCTCCCTGCGCTATCTGCTCGCCGCGCCCGTGCCCCGCATGCGGCTGCTGTGGTCCAAGCTGATCGTCGCACTGGGGCTGAGCCTCGCCGCGATGGTGCTGCTGCCGCTGGTGGCGCTCGCCGTCGGCACGGCGGCCTACGGCTGGGGCCCGCTGCAGATCCCCACCGGCGGCGCGCTCGACCCCGGCACGGCGGTCGGGCGGCTCGTGGTGGTCGTGGCGTACCTCTTCGTGTCGCAACTGGTCACCGCCGGGCTCGCGTTCTGGCTGTCCACCCGGACCGACGCCCCGCTGGGCGCGGTCGGCGGCGCCGTCGGCCTGACCATCGTCGGCAACGTCCTGGACGCCGTGACCGCCCTCGGCGACTGGCGCCACTTCCTGCCCGCGCACTGGCAGTTCGCCTGGGCGGACGCCGTCCAGCCGACCCCCCAGTGGTCCGGGATGATCCAGGGCACCGCCGTCTCCGTGACGTACGCCCTCGTGCTGTTCGCGCTGGCCTTCCGCGGGTTCGCCCGCAAGGACGTGGTCTCCTGACGCCGGACCGCGCGCACCCCGTGCGGTCCAACCGGGTGAACCTGCGCAACCGATCGGCGTGAGGCGGGTTGAGGAGGGAGTAGGCCATACGGCGACCGAGGGCCGGGACATGTGTCCTCGGTTGCCGGCCTCCATGCCGGGGCCGGCCACTCCGATTCTTCAAGCAGGAAGACAATCACATTGCGACAGACCCTGAGCAGGGGAGTGTTCGCGGCGGCCGCCGCCACGGGCATTCTGTCCCTGTACGGAACCCCCGCCCTCGCCGACTCGTACGCGGTGGGTGGGGTCGAGGATGCTCCCGGTGTGCTGTCCGGGAACAACGTGCAGGCGCCGGTGCACGTGCCGGTGAACGCGTGCGGCAACACCGTCGGTGCGGTCTCGGCGTTCAACAGCGCGGTCGACGGCTTCTGCGCCAACGGTTCGCAGGCGCGGGAGTCCGGAGACCAGGCGTCGGCCTCCTCGCGCGGCGCCTCCCCGCGCGGCGCCTCCTCGTCCGGTGAGTCCGGCGGCGGTGCGCAGGCGGTGGGCGGCACCGAGGGATCCCCCGGTGTGCTGTCCGGCAACAACGTGCAGGCACCGGTGCACGTGCCGGTCAACGCGTGCGGCAACGACGTCACCGCGGTCGGGGCGTTCAACGAGGCGGCCGACAGCTCCTGCGCCAACGGCTCGCAGGCGCGGGAGTCCGGAGACCGGTCGTCGGCCTCGCGCGGCGCCTCCTCGTACGGCAACTCCGGTGGTGCGCACGCGGTGAGCGACACCGGGGGATCCCCCGGTGTGCTGTCCGGGAACAACGTGCAGGCACCGGTGCACGTGCCGCTGAACGTGTGCGGCAACACCCTCGACCTGATCGGTCTGTTCGACTCCTCGTACGGCACCTCCTGCGCCAACACCACGCAGCCCGGCTACGGCACCGAGGACGTCACGCCTCCGCGCACCGTCACCCCGGCGCCCGAGCCCGGCAAGCGGACGCCGCCCGCGCCTCCGTCCGTGGACGAGGAGCGGCCCGGCCCCGGTCCCCAGCTGGCCGAGACCGGCGCCGAGGGCCTGATCGTCGCCTCGGCCGCCAGTGCCGCACTGATCACGGGCGGGGCGATGCTGTACCGCCGCCGGCGCGCCGGCGTCCACCGCTAGCCGCTCCCGGTGCCGGGCACACCCCACCCGGCACCACCGAACCCCGGCACGTCCCCCGGACCGACCCGGGCCACCCGCGAGGTGGCCGAACCGGTCCGGGGGACGAACCATGTGCGCGGGCGGGCGGCGTGCGCCGCCCGCCGCCCGCCCCGGTGTCAGGGACCCACCGGTGACGGCGACGCGCTCCGGCTGCCGGCCGGAACGGGAACCGTCCCGCGCGGCGGGGTCGCCCTGAGCCGGCGGCGCACCCCCTGCACGAGGGTCCCCGCCGTGAACGTCGCACCGTGGACGAAGCGCATGGCCGGGCCGAAGCCGGACGCGGTCACCAGGCCCGCGAAGAACAGCCCGGGGTGGGACGACTCGAAGGTGTGTCCCAGGGCCGGGGAACCGTCGGGCAGGGTGGCCAGCGTGCCGCGCAGTTCGGCGGAGAGCAGCCCGAGCCGGTCGCAGCGCGCCCGGAACCCGGTGGCGGCGATGACGTGTTCGGTCTCCAGGCTGCGCCGGCCGCCCTCGAGGTTGACCGTCTCCAGCAGCACCCCGCCCGGCACCGCGCTCGCCCGGGTGACCTCGTGGCCCGGCAGCAGGTCCACCGCCCGCTCCACCCGGTCCCGCACCCACCAGGCACCCGCCGGTCCCAGCGCCGTGGCCGCGATGCGCGACCGGGTCGCCTCCGGCAGCCGGCGGTAGAGGCCGGGGCGCTCGGAGTAGAACCAGTTCCGCCAGCCGGGACCCAGTCCGCTGTGCGGGGAGCGGACCGACTGCCACCAGGGACGCTCCCAGGGCGGCGGCACGTCGTTCCAGCGCAGCCGCTCCGCCCGCGCCAGCACCCGCACCCGCGTGCCCTGTTCGGCGAGCAGCGCCGCGGTCTCCAGCGCCGCCTGACCGCCGCCGATCACCGTGACGTCCTTGCCCTGGAAGCGGCCGAGGTCGCTGTGGTGGCTGCTGTGCGTGACCAGCGCGGGGTGCAGTCCGCGCAGGGCCTGCGGCACCTCGATGAACGGCATCACCCCGACCGCCAGCGCCACGCTCCGCGCGCGCAGCGCCTCCCCGTCCTCGGTGACCACCGTGAAGCCGTCCGGGCCGGGCGTCACCCGGGTCACCGTGCGCTCGTCCACCGGCGGCGCGGCGTGCCGGGCGAACCACAGGCCGTACGACGCGAACTCCTCCACCGGGATCGGCTCGGCGTGACGCGCCGTCAGCCCCTGCTCGGCGCAGTAGGCGTCCAGCCGCCAGCGGCCGCGCGGGTCGGAGAGGTTGGACGCCCACGGCTCGGACTTCAGGAACATGCCGCGGGGCATGTGGTCCCGCCAGGACGCCATGGGCCGGCCGAACACGCGCAGGTCCAGCCCGGCGGCCGCGGCGTGGGACGCGATCGACAGACCGTACGGACCCGCGCCCACCACCAGAAGGTCGTACATCATCAACTGCTCGCTTTCTCGTTGTCGGTCAGGGAGGGCGAGACCGCCCGGGGAACGGGGCGCGGGGCCGGCACCGGAGCCGTCGCGGTCAGCCGCTCGCGCAGCCGGCCGGTCACATGGCGGCACCACAGGGCCCACATCGCCCGTCCGGGGCCGCGGTCGTCCCGGGCGTACCAGGCCAGTTCGCGGCTGCCCGGCGCCGTGCGCAGCGCGGCGAACGGCGCGTAGTTCTCCACCACGAACGCCCGCCCGGCCACCGGGTCCCCGGCCGGCAGCTCACGGCCGGTCAGGTCCAGGTGCAGGGCGCGTACGACGTCCAGTCCCGCGCTGTCCGCGAAGAGCCGGAACTGGGCGCCGGGGCGCGGGTTGAAGTCGAGCAGGTGGTAGCGGCCCGTCGTGCCGCAGCGGCGGAAGTCGAGGTCGAAGACGCCGCGGTAGCCGAGTTCGCCGGTGAGCCGCTCGGCCAGCGCCCGCACCTCGGGGTTGGGTGTCCAGCGGCCCACGGCGGTCAGCCCCGCCCCGCGCGGCCAGGACAGCTGCTTGCGGCCCGGTCCGCCCGCGCGGACGGCGCCCGAGCGGTCGGCGTAGCCGTGGAAGAACCAGTCCCGGTCGGGACCCGGCGGCAGGTACGCCTGCAGCAGCAGCCGGCTGCCGGCCTCCTCGGTGCGCAGGTACAGCTCCCGGGCCTGCTGCGCGGAGTGCACCAGTTGGGTGCTGCGCAGCCCGCTCCCGGCCGGCAGCAGCCAGGGCCGGCTCCATTTCGCCACCAGCGGCAGCCCGAGCCGCCGCGCGTCGTCGGCGGCCCGCTCCGGGCCGTCCGGGACCAGGGTCACCGGGTGCGGGACGTCCGCGGACGCGCACACGGCGGCCAGTTCCGCCTTGTCGGCGACGCGTTCGGCCAGGGTGCCCGGCATCTCCGGCAGCAGGTAGTGGGGGGCGAGGTCGTCCCGTGCGCGGCTGACGGCGATGGCGCTCGCGTCGTCCAGCGGAACCAGCACGGCGGGGCGCGCGACCCGGTCGGCCACGTGGCGCAGCGCGGCGAGGATCTCCCGCTCCGACGCCCCCGGAGGAGGCGGGGGGTGCATCCGGTGCACATAACGCGACCGGTGGACGGGACTTCCCGCCGTATCGGCGACGACGTGCACCTCCACACCCGCCCGGCCGAGCGAGCGCACCGCCCCCAGTGTTCCGTGGTGAAAGGGATTCCGGTCGGTCCGCAGCAGTACGGCGGGGACGCGGATGTCGAACAACGACACGCGATCTCACTTTCTCTTGGCTTTCTTTGCTTTCTTTTGGATCGACTCACCCACACGGGCGAGCCCGGCACTCGAAAGCCGTATGACGCTGGCGTCGTCGGTTTTCCTGTGCCTTTACTTCGTATGACTGTTCGTCAACAAAGAGGACAGCGGCAGAAGGCGGACGAGAGCGAGAAGAGGAGCAGCCATGGCCCCACAGCACCAGCGGGTCCGGGTTCGCGGGCTGGCCCTGGGCGCGGCGGCGGTCGCCGTGACGGCCGCCCTGGCGGCCGGTCCCGTGGCGGGGGTGGGGACGGGGACGGCGCGAACCGACGACGCCCGCCCTCCGGTTCCGGCCCCGACGATGCCCGACGTCACGCCCCCGGTGCCGCTGGCACCGGGGGCGTGACGTCG
>NZ_MSGP01000496.1 GCF_002078235.1 Streptomyces viridosporus
GCCGAGGTCGAGGCCGGCGGCCGGGCCGCCCGCCTGGCCGCCGGAGACGAACTCCAGATCGGCGTCGGACAGCTCGGTGGTGTCGACCTGGGGAGTGGTGTTCATGGCGCGCGTTTCCCTTCGTGAGAACGGTGCGGAACGGCGGAGTTCGCCTGAGGCGCGGAGGCCGGGACGATCGGCCGGCGGCCCGCGCCACCCGATCAGAGCACACGGGGGACAAGGCGGCCACCTGCGCGAGGACGCGGTGCCGCTTCGGCGGACCGGGGAGTTCACGAGTGTGGAGACGGAGGGCGCCGGCGCCCCGGGCTTCTTCACCCGAACCGCCCCGCGGCTGCCCCGCGACCGCCCCGCCGCCGGCCGGGAGGACGGACGCGGGGCCGCCGGAGCGGGTTTCCGCCCTCCCCCGGGGTCTCACGGTGAACGGTGTGCAGGTTCCCGGGATCTTCCGAAACCGTCGGCGGCCCCGGCCCATTCGCGACCGGCCCCTCGTCCGGACGCCCGAAAAAGCCGACTCCGCGAACACCGTTGCCGGGCAGGGCGGTACGCGTCCGCCCGGCGGGCGGCGTCGACCTCGCGGCGGTGGGGGTGTCCCCGCGCGAGCGCGTTCGAGCGTGGGGGAGGGCCCGGAACTCCTCGTCCAGCGCGAAGTGCGGGTGCACGATCTCGACCGCCACCGTGCGGCCCCCGGCGCTGCGGCCCGGGTAGACCCGGCCCATGCCGCCCGAGCCGAGCCGGCCGAGCAGCCGGTAGGGCCCCACGGCCGTGGGTTCGTCCCCTTCGAGCGGCCGCAGCCGTCCGCCCCTCCCCCGCAGTGCCGGAACCTTCCAGCAGGGTGGTGGCCGGGCCCGCCGCCCTCAGGGGTGCAGCAGATCCACCGTCACGTCCGCCGCGAACCCCGTCGTCGGTCCGACCCGGCGGGCGAACTCCGCGACCGCCTCCAGCTGCGGGGGCCCGAAGCTGAAGTCGAGGGTGGTGAAGTACTGCGCCAGGGTCGCCTCGTCGAACGCCTCCCAGCGGGCCGCCTGCTCGGCGACCTTGTCGACCTCCTCCAGGGACAGGTTGCGGGAGGCGAGGAAGGCCTCGTGCACCTGGCGGGTGATGACCGGCTCCCGCTCCAGGTAGTCCCGGCGCGCCGCCCACACCGCGAACACGAAGGGCAGCCCCGTCCACTCCTTCCACAGAGCACCCAGGTCGTGCACGTCCAGGCCGTAGCGCGGCGCGTCGAGCATGTTCGCGCGCAGGGCCGCGTCCCCGATGAGGACGGCCGCCTCGGCCTCCTGCATCATCAGGCTCAGGTCGGGCGGGCAGGTGTAGTAGTCGGGCTGCACGCCGTACCGCTCGGCGAGGAGGAGCTGGGCGAGGCGTACGGAGGTGCGCGAGGTCGAGCCGAGGGCGACGCGGGCACCGTCCAGCCGGTCCAGCGGGACCTGCGAGACGATCACGCAGGACATGACGTCGCCGTCGCAGCCGACGGCGATGTCGGGAAAGGCGACCAGCCGGTCCGTGTGCTTGAGGAACTCGACGAGGGTGATCGGCCCGATGTCGAGTTCTCCCTGCACCAGCATCTCGCTGAGCTTCTCCGGGGTGTCCTTGGTCAGCTCGAAGTCGAGGAGCGTGCCCGTTCTCGCGAGCCCCCAGTACAGGGGCATGCAGTTCAGGAACTGGATGTGGCCGACGCGCGGCCGGGTGCGAGGAATGTCCACATCGCGAGGCTAGCCCCCGTCCGGGCTACACGAACGCCCACCCCTGCATCCGCTCTTGCGTTCGATCGGAGGGCCGTGACGGACGGGACGTTCAAACATTCGGGTGAAGTGATCTTGACCTCTATTGCATTGAGGCCTTCGCGTGCTAGGCTCGTCGCAAGTTGCAGTTTGGTTTCCCTTGCAGTACAGAGCCTGCGGAGCATGTGACCGCGGGCTCTCGTCGTTCTCAGACATAAGCGATTGTGCGGAACTCGTCTTCACACTTGCTGGTTCTGGAGCAGGGCAACCCTTTGGGCCCAAGGAGGGCTTATGGCTACCGGAACCGTGAAGTGGTTCAACGCCGAAAAGGGCTTTGGTTTCATCGCCCAGGAAGGCGGCGGCCCCGACGTCTTCGTCCACTACTCCGCGATCAACGCGACCGGCTTCCGGTCCCTCGAGGAGAACCAGCAGGTGTCCTTCGACGTCACGCAGGGTCCGAAGGGCCCGCAGGCGGAGAACGTCACCCCGGTCTGATCCTCCGATCCGGGAACGACTAGCAGTACCCAAGGAGCCCCACGCCGTCCGGCGACGGGGCTCCTGCCTTTCTCCCGGGACAGCCGGCGGGAAACCCCGCGAGCCGTGATGAATTCCCGGGGAATTCCTCCCGTACGGGCCCCGTGATCGGCGTGAATTCCCCTCCGCGGCCCCCTCCCCACCGGGTCCCGCCGTCACCCGCCCGGTCCTCATCACGCCGTACTCCCGCGTTCCGGGAATGCCTCCTCCGATGGGAACACGGCGCCCGGTTCCGGCCCCTCCGTATGTGCCGTGTCAGGGTCCGCCCGTCCGGTCATCGGCATTGTCGGGGTGCCGGGACGTCGGGGTGCCGGGGCGTCCTCCGAGCCGATCACCGCCCCCGAGGGCGGCCGATCGGGGTCCGGGAGAGAGGGGTGGGGGCAGGGAATGTCGGCGACCGCCCGTGGGTGTCGGTGGACGCGGATAGGGTGCCCCACCATGACCGACACCGACGCCCACACCGACGACGGCCACGTGGCCGCCACCCGCGCCTTCTACGACGCCGTCGCCGAGCAGTACGCCGCCCACTTCCGTGACGTGCACGCGGCCCAGCCCCTGGACCGGGGGGTCCTGGCCGGCTTCGCCGAGCTGGTCGGGAAGGGCGGCCGGGTGGCCGACCTGGGGTGCGGTCCGGGCGGGGTGACCGCGTATCTCGCCTCCCTCGGCCTCTCCGTCTTCGGCCTCGACCTGTCCGCGGCGATGGTCGGGATCGCCCGCCGCGAGAACCCGGACCTGCGCTTCGAGCAGGGCTCGATGCTGGACCTGGACCTCCCCGACGGCAGCCTGGCCGGCGCCGTCTCCTGGTACTCGACCGTCCACACCCCGCACGACGAGTTCCCGGCCCTCTTCACCGAGTTCCGCCGGGTGCTGGCCCCCGGGGGCCA
>NZ_MSGP01000497.1 GCF_002078235.1 Streptomyces viridosporus
GCTCCGGGCGGGCCCGCCCGGGCGACCGGCGCCGCCGACCGGGCCGTACGGATCGGCGACACCGCCCTGACCCACCGCGAACTGTCGCGCGCCGGGCTGGCCGTGTCCGGTGCCACCGTCTCCCCGACGGGCCGTCTCGGCGCGGGGGCCGGGGTGCGGGCGGTCCGCGCGTCCGGCGCCGCCTGGCACGCCGAGCCGCTGGACCGGCTGTGGGCCGTACCCGCCGCCGAGCAAGTGGCCCGGGCCCTGAACGGCGGACAGGACCTGCTGTTCCTCGAGGTGACCCTCACGGGCACGGTGCGGGAGACGACGGGCGACTGCCTGCTGGCCGACTGCGCGGGCCTGCCCCTGCGGCTGGCCGCCGCCCACGACGATCCATCGCTTCCCTGCCGCGACAACCTCCGCCTGCTCGCCGCCGCCCGGGGCAGTCGGCTGCGGATCGTCGCGCGCCTGGTGCCCGAGCCGCTTCCGCGCGCCCTGCTGCTCGCCGTCGAGCACCCCACCGACCCCGCCGCCCGGGTGGACCTCGGCCTGGACCGCCTCCGGCACGCGGACCTGCCCACCGGAGCGGTCGCCCCACCGGCTGAGGTCGCCCCCACCATGGACGAGGCCCCCCTGCACCTGCTGCGCCGCCGCGTCCACCAGGCGGTGTCGGGAGGCCGCCGTGTCCTTGCCTCCGCCGGGAGCGTCTCGGGCGACGCCGTCCGCCTGCGCCGTCTCGGCCTCGTCACCGCGGGCGACCTCCTCGACGACCTCCACGCCGCCGCCGCGGACCGCTCCCGCGACGCCTTCGGCCGCCTGCTCCCGGCCGACACGGACCACTTCGCCCGGGCCTGGCTCGCCGCCGCCGTCTACACCGACGCGGTCGAACGGGCCCTGTGCGCGGGCGGCTGGGGGCCACCACGACCGAGACACCCTCCTCGGGGCCCTCTTCCACGCCCCTGGCCAGGGGGTGACCCGTACGGCTTCCGGGGCCCCGCCGGTCGTCTCAGCCGGCGTACACCCGGCCTTCCTTCACGAGGTAGTGCACCGGGTCCGAGCAGCCGACGGACGGTGTGACCAGCAGGCTCACGGTGAGCGGTGCGGGCTCGGTGCCGGCCGTCGAGAACTGGCACACGGCGCCCTTGCCGGTGAGCGGGTACCAGAACCAGCCGTCCACGTCGCCCACGGTCACGCGATCGGTCTCCTTCCAGACGCCGCCGGTCTCCGTGTACACCTGCAGGCGCACGGAGGCCGCGTACCCGTCGTCGGCCGAACGCAGCGCGGTCAGGGTGATGCGGTAGTCGGAGCCGAGGACCGCCGACGCGATCTTCTGTTTCTGCGGCGCCGCGGGCTCCGCGCTCGACGCCCCGGCACCGGCCGCGCCGAGCGCGGCGGCCAGCAGGACGGTGAGGGCCGCGGCCGTGCCGCGACGGATGAGAGAGCGAGTCGGGTTCATGCGTTCCCCCGATGGGACGAGTGGGAGTGACACGGAAGGTCGTTCTGCTCCCGTTCACCCATTGGACCTCTCGCACCTCCCGGAGGTTGCACGCCCGCGCGGAATCCGTCCGGACGGGGCCGGCCCACGCCCGCCCGGCGTCCACGGTGCCCTCGGCGGGGCCGCACATCGCCGGCCGTGTCCGGCCCGCCGAGGCGCGGCCCCGCCGGCCACGTGCGTCACGTGGCCCCGGCGCCGACGGCGGGACGGTCCTCGCCGGTCAGGGCGCGGGCGAGCGACATCCTCGACAGCGCGAACACGCCCACGGCGATCAGGGCGACGCCCAGCAACTGGGGGAGGAGCCACCAGCCCGTCCGCACGTACTCCTCGTAGACCGCGAGCCCGAGGGCCAGGCTCATGCTCGCGTCACCGAGCGTGATGGCGGGCTGGGACGCCACCAGCGGCCCGGCCTGCATCGCGTTCTCCAGGAGGAACAGCGCGGTCCCGCCGAAGACGGCGAAGCCGTAGGTCTGCCAGGTGGTGAGGAACGCGGTCACGCCGCCGTCGTCGAGCGTGTGCATCGACGTCTTCATCAGGGCCGCCGTCATCGCGTACGCGACGGCGGTGGCCAGCCCGAAGCAGGCGGCGCGGCCCCGCCCCTCGGGCCGGCGGAGCGCCGTGACCACCAGGGCGACGATCACGACGGAGCAGACGGCGAGTGCCGGGCCCCATCGATCCATCGGCGCGTGGGTGCGGTTCCCCACGGGTGACGCGGCGACGAGGACGACGGCGAGCCCGGCCACGACGGCGGCCACGGCCACCCAGCCGAGCCGGGACATCCGCCCGTGCAGCAGCACGGCGGCGATGACCAGGGCGAGCGGCAGCTCCAGCACGAACAGGGGCTGGACGACCGTCAACGGCCCCGTCGCGAGGGCCACGGCCTGGCAGACGGCCGCGGCGATGACGGCGACGATGCCGGCGAGCCAGACGGGGTGCCGCAGCAGGTCGAGCATGAGCCGGGCCCGGAGTTTGTCGGAGCGGGGCACGCTCAGCGCGGCCTTGCGCTGGAGGACGGTCGCGAGAGCGTTGCTGAACGCGCCGCTCAGCGCGAACAGGACCGGTATGAGCATGTCCACCGTGATCCTCCAGGACGACGAGACGGCCCACCCCCGGTCCTGCCATGGTGGCGTGCTCTCCCCGGTCCTCGCGAACCGCTCGGGGCGTGTCACGGAGCACTCGGCCGCCGGAGCCGACCGGAAGGGGCCGCCCGGCGGCGCTCGGGGACCGCCGCCGGACGGCGCGAGCCGGATCCCGCCGAACGGATGGCGCGGTCTCGCCGTACTTGCCGCGGGAGGCGCGGGAGACGCCGGAGACGCCGGAGACGCGGGAACCCGCTCCGCGGAGAGCGGCCGGCCGCCGGGAGGTGAGGGCCGGTCGTCGCGGTGCCGGAGCCCGGGGCGGCGGTGACGGCGGCGGTGACGGTATTCCGCGTTTTATGATCATCCGGTGCCTCTTGTTCCTGGATGGGTCCTGCTCTCGTCGGGGTGCGCGCCCGTCCTGCTGATCGCGGGCTGGGTGATCGCGGCGTCGCTGGAAGGCCCCGCCTACGATCCCGCCACTCAGACGATCAGCGTCCTGGCGGCCTACGGGGCGCCGGGCTACTGGGTGATGACCGGGGCGTTCCTCGCGCTGGGCGCCTGCCACCTGCTCACCGCCTGGGGACTGCGGGCGGCCGCACCGGCCGGACGCGTGGCGCTGGCCGGCGGTGGACTGGCGGCGCTGGTCGTGGCACTGTTCCCGACGCCGAGCAGCGGGGGGTCCCTGCACCACGGTTCGGTGACCGTGGTCGGGTTCGTGCTCCTGGCCGTGTGGCCGGTCCTGGCCGCCGGCGGCGGAGACGTCCCTTGGGCGCTCCGGCCCGCTCCCTCGGCCGCGGCGGCTGCCGTGATGGTCGTCGGCGCGCTGTGGTTCCTCGTCGAGACCCACCGGGGCGGTGTCGTCGGCGTCGTGGAACGGGCGGTGACGGCTGTTCAGTCCCTCTGGCCCTTCGTCGTCGCCGCGTCGTGCCTCCGTCGTCCGGGGGACCGGGGCGAGCCGCCGGCATGACCGGTGCGGACGCCTCGCCGCACACGGGCGGGCCGGCCGGTCCGGCGCCGGAGGACGGGGGTCGCGCGCACCGTTCCCGATCCGGATCCCGCTCCCGGGCGGACCCGTCGCACGGGGAGCCGTTCGAAGAGCCGTGCATACGAACGCCGCTGCGTGGTAGCCGGAAGCCGAAGCACACAGAGTCGAAGGAGTCGTCATGTCGTTTCTCTGGGCCATCATCGCCGGACTCATCATCGGTCTGCTGGCCAAGCTCGTCCTGCCCGGACGTCAGCCCATCCCGCTCTGGATGACCGTCCTCCTGGGCATCCTCGGCGCGGTGGCCGGAAACGCCCTCGCCTCCGCCTTCGGCGTCCGCGACACCGGAGGCGTCGACTGGATCCGCCACATCTTCCAGATCGGCATCGCGGCTGCTCTGATCGCCTTCGTCACGCCCCTGTGGACCCGCCGACGCCACCACGCCTGACCGCTCGCGCCGCACCCCGTCGGCAACCGGCCGACGGGGTGCGGCGCGTCCGGGTTCCCGCGGCCGTTCTGACGCGCCGCCACGGCGGTCGTGGGCAGCGGCCTCTCCGGGCCGGATCCCACACGCGTCGGGCGAGCCGAGAACGGCCGTGCCCGCTTCGCGCCGTGCGGCCGAGGAGGGACGAGACGGGGCGCCGCGAGGGCGGACCGGCGAAGCGACCGCGCCGGAATCCGGTTTCCCCTACCGGCCCGGTCCCTCAGCAGGGTTTGCGCCAGACGCCCAGTTCCGGCTTCTTGAGCATCGACGACAGCCGCAACTTCCGGACCATCGGGCAGAAGTCGGCCGCGGGCCGCGCGTACTCCACGTGGAAGACCGCCTTGCCCGCCGCGACGAAGGGCTCGAGCCGTTCGCATTCCCCGTACTGGGCGCACTCCTCGTTGACCGCGAAGTCGAAGTCGTCCAGCAGTTGGGGGATCTGGGCCAGGTCGTTCTTCAGGCCCACGGCCAGACCGCGCTCGTGCGCGATGTCCGCGATCATGCGGTTGTAGCGGAGCTGGTCGCGGGCCGTGAGCGGGAAGCCGGTGTCGTCGGCGTAGCCCTCGACCAGGTCCGGTTCCACCGCGTCGAAGCCCTTGTCCCGGCACATGTCGAACCGGCGTTCCATGAGGGGCCGGAGCGTCGACACCCGGCGGATGTCCAGCCAGCGTTCGCCGCGCCAGCCGTTGGGCCTGCCGAGCAGTGACCGCGGGAAGTCGCCCCGGTCGGGGCGGAAGTCCTCCCAGGCGCCCACGTTGACGTAGCAGATCACCTTGCGGCCGTCGCGGTGCAGACGGGCGACGTCGGCCGCGGTGTTCTCGAAGCCGTCGATGTCGTAGACGGGCACGTCGACCGAGGGGTCCACCCTGCCGTCGAGCTGCCACTGCCAGGCCAGCCCGGGGCGCGGCTGCCACACGGCGCGGGTGCGCGGGTCGGCCGTGCGGTCGTCCTCACCGGAGCACGCGGTGAGGGCGGCCAGCAGAGCCAGGACGACGGCGAAGGCCGGTACGAGCCGCCTCACCGCTCCTCCCCGGCCAGCGCGGGGGTCAGCCGGGACCACGGGTTGGGCGGTTCGCCCGTCACCGGACCGCACACCGCCGCGCCCCGCTCGCGCGCGGTGCGCACGGCGAGCGGCACGAGCGGTTCCGGCACCCCGTAGACGAGGTGGCACAGCCGCCCGGGCGGCTGCCGCACGGTCCACGAGGGGCGGCTGAACGCCGATACGTACGTGGACCAGTGGCCCTCGAAGGTGACCGTCAGGTCGGCGAGGCGGGCGTAGCCGGGAGCGGGGTGGACGCCCGGGTTGAGGACGACGGTCGAGGCACCGAGCCGGCGGACGGACCGCACCAGCCTGCGGCAGGCCGGCAGCCCGTCCGCGGCGGAGGTCACCCGGTCCAGGAAGCAGCCGTCGGCGGCGTACCACTCCCGGTGTCTGCGCAGGTCCTCGGCGATCTCCGCCGGGTCGCGCGTGCCGTAGTCCGTGTCGATGTAACCGAGCGGCCGGGCGCCCGCCGCCCGCAGCGCCCCGGCCGCGGCGGCGAACGCCGGGTCGGGGGCGTGGCCGGGCCCGTTCGCGGGGTTGAGGACGACGGCGTAGGTGCGGGCGGCGCGGGTGATGAGCCGGTTCCAGGCGGCCGGGTCCTCGGCCGGATGGACGTACAGCGGGATCAGCAGGCTCATCGCGCCGATGCCCCCTCGGCCGCCCACAGCGCCGTCACGGAGGAGTCCAGGGAGTGGGCCGGTCGCCAGCCGAGGGCGTCGCGGGCGGCGGTGATGTCGGAGCACTGCCACGACACCCGCGCGGACCGCGCCGAGCCACTCGTCCCCTCCTCCACGATCCGCCCCCGGAAACCGGCCACGTCCGCCAGCGTCCGCACCAGTTCGCGCACCGGTACCGCCTCGCCGCCGGAGACGTTGAGGACCGGTGGCAGCGGCCCGGGTGCGGTGACCGCCAGGTGCGCGGCCCGGGCCACATCGCGTACGTCCACGAAGTCGCGGTGCGCGGACAGGTCACCGAGCCGCAGGGCCGCGCCCGGATCGGACCCGGCGTCCCTCAGCAGGGCGGTGACCCGGCCGGGCAGCCCGGTGGGCGGAGCGCCCGGACCCACCGGGTTCCCCACCCTCAGCACCACCGCGTCCAGCCCCGAGGCGGTCACCGCCACCGTGCCCGCCAGCTTGGTCGCGCCGTACGGGCCGGCCGGGCGGGTGGCCGCCGACTCCGCCACCCGGACACCGGGTGCGCCGGGACCGTACTCGGCGGCCGACCCCAGATGGACCAGACGCGCCCCGGGCGCCGCCTCCCGCAGCGCCGCGCACAGCACGGCGGGGCCGCGGGCGTTCACCTCCGCGAGGGTGACGGCGTCGCCGCCGGTCGCGCCCGCGCAGTTGACGACCGCGTCGGGCGCGGCCGACGCCAGCGCCTTCGCCAGGTGCCGCGGGCGGTCGGACGCGAGGTCGACGGTGACCTCGGCGGCGGGCGAGCGGCCGCCGCCGAGCACCCGCGTGCCCGGCAGGGCGCGCAGCCGCTCGGCGACGTGGCCGCCCAGGTAACCGGTGGTGCCGAGAACGAGGATGCGCATACGGGCTCAGGCTCCCTTGAGCAGAAGCGACTTGCGGTTGGTGAACTCGGCGTTGGCCCGGTCGTAGTCGTCGGGGCGGCCGATGTCCAGCCAGTATCCGTCGAACTCGTAGGCGTGCGGCGGCCGTTCGGCGGCGAGCAGGTCTAGCACCAGTTCGTCGAAGCCCAGCGGGAGTCCGGGCGTGTAGGGGGCGAGCGTGGTCCGCGAGACGCCGTAGACGCCCATGGACACCCGGTAGTCGATGCTCGGCTTCTCGGTGAAGGCGACGACCCGGCTCGCGTTCGTGGTCAGCACCCCGAAGTCGATGTGCACCCTGCGGGCGTAGGTGGCGATGGTCAGCGGCGCGCCCGACGCCTCGTGCCGGCGCAGTACGTCGGCGTAGTCGAGGTCGGTGAGCACGTCGCCGTTCATCACCAGGAAGTTCTCCGGCAGACGGTCGCGGAGGGTGAGCAGCGGGCCCATGGTGCCCAGCGGGCTCTCCTCGGTGGCGTAGTCGACGCTCATGCCCCACTGCGAGCCGTCCCCCACATAGGCCCGGATGATCTCGCCGAGGTGGCCGATGGCGATGGTGCAGCGGGTGAAGCCGGCCGTGGACAGCTGACGCAGCACGATCTCCAGGATCGCGTGCTGGTCGCCGATCGGGACGAGCGGCTTGGGCAGCGCGGTGGTGTAGGGCCGCAGCCGGACGCCCTTTCCGCCGGCCAGGATCACTGCGTGCATGGGATACCTCCTGCATGGACGTGCCGGACGGGTCAGATGTTGTAGATGCCGGTCTTGTAGCGGGCCAGGTTGGCCGGGTCGCCGAAGAACTCCGCGGTCCGGGTGAGCCCTTCCGCCAGCGTGCGGCGGGGGCGCCAGCCGGTCGCCGCCGTCAGCCGGGTCGCGTCGGCGACCAGCCGCATCACCTCGGAGCCCGCGGGCCGCAGCCGCTCGGGGTCCTCCCGCACGTCGAGGGGGGAGTCCATGACCTTGCCGATCAGCGCCACCAGGTCGCCGACGGAGACCTCCTCACCGGTCCCGGAGTTGAAGGTGCGGCCCACGACCCGCTCCGCCGGCGCGGTGCCCACCGCGAGGAACGCCCGCGCGGTGTCCTCGACGAAGGTGAAGTCCCGGGTCGGGCGCAGGTCGCCGAGGGTGATGGTGCGCTGCCCGGCCGCCACCTGGCCGATGACGGTGGGGATCACCGCGCGCATCGACTGGCGCGGGCCGAAGGTGTTGAACGGCCGCAGCGTCACCACGGGGGTGTCGAAACTGGCGTGGTAGCTGTCGGCCAGCCGGTCGCCGCCGGCCTTCGAGGCGGCGTACGGGGACTGGGTGTTGATGGGGTGGTCCTCGGTGATCGGCACGGTCTGCGCGGTGCCGTACGTCTCGCTGGTCGAGGTGTGGACCAGACGCGGCGTCCCCAGGGCGCGCACCGCCTCCAGCACGTTGAGCGTGCCGGTGACGTTGGTGTCCACGTAACTGTGCGGCGCCCGGTAGGAGTAGGGGATCGCGATGAGCGCGGCCAGGTGGTAGGCGCAGTCGGCGCCCTCGAGTAGACCGCGGACCGAGCCCGGGTCGCGCACGTCACCGAGGACGATCTCGACGTGCTCGAGCAGGTCGGCGGAGAGGGTCTCCAGCCAGCCGTAGGAGGAGAACGAGTTGTACTGGACCATGGCCCTGACGCGATGGCCGGAGGCGACGAGCGCCTCGGTGAGGTGCGAGCCGATGAATCCCTCGGCCCCGGTGACGGCGGCGAGCGGTGCGGAGGTCAACTCTGGTGTCCTTTCGTCCGGTCGAGCGACGGGGGTGCTGGTGTTCCACGGGGTGGGCGGCGCGCACGGTGCGGCGGCCCGGTGATCAGGCGTGCGGGGAGGGCCTGCCGAGCAGACGGACCGCACAGACCGCGAGCAGGGCGGCGGCCGCGCCGCAGCCCAGAGGCAGTACGGCCGGGCCCGGCGGCAGGTCCAGCAGGGTGACCGCCCCGGCGGCGCCGGCGGTCAGGAGACACAGCACGGCAGGAGGCCAGGCCACGCCGAACGCCTGGAGGAGCAGGGCGGTCCACAGGGCCGCCGCGAGCGGCAGCGCGGCCGTCCCGGAGCCGGTGAGGAGCACCGGGGGCAGCAACAGCAGGAGGTAGGCGAGGAGGCAGAGGCCGAGGATCGCGGCCGAGCGGAGCCGGAACGCCCGGGGCGTCGCGCTCACCCGCAGCGCGGCGACCGACCAGCCGCGGTAGCGGTACAGCAGCCACTCGGCCGGACCCATGCTCACGGTCAGCGCGATCACCGCGTACGGGTCCCGCCGGCCCACCAGCACCACGAGCACCGCGGCGGCCAGCCCGAACAGCCCGTACGGCAGGGAGGAGTGCAGCCGAGGCCTCGGTCCGCCGGGAGCGGCCGGGGCGGTGAGGCCGGTCCACAGGACCCGTGCGGCGGAGGCGAGCGTGGCCAGCAGCGCCAACAGGGGCAGACCGGCCCGCGGCAGCGGTCCGGGATCCCACCACGGCAGTACCGCGGCGCCGGCGGCCAGCGGGCTGAGCGCGGCCAGCAGCAGCCGCTCCCGGGCCAGCACCAGCAGCACGCCCGCCGCCGCGAGGTACAGCGACTGGGCGGCGGCCACCGCGGTCACCGGGCCGCCCCCGGCGTACAGTGCGGCCGGGACCGTGGCCACCGCCGCGCCCAGCAGGGCCCCGGTCAGCAGGGTGCGGGCCGCCTCCCGGCGCCCCGTCACCAGCCGCAGGTGCGCGCGGTGCCCCAGCGCCTGCCCCCACGCCCAGGAGACGACGCCCGCCAGGATCAGGGCGGGGGCGTGCCGGTCGGCGCGCCACAGCGGGGCGGTGAGCAGGTAGGCCAGGGCCGGGAGCGCGAACAGCACGCCCCGCAGCAGGCACCGCACGGTGTCCGGACGCCAGGGGTCGGCCGCGGCGGGCGGCTCGGGGAAGGTCCGGGGCACCCTGTCGTACAGCGCCGAGGCGAGGGAGAAGAGGTTCGGATGCCCGTACCGGTGCCGGATCACCTCGGCGGAGAGTCCCTCCGCCTCCAGCAGCGCGGCCACCTCGTAGGGGTGGACGGCCGGGCCGACGCGGTCGGCCAGGTCGGCGGCGAGCCGGCTGACCGCCTCCTCGTCCGGGCCCTGCTCCGGCAGCCGGAGGGTGAGCGTGCGGTCGTCGCCGGGCCGGACGCGCGTCCGGCCCGGCCGGGCGATCCGCAGGGCGAGCGTGTCCTGCTCCGCGCCGCCCGGCTCCAGGGCCATCGGGCCGCTCACAGCGCCATGCTCCTCGTCTCCGTGCCGGCCGGGATCCGCGGATCCGGCGGGGGACGGTCGGTGGTGCGGGGCCGGACGAGCGCGGGGACGCCCGGCTGCCGCACGGCCGCCTGCTCCGACAGCTCCCGGTAGACGGAGCGGAAGGTGTCGATGGTCTGCCGGAGGGTGAACTGCTCGATCACCCGCAGCCGGGCCGCCTCGCCCATCGTCCGGCGCCGCGCGGGGTCGTTCAGCAGTTCCAGCGCGGCGGCGGCCATCGCGGCCGGATCGCGCGGCGGGACCACCAGACCGGTCCCGCCGACGGCCTCCCGCACCCCGCCCACGTCGGTGGAGACGGTCGCCCGCCCGCACGACATGGCCTCGATCAGCGTGAACGGGAACCCCTCGCTGATGCTGGACAGCATCACCACGTTCCCGGCCGCGTAGGCGTCCCTGATGTCCTCCACGCGCCCCTCGAACGTCACGGCGTCCGCGTGCCCCAGTCCGGCGGCCAGGGCCTCGCAGCGCTCCCGGTAGCTCTCACCGCCCCGGGGCGTCCCGCCGAACAACCGCAGCCGTACGCCGGGCAGCCGGTCCCGGACGAGGGCGAAGGCGCGGATCAGGGTCTCCAGGTCCTTGATCGGGTCGACGCGTCCGGCCCAGCTGAGGGTGAGGGCCTCCGGCTCCGGGCCCGCCGGGGGGAAGGCGGCGGGGTCGACGCCGTTGTAGACCGTGCGGATCGACGCGGGGTCGGCGCCGCCCTGCTCCTCCCAGAGCCGGTTGTAGCGGTTGCCCGGGGTGATCAGCGCCGCCCGGCGGTAGCTCTCCTCCGCCAGCAGCCGGAAGAACCCCAGGACCACCGCCTTGACCGGCCAGCGGTAGGGGGCGGTCCGGTAGCCCAGGTAGCGCTCGCGCAGGTAGACGCCGTGCTCGGTCAGCAGCAGCGGAACACCGTGCCGTTCGAGCGCGGCCAGCCCCGGCAGCACGGCGACCCCGCCGCTGACGGCGTGCGCGACCCCCTCCTCGGGCGGCGGCGCGGCCAACGGGCGCAGGGCGTGCTCGAGCAGACCGGTCGCGGTGAGCGCGTCGTGCAGGGTCGGCCCCGCCTCGCGCACGGCCAGCCCCGGCCGCGTCCACACGGAGGTCAGGATCCTCACCGCCGTGTCGCCGCGCAGGAAAGGGCTGAGCCGCCCGTCCGCCGCCGCCCGCGCCAGGGCGTACAGGGCGGGCGCGAAACCGTCCTCGGCGCGGGGGTCGACCAGCGCGGTCAGGAACCGTTCGTAGGCGTCGGCCAGCCGGCCGCGGGAACGGCCGCGGGGCGGCGTGCCCTGCGGCGCCTCGCCCCACATGGGTACGGACAGGACGCCGGAGACATGGCCCGGAAGGTCCCATACGACCGGCTCGCGCCCGGTGCCGGTGACGGCGATGACGTCGAAGTCGATGTCCGGCATGCCGGTGACGAGCTGGTCGCACCAGACGCTCACACCGCCGTGACTGTGCGGGTAGGTGCCTTCGGTGAGCAGGGTGACGCGCGTCGCTTCGGAGCGTCGCGCGCCGTGGGGAACGTGCATCGATGGGCTCCACGGCCGAGGTGTGGGGTGGTCGTGCCGGTCCCGGCCGCGAAGGGGCGGCCGGGACCTCGCTGCCGGTGCTCCGGTCAGCCGTTCGTGCCGGGGGAGACCGGCTCGGCCACGCCCTCGGGCACACGGGCCTTGGGCGCCGGGGCGGTTGCCGGCGCGGAACCGTCCGTACCGGTGGCCGGGGCGGGGACGGCGGACGGCGGCAGTGCCAGGACGAGCGGGGCGGACGTCGGGGACGTCCATCCGGACCGTCCGCCCGCGTAGGCTCCGCCGAACACGGATCCGGAGCGGGTGGTGCCCTCGGGCATCGTCGCGGGAACCGCCACGCCAACCGGGCCCTCGACGGTGACGGTGCCGCCGATGCGGTGGGCCGTGACCTGCCCGTCCCGCACGGCCGCGCGCCACGCGGCGCGCCGCTGCAGTTCGACGCCGATGTCCTTCATCCGCGGGTTGACCACGGGGGTGTTCTCCGCGAAGAGGGCGGCGTAGCCGTCGAGCACACCGTCCAGGACCGGATAGGCGATGCGGTCCTCGGCCAGGTTCGACTGGTGGATGAAGTGCGGCTTGGGGTCGTTGGCGAGGACGTGGCCGAGGGCGATCCGCCGCTCCAGCGGCACGATGTGCTCCGTGTAGCCGGTGGCCGTGTCGAGCGGGGCGGGCAGGCAGGTGGTGGTGGCCGGGTTGTCCTCGCAGATGCCGCTGCCGCCCTGCGCGCGGCTGGTGTAGATCCAGTTGTACTCGTCGACCTGCTCGGCCGCCCGCCCGGCGTTGTAGAAGATGTTCATCGGGTAGCGGGGGACCGTGGTGGCGGGAGCGACCCGGCGCTGGTCGGGCTCGCGGGAGTTGTCCGAGGCGAGCCAGGTGACGCCGTTGTCGGCCAGGGCGGGCGCCAGGTTGGGGTTGTCGGCCGGCTGCTGGGGCAGCACCCGCAGGCCGGAGTGCTCACCGGTGACCAGCTCGCCGTTGTCCAGGGGGAGTCCGGAAGTCTGCCCCCAGACGCGGTTGAGGGCGATCTCGTCGGAGATGTCGTTCCGGCTGACCCACTTGGTGCTGCCGTCCGCGTGGGTGGCGCACCGCCAGGGCACCACCGTGGTGTCCTGCTCGCAGCCGAGGAAGGCGTGCGTGTACGTGTGGTTGATCCAGCGGAACTCGTTCCGCTCGGCGAGGAACCGGTCGGCGAGCGGGTCGGTGCCGTCGCCGTCCTCGCGGTGGTCGACGCTGCCGGCGCCGTTGTAGGCGAGGTCGAGGGTGAAGCCGTGCTCGCGCTGCCAGGCGACGGCGCGGTCGACGTCCGCGGGCGTCATGCGGATCGGGTCCGGGACGGCGTCCGGATCCGTGCAGTCGACGTCGCCGGGCGTGCAGTTGAGCTCGGAGTTCCAGCGGTCGTCGGCGGCGAGGACGTCGTCGACGTGCACGGCGAAGTAGTTGCGGGAGGAACCCAGGTGCACACCGCCGGTCATCCACTGGACGATGCCGCGGGCCAGCAGCCGGAACTGCTGCTGGTGCCGGTTGTAGACGAAGGTGACGACGAGTTCGCGCCGCCCGTCGTGCCGGTACTCGCCCACCAGCGAACCCTGCTCGGTGGTGCCCGGGATCGGCGCCTGGACGTACGGCGTGAAGTCGGCGCCGGCCACCGGAGTCGACAGGTAGGCGTAACTCTCGCCCACGGTGGGCGAGTTGTCCTCGAACGGCACCGGGCCGTCGAGGTAGCCGAACGGGCCTGCGCGACCGGCGTCGGTCACTTCCGCCTGCACGCCGTCGACACTGCCGGAGTAGCCGCCGTGGACCGGGTACTGGAGGCCGGCCTCGGGACGGGCGTACGTGTAGGCGTCGACCTGCGGCACGTCGTAGGCCCGCTCGTACGCCACGAGCGCGGCCATCTCGGCGGAGTTCGCCGGGAACGGGTTGTCGTTGGGCAGGACGACGGCCTGGAACTTGGCGCGTTCGCGTCCGTCCACGGTGTCCGCGAGGTAGTCGGCGTCGATCACGGGCCGGTCGGACCGCGTGAGGTCGATCTCCGTGTACGGCGTTCCCGCGGTGTCCAGTTCGGCGGCGATGGCCTCGGTGGCCGGGCCGCCGTCGCTCACGACGAGCACCCGCAGATCGATGCGGGGGGTCGCGGCGTCGGCATGGGCCGCCGTGCTCGGTATGCCTAAGGCGGCGATGAGCGCGCCTGCGGTGAGCAGGGCGGTGCGTATGGTCCGCTTCATGCGGTGCTGTCCCCTCCCCGGGCAGGGGTGGACGCTGCTCCGTGGAGCGGACGCACCCCCGCGCGCGACGCCGGCGTCCCCCTCAGAAGCCGGTCGTCGACACATCCGTCGCCTCACATGGTGGGGTGCCTGTGCAGCTTTTGTGTCCCTGTTGCGAAACCTGACGGAAAAACGCAGGTGTACGGCAGGTCGTCGGCCGAGGCGCTCTTCGGGGCCGAAGGCCCGCCCCGGGCACCGGTCGGCACCCGGCTCCGGGGGTTCTGCCCAGCTCGGAGAGGTGATGCCGGACACCGGCGGACCGTCGGGGCCCGCCGGCGGGACTGCCGTCGGCACGGAGGGACGCGGCCGGGACGAGGGCGGGAGGGTTTCGGTCACCACCCTCCGCCCGGCGCGACCGTCAGGAGCAGAGGACGCGCGTCTCGGGCGTGTGGACCGGTCCGCCGCTGGTGCTCGTGCCGTCGCTGAACTCGGCGTAGAAGTACGAGTAGAAGCCGATGTTGCCGTTGCAGCCGGAGTCGGCGGCGATCTGCAGCGTCAGCGTCACGGTCCGGCTCTGGCCGGGCGGGACGGGGGCGCCGTAGTTGGTGCCGAGATCGGTGGGGCCGGTGCCGGAACAGGCGGCGGGGCCGGTGGCCGTGGCGAGGCTGCAGCCGGTGATGGCGTACTTCAGGTCGGGGCGTTGCGTGGTCAGCCAGGTGGGATCGATGCTCTGGTAGACGAACCAGAGGTCGTAGGTCTTGTTGTTCGTCAGCGTCATCGACAGGTTCACCGTGCCGCCCGGCGTGGTGGTGGCGCTGTCACTGGTGAACGTCAGCTCGGCGGGGCCGGGCCCGGCCGCGCTCGCGGAGGGGGCCAGGCCGAACCCGGCGAGGACGAGGGCAACGGTGAGACCGAGACGTCTCCTCAAGGGTGATCGCATGGCCCGGGAGGTTAGGCACGGGAGGAGCGCGGCGTCTGCCCCGCGCCGGCGAACGGATCCGGGGACGACCGAAAGCGCGCTCTTCGCGAAGGCCGTGCGCCGGGGGCGCGGCGAGCGGCCGTGGACCGCATACGCGCACGGTGGGGCCGGTGGGGAGCACCGGCCCGGCGGGGAGGCCGTGCCCGGCCCCGCGACGGGCCGGCGGTGGAGGTAATGGCGCGTACCGGTCGCGCCGGGCCTTCCGGACGGTGGACCGGGCCCGGGGCCGCCCGCCGGGCAGCCGGTCGGGCCCGGGGCTACGGCTCGAGGGCGCCGGGCGGCAGGGACAGTTCGCTTTCCGCGACGGCGCGGGCCATGTGGGCGATCGGGGCCGTGCGGTGGTCGGCGCTGGTGTTGATGTAGGCGCTGGCTCCGTCGATCGCGACGAGGATGCGCACGGCGGCCGCCCAGGGGTCGTCGCAGCGGAAGACCTCCGCCCGCGCGCCCGCGGCGACGAGCCGCTCGATGCGGCGGCACCAGAGCAGTTCCTGCTCCACGACGTGGTCGCGGAGGACGGGGCGGTAGCGCGACAGGTGCCGTGCGTTCAGCCACAGCTTGCTGACGTTGTCGAATTCGGTGCTCGAGATCAGGGTGAAGAAGCGCCGGAGGGTGTGCAGCGGGGTGTCGTGGCCGGGGCCGGCGGACTCCTCGGGGAGCAGGCCGTCGAGCTCGGCCATGGTGGCGCTGGTGAAGGCCTCGGCCACGAGCTTGTCGGCCGAGGGGAAGTAGTGCCCCACCAGTCCGGGCTGGACACCGAGCTCGTCGGCGACCCGCCGGAGGGTGATGCACTCCAGCCCTTCGGTGAGTCCGACGTGCGCGGCCGTGGTGACGATCTCGTGGCGGCGCTCGGCCGGCGCCTTGCGGACTCGTTTGCCCGGATCCCTTGACGTCATGCGGCGAATGCTATTGAGTATGCGACCAATTAGGCAATTGGTCGCGTGACCAATAGCTGCCGGCCGGATCGGTGCCCCCGGGCCCGCCGCCGGCCCCCGGTCCGCAGCGCGGGCGGCTCTTCCCGGCCGCGGGCCGGTCTGCACCACTGTCAGGAGACGAACATGGACGACACGCGCACCGACGCCGGTGAACTCGCCGAGTACGGCTATCAGCAGGAGCTGAAACGGACCCTGTCCGCGTGGGCCGTGTTCGCGATCGGGTTCGCGACCATCTCGCCCGTGGTCGGCATCTACGCCGTCGTCCAGCTCGGGTTCGTCTTCGCGGGACCCGCCTGGATCTGGGCGGTCGTCGTGGCCTTCCTCGGCCAGCTGCTGGTCGCCACGGTCTATGCCGAGCTGTCGTCCCAGTTCCCGATGACGGGAGGGGTGTACCAGTGGGTGCGCCGGCTGGGCGGGCCGCGACTGGGCTGGCTGGTGGGCTGGATCTACCTCGCCTCGGCCATCGCGTCCCTGACCACGGTGGCCTACCTGGGGGCGAGCTGGCTGCACATGCTCTTCAGCGACCGGCCGCTGTCGCCGACGACCCACGTGCTCCTCGGCGTGCTCTTCGTCGCCGTGGCGCTCGGGATCAACCTCCTGGGCGTCAACCCCGTGAAGCACTTCCTCAACGCGGGCATCCTCGCCGAGGGCGTCGCCTCCATCGCGGTGAGCGCCTTCCTGCTGCTCTTCGCGCACCACAACGGCTTCGGGATCCTCTTCGAGACGCTGGGAGCCGAGGCGGCCTCCGGCGGGTCGGTCCTGGCGGGTTTCCTGACCTGTCTCGCGGTGGCCGGCTGGGCGTTCCTGGGCTTCGACGCGACCACTCAGGTGGCCGAGGAGACCGAGCAGCCGCGGCGCAGCGTGCCGCGGGCACTCCTGCGCGCCTATCTGTTCGTCGCCTTCACCGTCCTGCTGACCGGGCTCGCCGTGACGCTCGCGCTGCGCCGGCCCGAGGAGGCGGTGTCCGGCGCGACCGCGGACCCCGTCTTCACCGCCGTGACCCGGGAACTGGGCGGATGGAGCGAGAAGCCCTTCATCCTCGTCGTCCTGATCGCGTTCTTCGCGTGCGCCATCTCGATCCAGACGTACATCGGGCGTGCCGTCTACGCGTTCGCCCGCGACCGTCAGCTGCCCTTCTCCCCGACGCTCGCCACCGTCGGCCCGCGTCAGATCCCGTACGTCTCGCTCATCGCGACGGCCGTGCTCGCCGGCCTCGGACTCCTGCTCGGGCTGAACGGCAACGCGGCGGCGACCCTGATCGCGTTCGGGTCCGGCGGGTTCTACTTCATCTTCCTCACGGTCGCGGTCGTGGCGCTCGTCGCCAGGCTGAGCGGCCGGTGGAACCCCTCCGCGGGGCGACTGCGGCTGGGACGGCCCGGTCTGGTGATCAACGCACTCGCCGTGGTGTGGCTGCTCTTCGAGGCGATCAACATCGCCTGGCCCCGCGCCGAGCTCGCCCCCGCCGACGGCAGCTGGGTCCAGGTCTGGGCCGTGGTCCTGGTCTTCTCCGCGCTCCTGGTCGCCGGCCTCGTCTACGTCGTGGTCGTCAAACCCCACACCAAGCTTCCCGAAAGCCCGACCACGCAGAAGACGGAGGCGCTCTGATGCCGTCGAAACTCTCCCCGGCCGTCGTCTTCGACCCCGCCTCCGGCCTGCGGTCGAGCCGCGTCTCGCTCAGGCCCGCCGGGCCGGGCGAGGTCGAGATCGAGGTGCGCGCGGCGGGCGTGTGCCACTCCGACCTGCACATCGTGACCGGTGACTGGCCCACCGACCGCCCGCTGGTGCTCGGCCACGAAGCGGCCGGAGTGGTCACCGCCGTGGGGGCCGGCGTCACCTCGGTGAAGGCCGGCGACCACGTCGTCCTGTCCTGGTTCGCACCGTGCCGGCGCTGCCGCAAGTGCGTGGCCGGGAAGGGATGGCTGTGCACCGGCACCCAGGCCGTCGCCAACACGCTGCCCGACGGGAGCACCCCGTTCACGGACGACCGGGGCGGGGCGGTGTGGCCCTACCTGGGCCTGGGGGCGTTCACCGAACGGCTGGTCGTTCCGGAGACGGCCGCGGTGAAGGTCCCCGACGAGCTTCCGTTCGGCATCGGCGCCCTCCTCGGCTGCTCCATCACGACCGGCGTGGGCGCGGTCGTGAACACCGCCCGCGTCCGTCCGGGCGAGTCCGCGGTCGTCGTCGGCACGGGCGGCGTGGGACTCTCCGTGGTGATGGGGCTGCGCCTGGCGGGAGCCGACCCCGTCGTCGCCGTCGACCTCTCTCCCGAACGCCTCGCCGCGGCCGAGCGGTTCGGGGCCACCCACACCCTCGACGGGGCCGTGACCGACGTCGCCGCCTGGTGCCAGGAGGAGCTCGGCGGGGTGGACTACGCCTTCGAGGCGATCGGAAGCCCCAAGGTCATCGAGACTCTTCCGGCCATGCTCACCCCGGGCGGCGCGGCGGTCCTGGTCGGGATGGCCCCGACCGGCGCGACCGGGGCGTTCGACCTGTTCGATCTCGCCGACCAGGGCAAACGTATCCTCGGATGCAACTACGGCTCCAGTGTCGGAGAGATCGACATCCCGAAACTGGCCCGCCTCCACCTGGCGGGCCGGCTGCCGATGGACGATCTGATCGGCAGGATCCGGCCTCTCGCGGAAGCGGCGGCGGCTTTCGACGACCTCAGGTCGAACACCGGCGTCAGAACGATCCTCGAGCCGTGAGACATCCGGTTGCCGGTCACCCGGCACACCCCCATACAGAGACCACAGACGCAGGACAGGCGGTCACCGGACACGGCCGCCCTGCGCCCGACCACCTTCCGGAGGCCTGATGTACGCCGTCACCGACCCGAAGACCGGTGAGATCGCCGAGATCTACCCGACCGCCAGCGACGCCGAGGTCGCGGCGGCCGTCACCGCCGCGCACGCGGCCACCCAGTGGGGCCGTTCGAGTTCCGTGGCCGAGCGCTCCGCGCTGCTGCGCCGGCTCGGCGACCTGCACAAGGAGCACCGGGCGGAACTGGCCGCGAGCATCGTGCGCGAGATGGGCAAGCCGCTCGAGGAGGCCGAGGGCGAGGTCGACTTCTGCGTCGACATCTACCACTACTACGCCGACCACGCCGAGGCGTTCCTCGCCGACGAGGCGATCGAGGTCACGTCCGGTCCCGGCAGCGCCGTCATCCGGCGCAGCCCGGTGGGCGTACTCCTGGGGATCATGCCGTGGAACTTCCCCGCCTACCAGGTCGCGCGCTTCGCCGCCCCGAACCTGGCGATCGGCAACACCATCGTCCTCAAGCACGCCCCGCAGTGCCCGGCCACCGCGGCCCTGCTGGAGAAGCTGTTCGCCGAGGCCGGTTTCCCGTCCGGCGCGTACGTCAACGTGTACGCCACCAACGAGCAGATCGCCGGGGTGATCGCCGACCCGCGCGTCCAGGGCGTGTCGCTCACCGGCTCGGAACGGGCCGGCGCCGCCGTCGCCGAGATCGCCGGCCGCCACCTGAAGAAGGTCGTCCTCGAACTCGGCGGTTCCGACCCGTTCATCGTGCTGTCCACCGACGACCTCGACTCGGTCGTCGAGGCCGCCGTCGCCGCCCGGCTCGACAACACCGGCCAGGCCTGCAACGCCGCCAAGCGGTTCGTGGTCGTCCAGGATCTCTACGACGAGTTCGTCGAGAAGTTCACCGCCCGGCTGCTGGCCGGCCAGACCGGCGCCCCGCTGTCGTCGGTCGCCGCCGCCGAGAACCTCGGCCGCCAGGTCGCCGAGGCCGTCGCCCAGGGCGCCACGCTGCACGGCACGGGCGAGCGGCGCGGCGCCCACTTCCCGGCCGGCGTCCTCACGGGGCTCACCACCGAGCACGGCGCCGCCCGCCAGGAACTGTTCGGCCCGGTCGCGATGGTCTTCCCCGCCGCCGACGAGGAGGACGCGGTGCGGATCGCCAACGACACCCCCTACGGCCTCGGGTCCTACCTCTTCACCACCGACCCCGCGCAGGCCGAGCGGGTCGCCGACCGGATCGAGGCCGGCATGGTGTTCGTCAACGGCGTCGGCGCGGAGGGCGCCGAGCTGCCCTTCGGCGGTGTCAAGCGTTCCGGGTTCGGGCGCGAGCTCGGCCGGCTCGGAATCGAGGAGTTCGTCAACAAGAAGCTCATCCGCGTCGTGAAGTAGGACGTCTCCTCCGCGCCGTCCCCTTCCCGCCCTCCCGGCACCGCGCCGGACGGCCGGGCCGGGGACGGCACCGCACCACGGCCACCCGGCGACGGACACCCGGCGTCGATCACCCGTCGCCGGGCACGTGCCTCGAGCCGCGTCGAGTGCTCCCCGCTCCGGGCTCCCGCGCGCCGCGCCCGGCGGCGCGCGGGAGCCCGTCCGAGGGGACCGCGGTCCCTAGCATGAGGGCCATGACCGGCACAGTCCCCGAGACGATGTGGGCGGCCTACATCGACTCCGTCGGCCCGGCCGACGCCATCCACTACGGCGAACTCCCCGTGCCCGCCCGGGGCCCCACGGACGTGCTCGTCCGCGTCCGGGCCGTGGCCGTCGACCCGGTCGACACCTTCGTGCGCTCCGGGGCCTACGCCACACCGCTCCCGTTCCCCTTCGTCCTCGGCCGGGACCTGGTGGGCGAGGTCGCCGAGGCCGGAACCGGCGCGGTGGGCTTCACCCCCGGGCAGCGGGTGTGGTGCAACAGCCTGGGCCACGCGGGCCGGCAGGGAGCGTGCGCGCAGTACGCCACGGTCGCCGCCGAACGGCTCTACGCGGCGCCGCCCGACATCACCGCGGAGCACCTCGTGACCGCCGCCCACCCCGCGGCGTCGGCCTGGCTGGCGCTGTTCCGGCACGGGCGGCTGAGGGCGGGGGAGACCGTGTACGTCGGCGGCGGAGCCGGCAACGTGGGCGCCGCCGCCGTGGCACTGGCCTCCGCGGCCGGGGCACGGGTGGTCTGCACCGCGCGTGCCGAGGACGCCCCGGCGGTGCGCGCTCTGGGGGCCGCCGAGGTCCTCGACCACCGCGCGCCCGATCTCGGTCCCCGGATGCGCCGGGCCGCGCCCGGGGGCTACGACGTGCACCTCGACACCTCCGGGCACGGGGTCCTCGCCGACGCCGTGGACCTGCTGGCGCGGGGTGGGCGCCTGGTCGCGATGGTCGGGCTGGGCGGAGGACCGTCCGTGCTGCCGCTGGGCCGGCTGTACACCAGGGACGCGAGCATCGTGGGCTTCGCCATCAGCAACGCCGCGGTGGGCGACCTCGCGGAGGCGGCGGGAGCGGTCGTGCGCCTCCTGCGCGACACCGCGTGGCGCCCGCGCGTCGCCGACCGCCTGCCGCTGTCGATGACGGCCCAGGCCCACCGGAGACTGGAGGCCGGCGAGGTGCGCGGCCGGCTGCTCCTCACGCCTCCCTGACCGTTCACGACACCTCCCTGACCGTTCACGCCTTCCTGCCCGTTCCCCGCGCGCAGGCGGGCTGGGCGGCCGACCGGTCCGGTCGCCGGTCAGACGCGGAAGAGCGAACCGACGAACTCCGTCAGCAGCCGTTCCTTGAGCCGTCCCGGCAGCGCGTCCAGCAGCGCCAGCAGCGGAGCGGTCCGCGTCGGCAGCCCTCCTCCGTCGCCCAGTCCGGCGAAGGCCAGCACCCCGGCCACCTCCTCGGGGCCGAGCGTGTCCGGGTCCAGCCCCGCGGCGAGCCCGACCAGCGCCGGATCGGCGACGACGGGGTCGGCCGCGCGTGCCGCCTTCAGCGACTGCGCCAGATCGGCCAGCAGGGCGCCCACCCGGTCGCCGGTCGCCGGCGTCAGGGTCAGATGCAGGTTCGGCGGCAGCCCGTCGAAGGAGAGCTGCGGCTGGAGGTACCAGCCGCGGGCCCGCATCTCGTCCGCCGTGTGCAGCACCAGACCGAGGTCCGGATCACCCCCCGGCCCGGTCACGGTGAACGCGACCAGACTGCCGTCCGGTTCCCCCAGCACCCGCAGACCGTCCATCTCCCGCAGCCCCGGCACCAGCCGCTCGGCGGCCTCGGCGACGCGCCGCGCCAACTCGGTGTAGCCGTCCTCGCCGATGTGCCGCAGCACGGCCCACGTCTGGGCGAGGAGGCCGGCGGACTTGGTGCCCTGGACGGTGGGATTGACCACCGGGTAACCGGGCCAGCCCGCGTGGGCGAAGTACTGGTGGCGGCGCAGTTCGGCGTCCCGGTACAGCACCACGGAGGCGCCCTTGTCGGCGTACCCGTACTTGTGCAGGTCGACCGAGAGCGACGTGACCCCCGGCACCGAGAGGTCGAACGGCTCCACCGCCCGGCCCGTCCGGCGCAGGAACGGCAGGTACCAGCCGCCGATGCAGGCGTCCACGTGGCACAGCACCCCGCGCGCGGCGGCGGCCGCCGCGATCTCGGCCACGGGATCCGCCACCCCGTGCGCGTAGGACGGCGCCGACGCCACCACCAGGGCGGTCCGGTCGGTGAGCGCGGCCTCGACGGCGGGGGCGACGGCGCGGAAGCCCACCGGGTCGACCGGGACCACCACCGTCTCCACCCCCAGGTAGTGGGCCGCCTTGTGGAAGGCCGCGTGCGCCGTCGAGGGCAGCACCAGCTCCGGCCGCTCCACGCCCCGTTCGACCCGTGCGTGGTCCCGGGCGGCCTTCACCGCCAGCAGGATCGACTCCGTGCCGCCACTGGTGAAGGTGCCCTGCGCGCCGGGCACCCCCAGCACCGCCGACACCGCGCCCACCACGTCGTTCTCGAGCCGGGCCACACTGGGGAAGACCGTGGGGTCCAGCCCGTTGACGGTCGCGTACGCGCCGTACGCGGCGGTGGCGAGTTCGTCCAGGCCGGGCAGCCCGGCGTCGTAGACGTAGGCGAAGGTCCGGCCGCCACGCGTCGGGGCGTCGCCGTCCCGCAGGCCGCGCAGTTCGGCGAGCAGCTCGTCGGCCGGCCGGCCCGGAGGCAGCGCGGTGGGGGAGTGGGAGGGCTCAGGGGGCATCTCGCGTCTCTTCCTGTCCGCCGGCGGTGCCGGGCTCGGGTGCGGAGGCGGTGGCCGGGGCGGCGGGTTCGGCCGGCCGCCCGTCCGTGGTGCCGGCGGTGCCCGCCCGCAGCGACCCGTACCGATGGCGCCGCAGCGTGCGGGGGGCTCGAATCGCGCACAGGGCCCCGGGCGTTGCGCGGGCGGACGGCGCGGGCCGGTGAGGTGACGTGGCGGAGCGTGCGGCGCGGTGCGGGAACCGGGAAGGCAGATCATGGGACAGCGGCGGTCCGGTGGCAAGGGTGTGTGCGACGGGACAGGGCGGCCGTCCCGGGCCGGGCGTCCCGGACGAGAGGCTTCCGGGCACCTTCGGGGTGATGCCCGCGCCGCCGGTCCGTGGCGGGGATCCGGTCGCCGCCACGGACCGGCCCCCGCGCGCGGCCGACCGCCTACTGCGGCTGTGCCGCGATCTGGATCAGGTTGCCGCAGGTGTCGTCGAAGACCGCGGTGGTGACGGGGCCCATCTCCAGGGGTTCCTGGACGAAGCGGACGCCGAGGCCGCGCAGGCGCTCGTACTCCGCCCGCACGTCGTCGACGGCGAACTGGGCGAGCGGGATGCCGTCCTTGGCGAGCGCGTCGCGGTAGGTCTTGACGGCCGGGTGACCGGCGGGCTCCAGGAGGAGTTCGGTGCCGCCGGGCTCGTCGGGCGAGACGACGGTCAGCCACCGGTCCTTCTCGCCCACCGGGACGTCGTGCTTCTTCACGAAGCCGAGGATCTCGGTGTAGAAGTGCTCGGCCTTGGCCTGGTCGTCGACGAAGACGCTGGTCAGGTGGATCTTCATGGGGTGCTCTTCTCCGGTCCGGATGTGTCGGGCACGAGCCATCGCTCGGTGATCTGCCGCAGCGGGGCCGTGTTGAGGTCGTGGAACTTGTAGCGGCCCTCCCGCCTGGTCTCGACGAGCCCGGCGGACTCCAGCACGGCGAGGTGCTGGGAGACCGCCTGGCGTGAGATGCCGAGCCGGTGCTTCATGCTCAGCCGGGAGCAGATCTCGAACAGCGTCTGCCCGGACTTCTCCGTGAGTTCGTCGAGGATGGTGCGGCGGGTGGGGTCGGCCAGAGCTTTGAAAAGGTCGTCGGCCACGACCACAGAATAGGCAAGTGTTTGCTTGCCTATCAAGTCGGGGCGCGCCGCGTTCCGGGTCGGTCCGCTCCGGTCCGCGGAGTGACGAGACAGGATTTGGTGCCGCATTGGATGCCGCATTGGACGGCGTTCACCGCGGTCACGATCCGGCCGTCCCGGGCACGGGCCGCGGCCGCCACGGCGTGGTGGTCGTCCCGGTGGCGCGTGCGGGCGCCTCCTCGTTCCGCCCCCGACGGCCCGGCGACACCGCGCCGCCCGGACCGGCGGCCGAACGGCGCGTCACATGCCGCAGGGCGACGGCTGTCCGACTCGGGTCACCAGCGCCTGTCCGGCGGATCATGTGACTACTAGGCTGCGACGATGGAACGCTTGACCGACGTGCCCGAGAGCCTCGCCCGGTCCGCGGATCGGGGCCGGGTGAATGACTACGACAGCTTCGCCGAGGCGTACTCGGCGGAGAACGAGGACAACCTCGTGAACGCGTACTACGAGCGGCCCGCGATGGTGGCCCTCGCCGGAGACGTGGCCGGCCGTCGGATCCTGGACGCCGGTTGCGGCTCGGGCCCCCTGACCGCCGCACTGCGCGACCGCGGCGCGGTCGTCACCGGCATCGACGCCAGCGCCGGGATGCTGGCGTCGGCCAGGCGGCGGCTCGGTGACGACGTGGCCCTGCACAAGGTCGACCTGAGCGACCGACTGCCGTTCGCCGACGGTGCGTTCGACGACGTGGTCGCGTCGCTGGTGCTGCACTACCTGGAGGACTGGGGGCCGACGCTGGCCGAGTTGCGGCGAGTGCTCAGGCCCGGCGGCCGGCTGATCGCGTCGGTGGAGCACCCCTTCGTGGCCTACACGATCCAGGAGCCTCGGCCCGACTACTTTGCGAGCACCAGCTATGGCTTCGAGTGGACGTTCGGCGGGCGGTCCGCCCCGATGAGGTTCTGGCGCAGGCCGTTGCACGCGATGACCGATGCCTTCGCCACCGCCGGCTTCCGTCTCGCCGCCATCAGCGAGCCGCAGCCCGACCCGGCCGCCCGTGAGCTGTTCCCCGACGACTTCCACGACCTTTCGACCAGACCCACCTTCCTGTTCTTCGTCGTCGAGGTACCGCCGTCGGCTGCGGGCTCGGACGACCAGCCGGTCGCGGATCACGAGCGGAGTCGGACCGAGGCGACGACGGCGCCGCGGAAGACGTAGACGCGCTCGTCGAACCCCGTAGCCACAACCCGGGAGCTCTTCGGGGCGTTGACGGTCCGCTCCGTGCGTTCCTGCGCCGACGCGACCTCTTGCCGAAGCCGACGGGTCGGCCGCCCTCGCCGCCACGGGCCTGCCGACCGGCCCGCCGGCCTTCGGCTCGGGGAGCGCGCGCTTGATCTGCCATTGCCGCAGGCGGCAACGGTTGCGGCGGGACGAGTACGCCTTGCCGCCGCCGAGGTGATCGGGCCGGGTGCGCGGGTGTCCGCTGCCCGGCCGACCGACGCGGATGCGTTCCACGCCCGGGACGAGCCGCGGGGCACCGCCCCACTGGCCCCGGGTGACCAGCAGGGCCGACGGGCGGCGCCCCTCACCGACGAGAGGGATCTCGCAGGTCGGGGCACTCCGGGAGCACCCGAGTCCTCATCGGGCCGGTGCCGCCGGGGCGTGCGTCTTTCCCCGGCATCCGCGGCACGCTCCTGCGGGCCCCGACGGCATGCTGAGGGGCCCGGCAGGTGGTCGAACCGGCGCTCGCCATCGCCCCGTCCCAGGCGTGAGTCTTACCGACGCCGCGGGCCGAGGACGCAGAACTCGTTCCCTTCGGGGTCCGCCAGTACGACCCACGACTGGTCGCCCTGGCCGATGTCGACATGCCGTGCGCCATGAGCCACCAGACGAGCCACCTCGGCGTCCTGGTCGTCAGGCCTGAAGTCGAGATGCAGCCGGCTCTTGGCCTTCTTGCCCTCATCGAGCCGGACGAAATCCAACCCCGGCAGGCGATCCGGCTCCGGGCGGATCTCGAACTCCTCGTCGGAGGAGTGGACCACAACCCAACCAAGAGCCTCGGCCCACCACCGCCCCAAGGCCACCGGATCCGCCGAGTGAACGATTACCTGTTCCCATTCCAAGGTCATCCGCCGACCTTAGACCTGCCAGGGCGGCGAATGACAGGCGTTCAGGCCTTCCTCGTCGGCGGGCCGACCCGAGCGGGATCCCCCTGTCTCCGCAGGGCCGCCCCGGACGTCCTCGCCACCGCGGAATCGCAGCGGTGGGACCCGGCCGAGGTCGTCCGCGTCCTGCTCGAAGAAGGGATCAAGGGCCGCGAGGCCGTCACCCGGCGCGACCACCGCAAGCGGGCGAACCCGCCCACCGGCACGACCTTCGACTCTTTGACCGGGCCGAACGCGCGGTCGCTGTCGAGGTGTCCAGGGGTGCCGGGTGAGCCCGGCCGTGGCGCGCTCAGTTGACGGCAGGGAGCCGGCGGGCGAAGCGGCGGACGGCATCGGTGAAGGCGTCCGGGTCGTCGAAGTTCGCGAGGTGTCGTGCCCGCGGGATCAATTCGACGCGAGCGTGCGGGTGCGCGCGGGCGAAGTCCGTCTCCCCGGCCCGGAAGACGGTGTCCTTCTCGCCGTTCAGGATGAGGACCGGAGCCTTCACACAACGCATCGCATCCGCGTCGAAGCGTCCGAGTACCTCCTCCCAGGCTGCCGGCAGGGTGTGGAAGGCGTAGCCGGACCGGATGGTCGCCTCCACCACTTCCCGGGGGTAGAGCCGCAGCAGCAGCCGGTCGTTCCACCGGGCCAGGCGATCCGCAGGCATACGAGGGACCAGCCCGGCGACCCACCGATAGGGCACTGACCAGAGGCCGCGGGTGGAGGCACTGGCTCCCGCGAGGATCAGACCGCGTAGTCGTTCCGGACAGCGCCGCGCGAACTCCAGCGAGGCATATCCGCCGAGTGAGTGCCCGACGACCAGAGCCGGCCCGCGGTCGAGCGAGTCCACCGCGGAAGCGATGATTTCCGTCGCGGTGCTCAGGCTCCAGGGCTGAGCCGAGCGCTCCCCGTGGCCGGGCAGGTCGACGGCGACCACCGGGAATTCGTCCCGGAGCGCGGCAAGCTGCATGCTCCACTGTCCCGCGCTGAAGCGCGTCCCGTGAACGAAGACCATGGGCACTGCGTCCGCTGCCGTCATCAGCCCCCCCCAGGCGACACCGTCCTCAAGCCGACTCTACCGCCGGGGCCCACCTCGCGATCGAGGGAGATGCCAGAAGGTGCTCGAACGGCTGACCGTACGCCGCTCGGTCACGTGTCTGCGGGGACGAGAACGAGGGCGTCCGAGACCGTCGTGCGACGAACAGGGCCGACGGCGCGAGCCCCTGCTGGACCTGTCGCTGTCCTCGTAGGGGCGCTGACTCCTTGGAATCGATCGTCTAGGACGACTCGCGCACCACCAGTTCCGTCGGCAGCGTGATCTGTTGCCGGGGTGCGCCGTGCTGGGTGATGTCGGTGAGGATCCGGGCCATGGTCCGGCCCAGTTCCTCCACCGGCTGGCGCACCGTGGTCAGGGGCGGGTCGGTGTGGCGGGCGAGGACGGAGTCCTCGAATCCGACCACGGCGACATCGCCGGGCACCTGCCGTTTCCAGCGGCGCAGTTCGGCCAGGGCGCCGACCGCCATGAGGTCGGAGGCGGCGAAGACGGCGTCCAGGTCCGGGGCGCGTTCAAGAAGCGAACGCATGGCGCGGCCACCGCTCTCCTCGGTGAAGTCGCCCGTCTCGACCAGGAGTTCGTTCGCCGGCACTCCCGCCTCGTGGTGGGCGGTGCGCCATCCGGCGAGCCGGCTGCGGCCGACGTCCATGTCCTGGGGGCCGGTGATCGTGGCGATCCGCGTCCGGCCGCTGTGCAGCAGGTGCCGGACGGCCGCGGCGGCCCCTCCGGCGTTGTCGGAGTTGACGTAGCTCAGTTGTTCGCCCGCGTCGCGGCGGCCGGCCAGCACGGTGGGCAGGCCCATCTCCTCCAGCATTCCGGGCAGCCGGTCCTCGGCGTGGACGGAGACCAGGAGGACGCCGTCCACACGGCGCGTCGCCACCGACTCGGTCAACTGGTCCCGCTCGGCCTGGTCGCGCACGAGCATGAGCTGCAGCTGGGTCCGGCTCTCGGCGAGGGCGCCGCTGACGCCCCGGATCAGCGCGGCGAAGAACGGCTCCGAGCCGAGTCGGCTCTCCGACTCCGGGATCACCAGGGCCACGGCGTTGGTGCGGTTGGTCACCAGGCCGCGGGCGACCGAGTTGGGGACGTAGTTGAGCTCCTTGATCGCCGCCAGGACCCTGGAGCGGGCGTCGGCGCTGACCAGGTCCGAGCCGTTGACGACGCGGGACACCGTGGTGCGGCCCACGCCGGCACGGGCGGCGACCGTCTTGATCGTGGGCCGGCGATTCCCAGCCATGCGCTCCCCTCCCTCGGCAGCCGCGGCGGCGTCGGCCGCGGGGATGACCAGCGGCAATTGTTGCAGATGCCGCCGCGGGCGGAGCGCCTTCGAAAGCTTCGGGAACGAGCGCCGGGCAGCGGGACCGGACGAGAAGTCGGTTCAAGTCATTGACAGATCCCGTCCGGGCCAGGAGTCTTCGATGCGTCGGTGGGAACGTGCCCACCCTTAATTGGGCACGTTCCCACCTGATGGTCGAAGCCGCTGCGGCCATCGCAGAACTCGTCACTTCGGTGTGTCAGCGCCGTCGCTAGGAGGAGATCCATGGGCACTCTCGGTTCGTTGCGCACGAAGGCGGTGGCGACAGCCGCGGCCGTCGGCGCGCTGGCACTCGTGGTGGGCTGCAGCAGCGGCGACGACTCGGTCACCGGCGGTGGCAAGAAGGACGGCAAGGTCGTCATCACCATGGGCCTGTACGGGGTGATGGGCCTCAAGGAGACGGGCCTTCTCGAGCAGTACGAGAAGGAGAACCCGAACGTCGACATCAAGGCCGAGGTCGCCGGCGACGAGCAGACGTACTACACCGCGCTGCAGACCCGGCTCGCGGCGGGCAAGGGCCTCAAGGACATCCAGGGCATCGAGATCGGCCGGGCCAAGGAGATCACCGAGACCCAGGCGGACAAGTTCGCGGACTTCTCCGACGTGCCCGGCACCGACCACTTCCTGCCCTGGAAGGAGTCCCAGATCAGCACCGAGGACGGCAAGGTGCTGGGCCTGGGCACCGACATCGGCCCGATGGCCGTCTGCTACCGCAAGGACTACTTCGAGAAGGCGGGCCTGCCCACCGACCGCGAGGAGGTCGCCGAGCTGTGGGAGGGCGACTGGAAGAAGTACGTCGAGGCCGGCCGCACCTTCAAGAAGGGCTTCAAGGGTGACGGCGTGGCCTATATGGACGCGGCCAGTGGCCTGTTCAACGCCATGGTCTACGGCTATCCCGAGCAGTACTACGACGAGCGGGGCGAGCTGATCTACGACAGGAACCCGGCCGTCAAGGAGGCCTGGAACCTCGCCGCCGACGCCGCCGAGGACGGCCTGACCGCCAAGCTCCGCCAGTTCCAGCCGGGTTGGGACCCGGGCCTGGCCAACGGCACGTTCGCCACGGCCGTCTGCCCGGCGTGGATGCTCAGCCACATCAGCGAGAAGGCCGGTGGGGCGAACAAGGGCAAGTGGGACGTCGCCAGGGCCCCCAAGGGCGCCAACTGGGGCGGTTCCTTCCTCGGCGTGGTGGAGAAGAGCCCGGTGAAGGAGGAGGCCAAGAAGCTCGTCGCGTGGCTGACCGCGCCCGAGCAGCAGGCCCACATCTTCAAGGAGATCGGCAACATCCCGTCCTCACGGGAGGCGTTGGAGAGCGACGGGGTGAAGAACGCCGAGTCGGAGTACTTCAGCAACGCGCCGATCGGCCGGATCTTCGGTGCCGCCGCCCAGGAGATCCCCGACAAGCAGGTGCTGGGCCGCAAGGACGGCACCATCAAGGACATCTTCTCCCAGGGCCTGACCCTGATCGAGCAGCAGGGCACCTCGCGTGACGAGGCGTGGAAGACCACCGGGGAACGCATCGAGAAGGCGGTCGGCTGACCCCTCCCCCCGAGGCCGTTAGGGCCCGCCGGCGCACCCCGCGGCGGGCCCGGGGCCCGGACCACACATCCGTATCCCAGGAAGGAAAGTCCGGTGGCCACCTCCACCACCAGGGCCCTAGCCGGCGAGGAGCCGCCGGGCCCGCCGCCGAAGACGGGCGGCGAGGGCACCGCCCGGCGGCGCGGCGCGCTGCTGCACCGGCTGGACGTCAAGGGCGCCCCGTACGCGTTCGTCGCGCCCTTCTTCGTCGTCTTCGCCGCCTTCAGTTTCTACCCGCTCGTCTACACGTCGTGGATCTCCCTGCACCGGGTGGAACTGGCCACCCTCGACGTCATGGAGTGGGTGGCGTTCGACAACTACGTCGCACTCTGGAACGACTCGCGGTTCTGGAACGCGCTGCTGAACACCTTCACCATCGGCGTCCTCTCCACGGTGCCGCAACTGCTGATGGCGCTCGGTCTGGCGCACCTGCTCAACTACCGGATGCGCGCCTCGCTGTTCTTCCGCGTCGCCTCGCTGGTCCCCTACGCCACCTCGGTCGCCGCGGCGGCCCTCGTGTTCACCATGATCTTCGAGCGCGACTTCGGCATGATCAACTGGGCGCTCGGCGCGGTCGGCATCGACCCGGTGGACTGGGAGGCCGACAAGTGGCCCGCCCAGATCGCGATCTCCACCATCGTCATCTGGCGCTGGACCGGCTACAACGCGCTGCTCTACCTGGCCGCCATGCAGGCCATCCCCGCCGACCGGTACGAGGCGGCCTCCCTCGACGGCGCCTCGCGGTGGAAGCAGTTCACCCACGTCACCGTCCCGGGGATCCGCTCCACCATCGTCTTCACGATCGTGCTCTCCACGATCGGCGCCACCCAGCTGTTCGGTGAGCCGCTGATCTTCGGCCAGGGACCCAACGGCGTCAGCGGCGGCGCGGACAACCAGTACCAGACGCTGGGCCTGCTGCTGTACGAGGAGGGCTGGAAGAACTACCAGATGGGCCGCTCGGCGACCGTCGCCTGGGCGATGTTCCTGCTGCTCGTCCTCGTCTTCGCGGTGCAGCGCCTGATCAGGCGCGCGCGCTCCCGCACGTCCTGACCTGGAGTCGCCATGACCACCCACAGCCTCCCGGCCCGGACGGACACCCCGGCCCGGACCCCCGCCGAGAAGACCGGCCGCGGCGGCCGCCGGCTGCTGCGCCAGCGCGCCGGCCGTCAGCACCACGCGGGCCCGCTCGCCTATCTCCTGCTCGCCGTCATGGCGCTGCTGTCGATCTTCCCGCTGTACTGGACGATGGTGGCGGCCTCCACCGACAACACCCGGGTCAGCCAGACACCGCCGCCCTTCCTGCCCGGTCCGAACCTGTTCAGCAACCTCGCCCGGGCCTGGGACGAGGCCGCGATGGGCAAGGCCATGATCAACAGTCTGATCGTGGCCGGAGTGATCGCGATGTCCACGGTGATGTTCGCGACCCTGGCCGGATTCGCCTTCGCCAAACTGCGGTTCAAGGGGCGCAACGCCCTGCTCATGCTGGTGATCGGCACCATGCTGGTGCCGCCGCAGCTCGGCGTCGTACCGCTGTTCATGCTGATGTCCGAGCTGGGCTGGTCGCAGCAGCTGCCCGCCGTCATCTTCCCCACGCTGGTGAGCGCGGTCGGCGTGTTCTTCATGCGGCAGTACCTGNNCCCGTCGCGCGGCCCGCCATGGCGGTCCTGTTCATGATCACGTTCGTGCACGCGTGGAACGACTTCTTCTGGCCGTTCGTGGTGCTCGACATGACCAACCCGACGGTCCCCGTCGCCCTCACCCAGCTCAGCGCGGGCTACGTCCGCGACCAGTCGCTGATCATGGCGGGC
>NZ_MSGP01000498.1 GCF_002078235.1 Streptomyces viridosporus
CGTCCCGTCCGCGGTCGCGGCACCGTCCACGTCCAGGCACGTGCCGCCCACGCCCCGCACCTCACCGGAACGCGGAACGGGCGTGCCCCCGCCTGAGGTGGTGAAGGAGAACTCGTCCACGTCGAACAGCGCTCCGCCGCCGCCCTTGAACACCAGGTACAGGGTGGTGGAGCCGGCCGGCCGGTTGCCGAGGGCGGTGGTGACGTCCTGGAACGTCTCCCAGCCGCCGGTCACCGGGACGGTCGCGGTGCCCAGCAGGGTGCCGGCCGGGGAGCCCGCCCGGACCTCGATGGTGCCGCCGCTGCCGCCGGAGGAGACCCGGGCGGTGAACGCGGTCGCGTTGCCCAGGGCGTACGGCGTGAAGGAGATCCAGTCGCCGTTCTCGATGTGGCCGACCGTCTTCCCGCCGTGCGCGGGAGCGTGGTCCACGACCTGGACCCCCGAGGAGTCGCCGTAGTGCTCGCCCTGCCGGTGGGAGGGCTGGGTGATGCGCTGGTCGTGGGTGGTGAGCGCGGGCTGGCCGTTCGCGCCCCGGTCGGTGTACTCGGCGTCGAGCACGCCGAAGATGTTGGCGTTCGGGTCGTGCTCGCCGTCGGCCAGCGTCCGCAGGGTGCCGGAGCAGCCGGTCGCCGAGGTCTGCGGGTGGCCGTGGCTGTCGTGTCCGACGATGAAGCTGACCTTGACCCGGGAGCAGTCGATGGTGCCGTCCTCGGGGTCGGTCACCGTCACCTCGAACGGGATCGCGTCGCCGAAGTCGTGGATCGCGCCGTCCAGGGGGAGCTTCAGGGCGACCGTGGGCGCCGTGTTGCCGACCGTGACGAGGACGGAGGCCGTCCCGGACCTGCCGGTGGAGTCGGTGACCTTCAGCGTCGCCGTGTACTGCCCGTCGGTGCGGTACACGTGCGACGGGTTCGCCTGGGTGGAGGTGCTGCCGTCACCGAAGTCCCACGCGTACGTCAGGCTGTCGCCGTCGGCGTCCGAGCTGCCCGCCGAGGAGAACGTCACCGTGAGCGGTGCCCTGCCCGACGTCACGTCCGCCTTCGCCTGGGCGACGGGCGCACGCCCGCCGGTGACGTGTTCGATGCGGTACAGGGCCGAGTTCGCGTCGCCGTTGAAGTAACCGGTGCCGTAGTCGAGGACGTACAGGGCGCCGTCCGGGCCGAAGGCCATGTCCATCACCTGGGTGCCGTTCCAGGGGAAGGCGTTGATCGACTGCACGGTGCCGTCGCCGCCGGTCTCGATCCGCTTGATCCAGCGGCGCCCGAACTCGCCCGCGAAGAAGTCGCCGTCGAACTCCTGCGGGAACTTCACCTGCGAGGGGGAGGAGGCGTCGTAGCGGTAGACGGGGCCGCCCATCGGGGACTCCGAGCCGTTGCCGAACTCCGGTACCGAGCCTCCGTCGTAGGGGATCCACGCCGGCTGGGCGGGCGGCAGGTCGGTCAGGCCCGTGTTGCGGGGCGAGGTGTTCTTCGGCGCGGCGCAGTCGAACTTCGCGCCGGAGGATCCGGAGGCGAAGTCGTGGTCCGTGTAGGCGTCGTTCCTGCCCGTGCAGTACGGCCAGCCGAAGTTGCCCGCCCGGGTGATGCGGTTGAACTCGACCTGCCCGGCCGGTCCCCGCGAGGCGTTCGCGGTGCCGGCGTCCGGGCCGTAGTCGCCGAGGTACACGATGCCGGTGGCCCGGTCCACGCTCATCCGGAACGGGTTGCGGAAGCCCATGGCGTAGATCTCGGGGCGGGTCCTGGCCGTGCCCGGCGGGAAGAGGTTGCCGCCGGGGATCGCGTACGAGCCGTCCGCGTTCACCTTGATGCGCAGCACCTTGCCGCGCAGGTCGTTGGTGTTGCCGGAGGAACGCTGCGCGTCGTACGCGGGGTTGCGGGAGGCCCGCTCGTCGATCGGGGTGTAGCCGTCGGAGGCGAAGGGGTTCGTGTCGTCGCCCGTCGACAGGTACAGGTTGCCCTGCGCGTCGAAGTCGATGTCGCCGCCGACGTGGCAGCAGGTGCCGCGCGAGGCGGGCACGTCGAGGATCTTCTTCTCGCTGCCGGTGTCCAGGGTGCCGTCGGTCCTCAGCACGAACCGGGACAGGCGGTTGACGCCGTCGAAGCGGGCGAAGTCCGCCGCCGAGCCGTCGGCCGGGGCGTCACCGGCCGGCGTGTCGAGCTTCGGGGCGTAGTAGAGGTAGACGTGCCGGTTGGCGGCGAAGCCCGGGTCCACCGCGACGCCCTGCAGCCCCTCCTCGTCGTGGCTGTAGACGTCCAGCCGGCCGGCGACCTTCGTGGTGCCGGCGGCGTCGGTGAGCCGGAGCGTGCCGTCCCGCGAGGTGTGCAGGACGGAGCGGTCGGGCAGCACCGCCAGGGTCATCGGCTCGCCCGTCTCGGCCACCCCCTTGGCGAGGGTGACCTGCTGGAAGTCCCCGGGTGCCGCGGCCGCCGGGGGCGGGGCGTCGCCGGGTTCGGCCGCTCCGGCCGCGGTCACCGGCAGGAAGCAGCCGGCGACGCACACCGCGGCGAGCGCCAGTGAGCGGATCCGCCGGAGTCCCGGCGGGCGTGGTCCTAACGGTCTCGTGCGCACAGTTGTCTCCCGGGTGTGGGGTGGTGGCAGGCCGATGCGTCCTGCCGGGAGGGGAGTACGGGCGCGCGCCGTCGCGCCGTGAAGTCACCGGTCGCCGATCACCGGTTCACCGGCCATCGCGAGCATGACCGGTACACTTCAAGGAAGTTAGCGGCCTTCGCCGAACGGCGTAACCCCTTCCGCACGGCGACCCTGTTCTTCTTCCTCGCCGGGGACAAAGTGGTGCCGCGGACCGGCCGCGCCGACGCCCCCGGCCCGCACCCCGGCACGGGCCGGAGCCCCGGGTCCTCCGATCGGCCGCTCGGTCACGGCTGCGACGCGACCTCCCGGGCGAACCGGTGGGTGAAGGCCCGCCAGGCGGCCGTCGACACGGGTTCGTCGGCCAGCGCCCGCGCGTACAGCCGGTCCCGGTCGAGGCCGTGCGCGGCCAGCGGTCCCGTGTCCCAGTCGCGGATCCCGGCGGCGGTCGCCTCGGGGTGGAACTGCAGGCCCCAGGCACGCTCGCCCACCCGGAAGCCCTGGTGGGGACACCGCTCGCTGTCCGCCAACCACACGGCTCCCGGGGGGAGTTCGGTGATGGCGTCCACATGGCGCTCGATGGCGGGCGTCACCGCGGGCAGTTCACCGAAGAGCGCGTCCTCCCGGGCCTCGGCCCGCAGCCGGATCGGCGTGCTGCCGTACTCCGGCTCGCCGTGCCGGCCCTTCACGGTGCCGCCCGCGACATGGGCGAGGAGCTGACCGCCCAGGCAGATGCCCAGCACGGGGCTGGATTCCCGGAGCGCCTGGCCGACGAGGCGGCGCACGGCGGGGAGCCAGGGGGCGCGCTCGTCCTCGTACGGGAGGAAGCCGCCGCCGAGGACGACCAGGGCCCGGCGGTCCAGGCGTTCGGGCAGCGGTTCACCGGCGTGGGCGCGCACCACCTCCAGACGCAGCCCGCACTCCCGCAGCCACGGGCCGACCCGGCCCGGACCGGCGGTCGGCGTGTTCTGGACGACGAGCACGCTCCGCCCTCGGGTGGCACTCATCGGGGTCCGCCTCCTGGCTCGGTGCGTGGAGGAGCCGGCGGGCGGAAGCCCGCCGCCGGTCCTAGGTCCTGTCGTCGCGGAGCATACGCAGTACGGCCCGTTCCGCGGGTCCCTGGGTGGCGGGGGTGCCGTGCGTGCCCTCGTCACCGAGGTGGGGCAGCGCGGAAGCGACCGTCTCGCCCTCCTCGTACAGCTCGATCACCCGCGGGTTGATGTAGGAGGCCCGGCAGACCGCGGGGGTGTTGCCGAGGTACCCGGCCACCTCGCGCACCGCCCGTGCGACGGCCCGGCGCCGGGCGGTCTCGCTGCTCGCGACGGACCGCGAGACGGCCAGCGCCACCGCGGCCATGACGGTGGCGTGCCAGGTGCGGAAGTCCTTCGCGGTGATCTCCAGTCCGGCCAGCTCCTTGAGGTAGGCGTTGACGTCCTCACCGCTCACCTCGTGCCAGGAGCGCCGTTCCCGGTAGGCGAGGAGCCGGTCGCCGTCGTCCCGGCGCCGCCTCAGGGCGGTGAGGCTGCGGCAGGCGGCGGGGTCCGCCACCGTCCGGACGATCTCCTTGCCGTGTTTGCCGGTGTAGGTGAACTGGACGGCGCCGGCCCGGCAGCGGGAGTGCCCGCGCAGCAGCGTGGTGAGGCCGTAGCTGTTGTTCAGTTCGGCGTAGCGGTCGCCGCCGATGCGGAAGAAGCCGAGGTCGAGCAGGCGTACGGCCGTGGCCAGCACCCGCTGCCGGGTCAGTCCGCGGTCGCGCAGATGGCCTTCGACGGCCTCCCGCACCGCGGGCAGCGCCTCGGCGACGTCGAGCACGTGCTCGTGCTTGGCCTGCTCCTGCTCGGCGCGGAACTGCGGGTGGTACAGGTACTGGCGGCGTCCGGCGGCGTCGGTGCCCACGGCCTGCAGGTGCCCGTTGGCACGGGTGCAGATCCACACGTCGCGCCAGGCCGGCGGGACGACCAGCTCCCGGATCCGGGCCAGCTCCGCGGGGTCGCGCAGCGGTTCCCCCCGGGTGCCGAGGTACCGGAAGCCGCGCCCGTGCCGCAGCCGGCGGTACCCGGGGTCCGTGGGGCGGCTGTGGTAGAGACGCATCCCGGCCTCCTGTTCCTCCTCCGGTGGGACCCGGGGGTCGGCTCGTCGCCGCGCCGCCGCCCGGTGCTCGGCAGAGCATGAGGTTCCCCGTTCCCGTTCGCCTACTCGGACCGCGGGTTCCCTCGTCCGTGACCGCCGCCGGGCGATGTCCGCCGGGCGGCCGGTCTCCTTCCCCTCCGGGGGTGCCGGCGCTCGTGCCCCTCCGCCACCACCGTCCACCACCCTCGCGCAGGCGCGCGGGGTGCCGGCGAAGGGCGCTCCGGCGCCGGCGGCCGGTCGCCCGGCAACGGTCCCGTCCCGGCGGCCGGTCGCCCGGCGGCGGTCCCGTCCGCTACGGGAGGAGTGCCAGCGCCTCCCGCAGGTTGTGCTCGGCGATCCCGCGCATGGCGGTCCGGTCGGGGTAGTCGCCGTCGAGCAGGCGCAACGGGCCGGCGATCAGGGACAGGTGCATCGCGAGCGCGTAGAGGTCCAGCCGTCGTGGGTCGAGACCGGGCCGGGACAGGGCGGGGTAGTGCCGGCCGAAGCGGAGCCGGAGGAAGACGTGCTCCCATTCGACGTCGAAGTGCAGGAGGCCCTCGATGTCGATCAGCACCGCGCGGCCGTCGGCGTCGACCAGGACGTGGTCGGGGCCCAGTTCGCCGTGGACCAGCCCGTGTGCGGCGCGGGGGGACACCAGTGCGGCGAGGCCGTGCAGACGGTCGCGCAGACGGCTCCGCGCCGCGGCGACCCTCCGCTCCCTGCCCGAGGCCTCCTCGAGGTCGCGCAGGGCCCGGTCGAGGACCAGCCGCTCGCAGGGGACTTCGCTCGCGGTGCCGCCCTGCTCCGGCAGGTCCGGCCGGCCGTACCGCGGGGCGAGGTGCCCGTGCAGGACGTCCACCGTCGCGGCCAGGTCGTCCAGGGCCACCGCCGCGCGGGCGGGGTCGCTCGCCAGGAGCGCTTCGAGGGTGCCGCCGGAGACGTCCTCGACCACGGCCACGTCCGCCGGGTGGCGGCGCCGGCTGCCGTCCGCCAGGAGGACCCGCGGCACCCTCGCGCCCAGGTCGTCCAGTTTCCGCCGGGCGGCGAGGAACGGGGCCAGGCCCGAGGCGGGTGCGAACGGGTCCCCGGCGTCGGTGCCGTTCCGGCCCGGCCAGAAGTTCTCCTCCTCGGCCCAGCTGTAGACGATCGCACTCGCCACCGGGGCCCCGTCGACCCGGACCCGGTACACCCCCTTCCTGCTGCCTCCCCGCAACCGGTCCACCGCGACCACCCGGCAGCCCGGCCCCAGCGCGTCACGGATCAGCCCCGACAGGTCCTCGATCTCCACGAACTTCCGCATCGGCGCACTCAACAGGGGCCGGGAGGCGACCGGCAAGGCACGGGGCGGCGGGAAGGAGTCCACGGCCCGGCGGTGGAGGCGGTCCCGGGGGCCCGGCGGTCCGGTGTTCACCC
>NZ_MSGP01000499.1 GCF_002078235.1 Streptomyces viridosporus
CGTCCCGTCCGCGGTCGCGGCGCCGTCCACGTCCAGGCACGTGCCGCCCACGCCCCGCACCTCACCGGAACGCGGAACGGGAGGCGTGGTGCCGCCCTCTGCCTTGATCCGGACGTTGCGGAACGCCACCTCGTCGCCGTCACCGTGGTTCTGGATGCCGATGTGCCCCTGGCGCAGACTGCGCGCCGGGTCCGTGTTGGTGAAGTCGTTGACCTTGCGGCCGTTGAGGAACACCTCCAGCCGCTCCCCGGTGACCCGGATCTCGTACGTGTTCCACTCGCCCGGAGGGTTGAGCGCCGCGTCCCGGACGGCGAGGTCGGCCGACCGGAAGCCGTAGACGGCGCCCGTGGTGCGGTCGGGGGCGTCGGTGGCGTCGATCTGGATCTCGTAGCCGTTGTCGACCGCCGACCACGGGTCGTCGGAGGCCGGGAAGCCCACGAAGACACCGGAGTTGTCGTCCCCGCTCATCCTCCAGTCCAGCTTCAGCGAGTAGTCGCCGGTGAACTCCTCCGCCTCGTACCAGTACAGGCCGAGACCGCCGTGGGAGCTGAGCGTGCCGTCCGCGAGGGTGAACCCGCCGGGGCCCGCCTGTTTCCAGCCGGTGGTGCCGGTGCCGTCGAAGAGGGGGCGGTAGCCCGTCTCGGGCCGGCAGTCGGCCTCGGTCGTGCCCGCCGCCCAGCGGATGCCGCCCAGCAGGTGCCGGCGGAACGCGGGCTCGGCGTAGGACTCGTCGGTGTGCCCGCCGCCCGTGTAGAAGGCGCGGCCGCCCTGGTAGTCCTTGCACCAGGCGATGGGGTGGTCGCCCGACATCGAACCGCCCGAGTAGCTGGACTCGTCGAGCGAGGCCAGCACGTGCGCGGTGGTGCGGGGGTTGGTGCGGTAGTCGTACCACTCGTCGGTGCGCTGCCAGGTGGTGCCCAGGTGGGCGGTGGCGTCGTGCGCCCGGTCCTCGACCTCGACCGTGGCCCGCTGGACCGCCGGGTGGGACCGGAACAGCGCCCCGGCCAGCCCTTCGTAGAAGGGCCAGTCGTACTCGGTGTCGGCGGCGGCGTGGACGCCGACGTATCCGCCGCCGCCCCGGATGTACTGCTCCATCGCGGTCTGCTGCGCGCCGTTCAGGACGTCGCCCGTGGTGGACAGGAACACGATCGCCTCGTACCGGGCGAGGTTGCCGGTGGTGAACGCCTGGGCGTCCTCCGTCGCGTCGACGCCGAAGCCGTGGGCGTCGCCCAGTTCCCGCAGGGCCGCGATGCCGTCGTCGATGGAGGAGTGGCGGAACCCGGCGGTCTTGGAGAAGACGAGGACCTCGTAGGCCGGGTCGGCGGCGGCCGCCGCTCGGGGCGCCGGGGCGGGCTGGGCCGCCCAGGACTGCGGTGCCGCGCACAGCAGGGCGCCCGCCAAGAGGCCGATCGCCGCTTTCAGGTGGTGGCGCATGGGTCGCCTCCTTTCTCTGGGGCTTCGCTAGGGCAGGGTCCATTTCTGGT
>NZ_MSGP01000005.1 GCF_002078235.1 Streptomyces viridosporus
CTGCTTGCGCAGGTACATCACCACCGGCTCGTCGTGCTCCGAGGAGACGACCAGCTGCTTGATGTTCAGGATCAGGTCGGTGACGTCCTCCTTGACGCCCGGCACGGTGGTGAACTCGTGCAGCACGCCGTCGATGCGGATGCTGGTGACGGCGGCACCGGGGATCGACGACAGGAGCGTGCGGCGCAGGGAGTTGCCGAGGGTGTAGCCGAAGCCCGGCTCCAGCGGCTCGATCACGAACCGGGAGCGGAACTCGTCGACGACCTCTTCGGTCAACGAGGGACGCTGAGCGATCAGCACGAGGTATGGCCTCCAGTGTGTGGCGCCCGCCATGTGACGCCGTAGACACCACGAAGGGTACGGGCGGTTCGGCCTCCTATGCGGCCGAACCGCCCGACCCCGCCCGTCCCGGTCGCCCCGAAGGGCGACCGCCAGCATCCCGCCCCGGGACGCCGACCTCTCCGCCCACAAGAGCGAACAGATCCGGTTCTGGGCGCAGAAGAACCGGGTCGAGCTGTGCTTCACCCCGACCTACGCCTCCTGGGCCAACCCGATCGCAGCCCGCTTCGGGCCGCTTCGGCAGTGCACCGTCGCCAACTTCCACCACCGCAACCACACCGCGCAGACCCGCGCCCTGCACGCCTCCTGCGCCGGCGGAACAAGAACGCCCACCCTTCCGACGTGCCGGCCGCCCAACGGCGCGAGCGCGTCCGCATCCGCGGCGAGAAGGGCATCCGCTGGGACGGACGAGCGCTCCTCCCGGTGTCCTGACCGGCGGGGACGGCGAGGGCCGCCCCTGGCGATCGAGCGATAGGGTCACCCACGTGCGGTCCTGGCGCGGACAGACCGCCAGACCGTGGGGGCGGCCGGGTGACCAGATGGCGGAGGTTCGAGCGGCAGGCGGCCCCGCTCGAATACTGGGAGATCCGTCAGGAAGGGATCCGCTGCTTTCTCCGGTGGGGCTCCGACCGAACACCGGGCAGGGCGAGCACGACGGTGCTCGACGACGAGGAGCAGGCGCGGCGCCACGCAGTACGCAAGATCAACGACCGCCTTCGCAAGGACTTCACCGAGGTCGAGCCGCCCTGCGCCCCGGCGGAGGCCGAGGCCGGGACGCCGGTCCTGGACGTCATCGCCAGGGCCTTTGGCCCTCACGCCCCCGCCCCGCAGTACCTGCCGGTCGACGGCTTCGACCAGGTCTACTGTCGCACCCATGCGGCCGGTCATCCGATGGGTTTCCACGAGTACTACGTGCTGCGTGACCACGGACGCAGCGCGGTTCGCTTCACGGTCCGGGCGGGCAGTCACCAGGCCGGCGTCGTTGCTTCCTTCCTCGAGTTCCTCTGCTCCAGGCGTGACCTCGCCTTCGACGGCCGGTCCCACCACAAGGTGCCCCTACCGAGCCTGGTGGGGTCCTTCGGCCACGCGCTGTTCTGCTCGCCGGCACTGGGGCGAGCGTGCGCCGCATACCCGGCAGCGGCGGCTCGGGTGGCAACGGCCTTTCCCGTCTTCGACTGCGAGATCGGGGACGAGGATGCGGAGGTGCTGGTCGACGCCCGCATCCACGGTCACGCCGCGCTGCCCCACAGCCACTGGGGCCGATCGCCGCAGCCCGTGGTGGACCTGCGCTTCGATGTCCAGCCGTCGACCTATCGCCGAACGCAGACCTTCAAGGTCTACCGGCCGACCTCGAGAAGCTGATGGACGTGCTGCCGCAGGCGTCACCGCAGAGCTGGGCGGATGGCCGCTCCGCAACTCGCCCGTCCCAGAGGTTCGTTGACAGGGGGCGTCGCCGGGCGTTGACTGGCGGGACGGTGCAGGCCGAGCAGGCGGGCCATGAGCGTCAGGGGCTTTCGTTCGGATCAGGCCCCGCGAGCCCGGCTTGATCCAGACGAGGGCCGGGTGGCACTCGGCTGGCGCGACACACAGGGAAGTGGCACACGATGATGTACGACCAGGCACGCGCCCAGCAGCCTCCGGACAAGGGCGTCGGAGCCGCCGCACGCTGGGCCCCGGGGCCTGAGCCGCTGCTGCCCGCCGAGGAGCGGGACCGGGTCTCCCAGCGCCTGCGGCAGGCCCTCCTCGACTTCGCCGACACCCCGCGTGAGGCACTGGAAACGGCCGAGAACGCCTTCGACGAGGCCACCGCAGAACTCGCGAGCGCCCTCGCGGAACGGCGACGCGTCCTGCGTGCGGGCTGGCAGGACCAGGACGCCCAGGCGCAGGCAGAGGAGTTCCGGCACGCGCTGCGGCAGTACCGGGAGATCACGGAGCGACTCCTGCGCCTGTAGACAGGCCCGGCCCAGCGGCAGGTCACCGCCGCACAGGTCGCCGCCGCCCCGGGCCGGGCGGCGCCGGTCTCAGTACGGCTGATGCGGGTTGGTGCACGCTCACGTGCCACCTCCCGGAAGGGCGACTTTGGCGTGTTCCGCCGAAGTCGTTGTCTCCACCGTTGGCGCGACAGCTCAGGTGACGCCAACTCCAGCACTCGCTCGCGGACCGGGCCGGTGCCCCGCTCAGTCGATGCGGTCGCTCAGGCCCAGCACCTCTGGGGAGTCGCTCGGGAAGTCCCTGGGCATACCGGGTACGTGGAGGGTTCGCCGGTACACGCCGGTCAGAAACTCGATAGCGCCGACCGGGAACTTTGACCGGTCTCCGTTGTCTCCGCGCACGACCACCGGCCATGCGTCCGGGTCCGCGGGACTCGTCCTCCAGTAGAAGCAGTCCCCCGAGTCGGACTCCGCCCAGGAGATCAGGCCTCCCGGCTGCGGAAAGGGAACGTAGTCCTCGGTGTCGCCCATCTCGTACAGATCCTGAAGGATCTCGTCCTCCCTGGACTCGGACGCCCACCACGCCTCGCCCCCGGGCCGGGGAACGGATACGCTCAGGAAGTCGTCGATGACCAATACCGGGTACGCCTCCGCCAGCAAGCGGAAGTCCGAGGGCAGCGCCGTCCCGAGGCCCGCCTCGAGGACGGCCCAGTCCACGCCGCGCCCCCCAGGCACACGCCACCGTGTCATCGACGGCAGCACGGCCTCCAGCTCTTCGACCCTCAGCATGTCGTCTGCCAATCCGTGAGGTTCTTTGTCACGGACCAGCTTGACCGCTTCCGCAACCACGACGCCGAGGCAGCCACCTTCACCCCCGGCACGAGCAGCTCGCCATGCACCCTCCGGTAGCCCCAGCTGGGATTTTCGCGCGCCGGGCACGGCACCAGGGCGCAGATGGAGCGTACGGTGCGTGGCCGGCCCGGGCTCTTCGGCCGGGACGTGGCGGCGTGGCGGCGCGTGACCAGGTCGTCGACGCCGACGGCGGCCTGCCCGACATCGCCCCCGACGTGCTCTTCGAAGGCGACGACCTCGGGCGGTGGCTCCAGCGACAGAAACACAGCCGGGCACCTGGAAGCAACTGTCGAGCAAGCAGCAGGAATAGCAGGCCCGGCTGGGCATCAAGCCCGCCCAGGCGCCGCCTGAGGCCCCGGCAGCCGGGCGTGCGGCGAAGGGGGGGCGAGCAAGGCGCAGCAGGCGTTCCAGCGCGGACTTGCAGCCCTCACGCAATGGGTGGAACGGGAAGGCGCCCACCGGCCGGTGCCCCGGAAGGCGGTGGAGACCTTGTCCGACGGGACCGAGACCAAGCTCGGCGTAGCGTCCAGTCCGCCGCGGACTATATGTAGTGGGCGGCCCCGGCATAGGACATCCCCAACGCCGCGGTGAGCTGTTTGATGTCGAGCTCGGCAGCAAGGGTGAGCAGCCGCGTCGAGCGCAGGACGCGCGGCAGCAGGCCAACCGGGGCCAGACTGTCACGGATGTGTGCCGCCCCGGTCGGCGCTCTGGTGGTTCTGGTCAGCCGGGTCACCAGCACGTGCGGGGGCGCTGTCACGTTGTCGAGGGTGTCGGCGCTTGGCGGGGCGTCGGGGCGTGCTGGGGCCGGGTTCCGGCTCCGCGCTCAGGCCGTGTCGGGCAGGCCGGCGGTGCCGGTGATCTGCTCCCAGATCGCGAAGCGGACGGTCATTTCGGCGCGGTGGTCGGGGGCGGTCATCAGGTGGCGGCGGGGCCGGAAGTGAGGTGAGATGCCGCTGAACGCGGTCAGGAACCGCTGCGCTCCGCCGACGCTGCGGAAGCCCTTCAGGGCGCGTTCTCGTTGCCGGGTCGGCTGGTGGGAGTTCTCGGCCCGGTTGTTGAGGCCCTTGTGGGAGCGGTGCTCGACGGAGGGCATCACCTCGCGGTGGGCGGCCCCGTAACTGCGGAGCTTGTCGGTGACCACCACCCGCGGCACCGAGCGGGTCTTCTTGAGGAGCTTGCGGAAGAAACGCCTGGCCGCGGCCTTGTCGCGTCTGCTCTGCACGAGGATGTCCAGCACGTTGCCGTGCTGGTCCACCGCGCGCCACAGGTACTTCAGCTCCCCGTTGATCCTGACGAAGACCTCGTCCAGATGCCATTTATCCCCGGGCCGCGGCCGGCGGCGGCGCAGTCCGTTCGCATAGGCCTGCCCGAACTTCATACACCAGCGGCGGACCGTCTCATAGGAAACGATCACACCGCGCTGCAGCATCAACTCCTCCACCTCGCGGGAGCTGAGCGGGAAACGGAAGTACAGCCACACGCAGTGCGCGATGACCTCGGCCGGGTAGCGGTGGCCCTTGTAGGACGGCGGCGTCGACGGCACGAACGAACCCTTCCCGGAACGATCACTTCAAGATCATCCCACGCCCCAGCCAACGTGACAGCGCCCCCTTTCCCGCTCCTTCCTGCCGTGCCGCTCCACCGCTCTGTCCTGCGGGTTTGCCGGAATGGCAAGGCTGATCGCGTCGGGCGGGTGCCGCGCCGCATGATCGATGGGTAGTCGCGTCCGCCGCGAACCGAGGAGAAGCCCGTGCAGCCCGAGCCGACCGCCGAGCTCCGCCACCGCACCGTCGAGGCCCCGGCCGGGCGTCTGCACCTGGTCGAGCAGGGCACCGGCCCGCTGATCCTGCTCGTGCACGGCTTCCCCGAGTCCTGGTACTCCTGGCGCCGCCAACTCCCGGCCCTCGCCGCGGCCGGGTACCGGGCGGTGGCGATCGACGTACGCGGCTACGGCCGCTCCTCCAAGCCCGCCGCGACCGACGCCTACCGAATGCTCCACCTGGTGGAGGACAACGTCGCCCTCGTGCGCGCCCTCGGCGAGGAAAGCGCGGTGGTCGTCGGCCACGACTGGGGCTCCAACATCGCCGCCACCTCCGCCCTGCTCCACCCCGAGGTCTTCCGCGCGCTCGGCCTGCTGAGCGTCCCCTACGCGCCGCCCGGCGGCCCCCGCCCCACCGACATCTTCGGCCAGATCGGCGGCCCCGAGCAGGAGTTCTACGTCTCCTACTTCCAAAAGCCCGGCCGCGCCGAGGCGGAGATCGAGCCCGACGTCCGGGGCTGGCTCGCAGGCTTCTACGCGGCCCTGTCCGCCGACACCATGCCCGCCCAGGGCGAGCCCGACCCGCACTTCGTCGCCCACGGCGGCCAGCTGCGCGACCGCTTTCCCACCGAGGCCCTCCCGACCTGGCTGAGCGAGCAGGACCTCGACGTCTACGCCGGGGAGTTCGAGCGCACCGGGATCACCGGCGCCCTCAACCGCTACCGCAACATGGACCGCGACTGGGAAGACCTCGCCCCGCACCGCGGCGCCCCCATCACGCAGCCGTCCCTGTTCATCGGCGGCGCCCTGGACGCCTCCACCACCTGGATGTCCGACGCCATCGACGCCTACCCCACCACCCTCCCCGCCCTGTCCGCCTC
>NZ_MSGP01000050.1 GCF_002078235.1 Streptomyces viridosporus
GTGAGGCCGGGCGCGCCCGGCGGGACCGGCGCGCGGCCACGGCAGGACGCGGCAATCGCGCGCTCCCCGGGCGCCCGGCCTACATTGGTCGTACGTCAGCGTCGACGTCCGGGAGCCTCCCATGACGGTCACCCATGCCCTCGAGACCGATGTCCTGCGCCGCCAGGACCCCGAGCTCGCCGACGTCCTGCTCGGTGAGCGCGAGCGGCAGGCGACCACGCTCCAGCTGATCGCCGCGGAGAACTTCACCTCGCCCGCCGTGCTGGCCGCCCTCGGCTCGACGCTGGCCAACAAGTACGCCGAGGGGTACCCGGGCGCCCGGCACCACGGGGGCTGCGAGATCGCCGACGTCGCCGAGCGCCTCGCCGTGGAGCGCGCCAAGGACCTGTTCGGCGCCGAGCACGCCAACGTCCAGGCGCACTCCGGCTCCTCGGCCGTGCTGGCCGCCTACGCCGCCCTGCTGCGCCCCGGCGACACCGTCCTCGCCCTCGCCCTGCCCCACGGCGGCCACCTCACCCACGGTTCGCCCGTGAACTTCTCCGGCCGCTGGTTCGACTTCGTCGGCTACGGCGTGGACGCGGAGAGCGGGTTCCTCGACCACGACCAGGTGCGCGCCCTCGCCCGCGCGCACCGCCCCAAGGCGATCGTCTGCGGCTCCATCGCCTACCCCCGCCACTTCGACTACGCGTTCTTCCGCGAGGTCGCCGACGAGGTGGGCGCGTACCTGATCGCCGACGCCGCGCACCCCATCGGACTCGTCGCCGGGGGAGCGGCGCCCAGCCCGGTGCCGTACGCCGACATCGTCTGCGCCACCACGCACAAGGTGCTGCGCGGACCGCGCGGCGGAATGATCCTGTGCGGCGCGGAGCTGGCCGGCCGGGTGGACCGGGCCGTCTTCCCCTTCACCCAGGGCGGCGCCCAGATGCACACCATCGCCGCCAAGGCGGTCGCGTTCGGGGAGGCGGCGACGGAGGCGTTCGCCGCGTACGCGCACCGGGTGGTCGCCAACGCGCGGGCGCTGGCCGCCGCGCTGGCCGCCGAGGGGCTGGCCGTCGTCACCGGCGGCACGGACACCCACCTGATCACCGCCGACCCGGCCCCCCTCGGCGTGGACGGACGCACCGCGCGCGGCCGGCTCGCGGCGGCCGGGATGGTCCTGGACTGCTGCGCCCTGCCGCACGCCGACGCCCGCGGCCTGCGCCTGGGTACGGCGGCGGTGACCACGCAGGGCATGGGGGAGCGGGAGATGCCGGTCGTCGCCGGGCTGATGGCGGGCGTCCTCAGGGGCCGGGCCGAGCCCGCGCGGGTCCGGGAGGACGTGCGGGAACTGACCGCGGCCTTCCCGCCGTACCCGCGCTGAGCGCCGTCGGCGCGGGGAGGCGCACACGGCTGCACAGCCACGCGTGCAACCATCGTCGCTACCCGGAAGCCCCCACCCGTATGCGTGCCTCGCTAGGGTGTGGGGCTGTGATGGCCAGCGAGACCTGTGGGGAAGCCCGTGCGTGAATACCTGCTGACGCTCTGCATCACGGCCGCGGTGACGTACCTGCTGACCGGGCCGGTACGCAAGTTCGCGATCGTGGCCGGGGCGATGCCGGAGATCCGGGCGCGCGACGTGCACCGGGAACCCACTCCGCGGCTCGGCGGGATCGCGATGTTCTTCGGGCTGTGCGCGGGTCTGCTGGTCGCCGACCACCTCACCAACCTCGGCCAGCTCTTCGAGAAGTCCAACGAGCCCCGGGCGCTGCTCTCCGGGGCCGCGCTGATCTGGCTGATCGGCGTCCTGGACGACAAGTTCGAGATCGACGCCCTGATCAAGCTGGGCGGCCAGATGATCGCGGCCGGTGTGATGGTCATGCAGGGTCTGACGATCCTGTGGCTGCCGATCCCGGGCGTCGGCTCGGTCGCCCTCACCCAGTGGCAGGGCACGCTGCTCACGGTCGCGCTGGTCGTCATCACCATCAACGCGGTCAACTTCGTCGACGGCCTGGACGGTCTCGCGGCCGGCATGGTGTGCATCGCGGCGATGGCGTTCTTCCTGTACGCCTACCGCATCTGGTACTCGTACGGCATCGAGGCGGCCGCCCCGGCGACGCTGTTCTCGGCGATCCTGATGGGCATGTGCCTGGGCTTCCTGCCGCACAACATGCACCCGGCGCGGATCTTCATGGGGGACTCCGGCTCGATGCTCATCGGCCTGGTCCTGGCCGCCGGTGCGATTTCCATCACGGGACAGGTCGACCCGGACGCCCTGAACCTGTACGTGGGCTCGGAGAAGGAGGCCGTGCACCAGACGGTGCCGGTCTACATCCCGCTGATCCTGCCGCTCACCATCATCGCGGTGCCGGCCGCCGACCTGATCCTGGCGATCGTGCGGCGCACCTGGCGCGGCCAGTCGCCGTTCGCGGCGGACCGGGGCCATCTGCACCACCGGCTGCTGGAGATCGGCCACTCGCACAGCCGCGCGGTGCTGATCATGTACTTCTGGTCGGCGCTGATCGCCTTCGGCGCGCTCGCCTACTCCGTCAACTCGGCGTCGATGTGGATCGTCCTGAGCGTGGTCTTCCTCAGCGCGATCGGCCTGGTCCTGCTCCTGCTGCCGCGCTTCACCCCGCGGGCCCCGCGGTGGGCGGAGGCCTTCGTCCCGCCGCGTTACCGCCGTCGTCGGACGCCCGCGCCCGCCCCGGACGCCCCGGCGCCGGCCGCGGCGGATCCGCGGGCGGCACAGGACGCCGTGGGAGGCGTGGGGGCGGAGGACCGCGCCCCGGTCGCCGCGGGCGTCTCCGGCGTCAACGGCGCGACCGCCCTCGGCGCCCGTGCACACCTGGCCGACGGCCGGCGGGCCGACGGCTCGCACTGACGTCCCGTCGGTTCGGGCCGGACAACGGCCAAGGTAAGAATCCGACTAGAGCATTGCCAAGTCGTGGGAGTCCGATGGGGCTGTGTTGGGGGTGCAAAGTGCTCCAATACCAGACAAGAGGGCTTCCTTCTCGCTCAGACGCGCAGATTGGTCCTCATGTGTGACACCGGGCACACCCATCAGGTAAAGACTGCATCAAATAGTTTGTGATACCGTTCACGAGTCCCCGGACAGAGCCGCCGGGCCGTAGTGCGACGGTCCGCCCGGTGCGAGGAAAATCCACCCCGTCCGGGGGACTACGCTCGTCCATGACGACACCCCCCTTGCCCCCTTGAAAGCGGAGCTGCCGCCATGCCGTCCAACGACGTCCGGATCCTGATCCAGGCTGCCGTGCCCACCGCTGCCGTCGGTGCGGTCGCAGTCGCGATCGGCGGTGCCGTCGAGGGCGGCAAGGGGGTGATCGGCGGGGTCGTCGCGGCGGTGCTCGTGATCCTCCTCATGGGGGTGGGTCTGTACGTCCTGCAGTGGACCGCCAAATCACTGCCTCATCTGTTCCAGGCGATGGGGCTGATGATGTACATGGCGCAGATCCTGCTGATGTTCGTCTTCATCGCGCTCTTCAAGAACACGACGCTGTTCCACCCGAAGGTCTTCGCCCTCACCTTGCTCGTCTGCACCCTCACCTGGGTCGCCGCGCAGGCACGGGCCCACATGAAGGCCAAGATTCCCTATGTGGAACCCGAATCGACGACGCGTGAGAAGAAGGAAACCCCGGGGCGTTCGTCGTGAGACGTAGGGCCGGGATAAAGGCGCATGGGAGACCCTGCTATCGTCCGGTGCCAACTGCGGCATCGCGGGCGCGGGCATCCGAGATGACGCCTGCCACATCGCGAGGCGAGATGCCCCACTGCCGCCCCCACATCCGTAACACCAGTCCCGTGCCGATCCGCGGCCCCGTGCCGCGCCGACACCACGAGGTTGCCGAATCCATGCGCCACGCCGAAGGAGCCCGCGGTGAGTGCTGACCCGACGCAGGTGCTCGCCTTCGAGACCGACTGCCACATCTTCGACGGCTGTGGCTTCCCGTCTCCCGGGCTGCACTCGTTCCTGTTCGACCCCCTCTGGGGTAACGGCGACAGCAACGTGTACTTCAACAAGACGATGCTGCTGGCGCTGCTCGGCTCGGTCGTCGTCATCGGCTTCTTCTGGGCGGCCTTCCGCCGGCCCCAGGTCGTCCCCGGCAAGCTGCAGATGGTCGCCGAGACCGGCTACGACTTCGTCCGCCGCGGCATCGTCTACGAGACGATGGGCAAGCGCCAGGGCGAGAAGTACGTCCCGCTCATCGTCTCGCTGTTCTTCTTCGTCTGGATGATGAACCTCTGGTCGATCATCCCGCTCGCCCAGTTCCCGGTGACGTCGGTCTTCGCCTACCCGCTGGTGCTCGCGCTGCTCGTCTACGTCGTGTGGGTCTCGCTGACCTTCAAGAAGCACGGCTTCGTCGGCGCCCTGAAGAACTTCACCGGCTACGACAAGTCGCTCGGCGCGGCGCTGCCGGTCGTGATGCTGATCGAGGCCTTCTCGAACCTGCTCGTGCGGCCCTTCACCCACGCCGTGCGACTCTTCGCGAACATGTTCGCGGGCCACATCCTGATCGTGCTCTTCACCATCGCGAGCTGGTACCTCCTGAACGGCATCGGCATCGCCTACGCCGGCGTCTCGTTCCTGATGGTCCTCGTGATGACGGTCTTCGAGCTCTTCATCCAAGCCCTGCAGGCGTACGTCTTCGTCCTGCTGGCCTGCACCTACATCCAGGGCGCGCTCGCCGAGCACCACTGAGCGTCCCGCACCCGCCCCCCAGTCGTCCGGTGGCGCACCCCCACCGGCCCGTGAAGAAAAGGAAGAACTGGCATGTCCCAGACCCTTGCCGCCGTCAGCGGTTCGATCGCTTCCATCGGCTACGGCATCGCCGCTTTCGGCCCCGGCATCGGCGTCGGCATCATCTTCGGTAAGGGCACCGAAGCCATCGCCCGTCAGCCCGAGGCCGCCGGCCTGATCCGTGCCAACCAGATCCTCGGCTTCGCCTTCTGTGAGGCGCTCGCCCTCATCGGCCTGGTCATGCCGTTCGTCTACGGCACGTGATCATCTGATCCACGACCGCCCCTCTAGACGAAAGGCACTCTGATATGAGCCCACTGCTTCATATCGCGGCTGAGGAGTTGCAGAACCCCCTCGTCCCGCCGATTCCCGAGCTCGTCATCGGCCTGCTCGCCTTCGTCATCGTCTTCGGCTTCCTCGCCAAGAAGCTCCTCCCGAACATCAACAAGGTTCTGGAGGAGCGCCGCGAGGCGATCGAGGGCGGGATCGAGAAGGCCGAGGCCGCCCAGACCGAGGCCCAGAGCGTGCTCGAGCAGTACAAGGCTCAGCTCGCCGAGGCCCGGCACGAGGCCGCGCGCCTGCGCCAGGAGGCACAGGAGCAGGGCGCCGCGCTCATCGCCGAGATGCGCGCGGAAGGCCAGCGGCAGCGTGAGGAGATCATCGCCGCCGGTCACACGCAGGTCGAGGCCGACCGCAAGGCCGCGTCCGCGGCACTGCGCCAGGACATCGGCAAGCTCGCCACCGACCTGGCCGGCAAGCTCGTCGGTGAGTCCCTCGAGGACCACGCCCGGCAGAGCCGTGTGATCGACCGCTTCCTCGACCAGCTCGAGGAGAAGGCCGAGGCCGCACGATGAACGGAGCGAGCCGCGAGGCCCTGGCAGCCGCACGTGAGCGGCTCGACGCGCTGACGGACTCCACGTCCGTGGACGCGGCGCAGCTCGCCGACGAGCTGGCCGCCGTCACCGCGCTGCTCGACCGCGAGGTCAGCTTGCGCCGGGTCCTCACCGACCCGGCGCAGGCCGCTGACGCCAAGGCCGGCCTGGCCGGACGCATCCTCGGCGGTCAGGTGGGCGGTCCGACCGCCGACCTGGTGGCCGGTACGGTGCGCTCCCGCTGGTCGCAGTCGCGCGACCTGGTGGACGCGCTGGAGGAGCTGGCCAACACGGCCGACTTCACCGCGGCCCAGCGGGCGGGCACGCTCGACGAGGTCGAGGACGAGCTGTTCCGGTTCGGCCGGATCGTCTCGTCCGACACGCAGCTGCGGGCCGCGCTGACCAACCGCGCCGCGAGCGCCTCGGCCAAGGGCGAGCTGCTGCGCAGCCTGCTCGGCGGCCGGACCAAGCCCACGACCGAGCGTCTGGTGACGCGCCTTGTCACCGCGCCGCGGGGACGTAGCCTGGAAGCGGGACTCGAGTCCCTGTCCAAGCTCGCCGCCGATCGTCGCAACCGCGCGGTCGCCGTCGTCACCTCGGCGGTCCCGCTGAGCGACACGCAGAAGCGGCGTCTCGGCGCCGCGCTGGCGAAGCTCTACGGCCGTGAGATGCACCTCAACCTCGACGTGGACCCCGCGGTCCTGGGCGGGATCCGGGTGCGGGTCGGCGACGAGATCATCAACGGCTCGCTCGCGGACCGGCTCGAGGACGCCGCCCGTCGCATGGCGAGCTAGCAGCAACTCCATAAGCATGACTACGGCCCGGGTTGGGCCGTGCAGAGGATTCACCTCTTATTGGGGGGAGTCCCCGACTCGTGGAATACCCCCCAAGTGAAACTTCGGGCCCAACAAGGAGAGCAGGGAACTCAGATGGCGGAGCTCACGATCCGGCCGGAGGAGATCCGGGACGCGCTGGAGAACTTCGTCCAGTCGTACAAGCCGGACGCGGCCTCGCGCGAGGAGGTCGGTACGGTCACCCTTGCCGGTGACGGCATTGCAAAGGTCGAGGGTCTGCCGTCGGCCATGGCCAACGAGCTGCTGAAGTTCGAGGACGGCACCCTCGGCCTCGCCCTCAACCTCGAGGAGCGCGAGATCGGTGCCATCGTCCTCGGTGAGTTCAGCGGCATCGAGGAGGGCCAGCCGGTCACCCGCACCGGCGAGGTCCTGTCCGTCGCCGTGGGCGAGGGCTACCTCGGCCGTGTGGTCGACCCGCTCGGCAACCCGATCGACGGCCTCGGCGAGATCGAGACCGAGGGCCGCCGCGCCCTCGAACTGCAGGCCCCCACGGTCATGCAGCGCAAGTCGGTGCACGAGCCGATGGAGACGGGCTACAAGGCCGTCGACGCCATGACCCCGATCGGCCGTGGTCAGCGCCAGCTGATCATCGGCGACCGCCAGACCGGCAAGACCGCCCTGGCCGTCGACACGATCATCAACCAGCGTGACAACTGGCGCACCGGCGACCCGAAGAAGCAGGTCCGCTGCATCTACGTCGCCATCGGCCAGAAGGGCTCCACCATCGCGTCGGTCCGCCGCGCGCTGGAGGAGAACGGTGCGCTGGAGTACACGACCATCGTCGCCGCCCCGGCGTCCGACCCGGCCGGCTTCAAGTACCTGGCGCCGTACACCGGCTCCGCCATCGGTCAGCAGTGGATGTACGAGGGCAAGCACGTCCTGATCATCTTCGACGACCTGTCGAAGCAGGCCGACGCCTACCGCGCCGTGTCGCTGCTGCTGCGCCGCCCGCCGGGCCGCGAGGCCTACCCGGGCGACGTCTTCTACCTGCACTCCCGGCTGCTGGAGCGCTGCGCCAAGCTCTCCGACGACATGGGTGCCGGCTCGATGACCGGTCTGCCGATCGTCGAGACCAAGGCCAACGACGTCTCGGCGTTCATCCCGACCAACGTCATCTCCATCACCGACGGCCAGTGCTTCCTGGAGTCCGACCTGTTCAACGCCGGCCAGCGTCCGGCCCTGAACGTCGGTATCTCGGTCTCCCGCGTCGGTGGCTCCGCCCAGCACAAGGCGATGCGCCAGGTCTCCGGCCGTCTGCGCGTGGACCTCGCCCAGTTCCGTGAGCTGGAGGCGTTCGCCGCCTTCGGTTCCGACCTGGACGCCGCGTCGAAGGCGCAGCTGGAGCGCGGTCAGCGCATGGTCGAGCTGCTGAAGCAGAACCAGTACGAGCCGATGGCCACCGAGGACCAGGTCGTCTCCATCTGGGCCGGTACCACGGGCCGCATGGACGAGGTTCCGGTCGCGGACATCCGCCGCTTCGAGAAGGAGCTGCTGGAGTACCTGCACCGTCAGGAGCAGGGCCTCATGACCTCCATCCGCGAGGGCGCCAAGATGTCCGACGACACGATCCAGGCGATCGCCGACGCGGTGGCTGCCTTCAAGAAGCAGTTCGAGACGAGCGACGGCAAGCTGCTCGGCGAGGACGCCCCGGCCGCTGCCGCCAAGTGACGTAAGGAAGGGACCTGACTCATGGGAGCCCAGCTCCGGGTCTACAAGCGTCGCATCCGATCCGTCACCGCGACCAAGAAGATCACCAAGGCGATGGAGATGATCGCCGCCTCGCGCGTCGTCAAGGCGCAGCGCAAGGTGGCGGCCTCCACGCCGTACGCGCAGGAACTCACCCGCGCGGTCACGGCGGTCGGCACCGGTTCGGACACCAAGCACCCGCTGACCACGGAGGCGGAGACCCCGACCCGTGCCGCGGTCCTGCTCCTCACGAGCGACCGCGGTCTGGCCGGCGCCTTCAACGCCAACGCCATCAAGGCGGCGGAGCAGCTGACCGAGCGCCTGGAGCGCGAGGGCAAGCAGGTCGACACGTACATCGTCGGCCGCCGCGGTGTCGCCCACTACAACTTCCGCGAGCGCACGGTCGCGGAGTCGTTCACGGGCTTCACCGACGAGCCCTCGTACGCGGACGCCAAGAAGGTCGCGGCTCCGTTGATCGAGGCCATCGAGAAGGAGACGGCGGACGGGGGTGTGGACGAACTCCACATCGTCTACACCGAGTTCGTCTCGATGATGACGCAGACGGCGGTCGACTCCCGGCTGCTCCCGCTGCGCCTCGAGGAGGTCGCTCAGGAGTCGGCGACGAAGGACGAGATCCTTCCGCTGTACGACTTCGAGCCCTCGGCGGAGGACGTCCTCGACGCCCTGCTGCCGCGCTACGTGGAGAGCCGCATCTACAACGCGCTGCTCCAGTCGGCCGCTTCGAAGCACGCCGCCACGCGGCGCGCGATGAAGTCGGCCACCGACAACGCGGGCGAGCTGATCAACACGCTCTCCCGGCTTGCCAACGCGGCCCGCCAGGCCGAAATCACCCAGGAAATCAGCGAGATCGTCGGTGGCGCGAGCGCACTGGCCGACGCGACCGCGGGGAGTGACAACTAATGACCACCACTGTTGAGCCGACCGCTGCGTCGGGCGTGGCCACCGGCCGCGTCGCGCGGGTCATCGGCCCGGTCGTCGACGTGGAGTTCCCCGTCGACGCGATGCCGGACATCTACAACGCCCTGCACGTCGAGGTCTCCGACCCGGCGAACGAGGGCGCGAAGAAGACGCTGACCCTGGAAGTCGCCCAGCACCTGGGCGAGGGCCTGGTCCGCACCATCTCCATGCAGCCCACCGACGGTCTGGTCCGCCAGGCCCCGGTGACCGACACGGGTTCCGCCATCTCCGTGCCGGTCGGCGACTTCACCAAGGGCAAGGTGTTCAACACCCTCGGTGAGGTGCTCAACGTCGACGAGACGTACGACGGCGAGCGCTGGCCGATCCACCGCAAGGCGCCGAACTTCGACGAGCTCGAGTCGAAGACCGAGATGTTCGAGACCGGCGTGAAGGTCATCGACCTGCTCACCCCGTACGTCAAGGGCGGCAAGATCGGTCTGTTCGGCGGCGCCGGCGTCGGCAAGACGGTGCTCATCCAGGAGATGATCTACCGCGTCGCCAACAACCACGACGGTGTGTCGGTGTTCGCCGGTGTCGGTGAGCGCACCCGTGAGGGCAACGACCTCATCGACGAGATGAGCGAGTCCGGCGTCATCGACAAGACCGCCCTGGTCTTCGGTCAGATGGACGAGCCCCCGGGCACCCGTCTGCGCGTCGCGCTGGCCGGCCTCACCATGGCCGAGTACTTCCGCGACGTCCAGAAGCAGGACGTGCTGTTCTTCATCGACAACATCTTCCGCTTCACCCAGGCCGGTTCCGAGGTGTCGACCCTGCTCGGCCGCATGCCCTCCGCGGTGGGCTACCAGCCGAACCTGGCCGACGAGATGGGTCTCCTCCAGGAGCGCATCACCTCGACCCGCGGTCACTCGATCACCTCGATGCAGGCGATCTACGTCCCCGCGGACGACCTGACCGACCCGGCCCCGGCCACCACCTTCGCCCACCTCGACGCGACGACGGTGCTCTCCCGTCCGATCTCGGAGAAGGGCATCTACCCGGCCGTGGACCCGCTGGACTCCACGTCCCGGATCCTGGACCCGCGCTACATCGCGCAGGACCACTACAACGCGGCCATGCGCGTGAAGAACATCCTGCAGAAGTACAAGGACCTGCAGGACATCATCGCGATCCTCGGTATCGACGAGCTCGGCGAGGAGGACAAGCTCGTCGTCCACCGTGCCCGTCGCGTGGAGCGCTTCCTGTCCCAGAACACCCACGTCGCCAAGCAGTTCACCGGCGTGGACGGTTCGGACGTGCCGCTGGACGAGTCGATCGCCGCGTTCAACGCGATCTGTGACGGTGAGTACGACCACTTCCCGGAGCAGGCGTTCTTCATGTGCGGTGGCATCGAGGACCTGAAGAAGAACGCGAAGGAGCTGGGCGTCTCCTGAGCCCCGCGTTCACCGTGAGCCCGCGGGCTCAC
>NZ_MSGP01000500.1 GCF_002078235.1 Streptomyces viridosporus
GCTTCCCCCGCTCCGACCGGGGCACCCCCGGCGCCAGGGGTGCCCCGGTCGGAGCGGGGGAAGCGGGGACCGAGCGAGGGGTGGCTCGGCGGCCGGAGCGGCGGGGTGTCTCCCGCTCGAGGAAGGTCGAGGGGGAGAGGGCTCAACAGCCGGAACAGCAACAGCTACAGCGAGCGCGGGCAGCACCGAGGGACCCGGCGGGGCGGGTCGAGGTGAGCGCCAAGTTCGCGAGCATGCCCATTAGGACACCGGTTCACACCTTCACTGTCAACTCGACGCCCGGTATGTGGGACATGTTTCACCTCATCCGGTTCATCTCCCGGGTGAAAGGTTTGCTCAGGCGGTTCCCGGGACACATGGTGCGCACGGCCGGGCGCACCGGGCGCCGTTGCGATCCCGTGATCGGACTGTGATCCGGTTCGCCCGGACCCGGGTGTCGGAACGGGATCAAAATCCCGGGCGTCCTTCCCGTGGAGGCTCTGCGCGGGTCAGGGGGCCCTGGTGGGCCCCCTCCGCGTGTCAAGGTTTAGGGTGATTTGAACACTTTCCGCTCGGCCTTGGTTCCGCAGAGTGAATAAGGGGCCCAATAGCAGATCTCGGCTTGACTCGCCCGGAGCAGCACACTTGTAATTTCACTCGTGTCGTTCAGCCGGTATCGGTAACGGCTACATCACGGGGACGCGAAAGACGGACGAGGGGCGCACATGACCGAGCTGGTGCAGCAACTGCTGGCCGACGACGCGGACGAGGAACTCGGCTGGCAGGAGCGCGCGCTGTGCGCCCAGACCGACCCCGAGTCCTTCTTCCCCGAGAAGGGCGGTTCGACCCGGGAGGCCAAGAAGGTCTGCCTCGCCTGCGAGGTCCGCTCCGAGTGCCTCGAGTACGCCCTCGCCAACGACGAGCGCTTCGGCATCTGGGGCGGTCTGTCCGAGCGCGAGCGCCGCCGGCTGAAGAAGGCCGCCGTCTGACGTACGGCACCTCGCCGCCGTACGCACGTCGACGCCGCACACATCACCTCCGTACGCACATCACTTCCGCACGTACGTCACTCACGGCCCGTTGCAGGCGGGTTGTCCACAGGCGACGGGCCGCCGCGTCGGCCAGCCGATAGTGTGGTCGCTCGTCCGCGACGCCCCACCGCCCCCTCCGGGCGCGGGCGTCCCCGCAGTCCACCGAACCGGGGCCCGTACCTCGATGTCCGTGCACACCCACACGGCAGCCCGCCAAGACGCCGCCGCTGCCGCTCCCGAGTTCCCGCGTCACGTGGTGACCGCGGTCCTCGTCTCCCACGACGGCGCCCGCTGGCTGCCCGACGCGCTCGCCGGGCTGCTCGGCCAGGAGCGCCCGGTCCAGTTCGCCATGGGCGCCGACACCGGCAGTGCGGACGACTCCGCCCAGCTGGTCACCGACGCGCTCGGCGAGGACCGGGTGCTGCACCTCGCCCGGCGCACCGGCTTCGGCCAGGCCGTCGAGGAGTGCCACCGCGGCGCGCCCCTCCTCACCCCCGAGGAGCTGCCCTACCTGAAGCGGCCGAGCGGCTGGGACCCGGTCACCCGCAGCTGGCGCGACGACGCCTACGACCTGCCCGAACTCCCGCACGGCGAGCCGGTGCAGTGGCTGTGGCTGCTGCACGACGACTGCGCCCCCGCACCCGACGCGCTGGCCCAGATGCTGCGCGTCGTGGAGAACGAGTACGAGCTCGGCCGCGACGACGTGGCCGTCGTCGGCCCCAAGCTCCGCGGCTGGTACGACCGTCGGCAACTGCTGGAGGTCGGCGTCTCCATCGCCAACTCCGGGCGCCGCTGGACCGGTCTGGACCGCCGCGAGCAGGACCAGGGCCAGCACGACCACGTCCGGCCCGTGCTGTCGGTGTCCACCGCCGGCATGCTCGTCCGCCGCGACGTCTTCGAGGAGCTCGGCGGGTTCGACCGCCACCTGCCCCTCATGCGCGACGACGTCGACCTGTGCTGGCGCGCCCACTCGGCCGGCTACCGGGTCCTCGTCGCCCCCGACGCGGTCGTCCGGCACGCCGAGGCGGCCTCCCGCGAGCGCCGCACCGTCGACTGCGTGGGCCGCACCTCCGCCTCCCCGCACAAGGTGGACAAGGCGGGCGCCGTCTACACCCTGCTCGTCAACACCCGTACCGCCGCGCTGCCCTGGGTGCTGCTGCGCCTGGTCCTCGGCACCCTGCTGCGCACCCTCGCCTACCTCGTCGGCAAGGTCCCCGGGCAGGCCGTCGACGAGATCCGCGGCCTCATGGGCACCCTGCTGCGGCCCGAACGGATCCTCGCCGGCCGGCGCCACCGCGGCAGCCCGCAGATCGACAAGGGCGAACTGCGGGCACTGCTCCCGCCGCCCGGCGCGACCGTCCGTGTCACCGTCGAACAGGTCGCGAGCAACCTCGTGGGCCGTTCCGACCCCGAGGCCGCCTCCGGCGCCGGGCGGCACGGCGGCGCCGTCGAGTCCGGGCCCGGCGGCGACGACGCCGACTTCCTGGAGGTCGAGCAGTTCGCCCGGCTCAAGCGCATCGCCCGCAGGCCCGGCCCGGTGCTCTTCCTGGTGCTGCTGCTCGCCTCCCTCGCGGCCTGCCGCGCCCTCCTCGGCGGCGGCGCGCTCGCCGGCGGCGCCCTGCTGCCCGTGCCCGCGGACTCCGGTGAGCTGTGGGCGCGCTACACCGACGCCTGGCACACGGTGGGCGCCGGCGGCACCGGGTCCGCGCCGCCCTACCTCGCCGTCGTGGCGGCCTTCGCCTCCCTGCTGCTCGGCTCGACCGGCCTCGCCGTCACGATCCTGCTCGTCTGCTCGGTGCCGCTGGCCGGCATCACCGCGTACTTCGCCTCCCGCCCGCTCGTGGAGTCCCGGCTGCTGCGCGCGTGGGCGGCCGTCGCCTACGCCTTCCTGCCCGCCGCCACCGGCGCCCTGGCCGGCGGCCGCATCGGCACCGCCGTCCTCGCGGTGCTGCTGCCCCTCGTCGCCCGCGCGGGCATCGCCGCGAGCGGCCTGGCGAACCCCGACGGCGCCCGCGGAAGCTGGCGCGCCACCTGGGCGTACGCGCTGCTGCTCACCGTGACCACCGCGTTCACCCCGATCGTGTGGCCCGTCGCCCTGGTCCTCGGCCTCGGCGTGCTGGCCCTGCGCAGGACCGACATCACGGCGTACGCGCTGCGCTTCCTGGCCCAGCTGGGCGCGCCGATGCTCGTCCTCGCCCCCTGGTCGTTCTCCCTCCTCCCCTTCGGCTTCTTCCGGGAAGCCGGCCTGGAGCACGGCCCCTCCGCCGCCTCCGCCCTCGACCTGCTCGGCGCGAGCCCGGGCGGCCCCGGCACGGTCGGCGGCCTGCTGCTCATCGGCCTGGTGCTCGCCGCCCTCGCCGCCCTGCTCCGCGCCGAGCGGCGGACGGCCATCCTCACCGCCTGGACGGCCGCCCTGGTGGGCCTCGTCTTCGCGGTCCTGTCCAACGCCTCCGCCTGGGCCGGCCCCGCGACCCTCGTCTACGGCACCGCCGTCCTGGCCGCCGCCGCGCTCGGCGCCGACGGGGCACGCGCGCGGGTCGCCGAGCAGAGCTTCGGCTGGCGCCAGCCGGTCGCCGTGCTGATCGCCCTCGCCTGCGCCGTCGGCCCGCTGCTGGCCGCCGCGGGCTGGATGATCCGCGGCGCCGACGGCCCCGTGGAGCGGCGCGACCCCGCCCAGGTGCCCGCGTTCGTCGCCGAGGAGAGCGCCACCCGCGACCAGGCCCGCACCCTCGTCCTCGACAGCGACTCCACCGCCCGCGTCCGCTACATGCTGGTCCGCGGCTCCGGCGCCCGCATGGGCGACGCCGAGATCGCCGCGGTGGACGGCGGGAACACCCGGCTCGACAAGGTCGTCGCCAACCTCGTCGCCGGCTCCGGCGCCGACCAGGCCGACCAGCTCGGCGGGTTCGCCGTGCGCTACGTCCTGGTCCACCAGGGCGCCCCCCGCGAGGTCTCCCGCGTCCTGGACGCCACCCCCGGCCTGACCCGGCTCAGCCAGCAGGCGGGCGGCGCGCTGTGGCGGGTCGACCGGGAGGTCGCCCGCGCGAGCATCGTCCCCGCCCAGGGCGCCGGGGGCGAGCCGCGGCCCGTCGCCGCCGGCCCCGTCGAGATCCACACCGAGATCCCGGGCGGCGGCGAGGGCCGGATCCTCCGCCTCGCCGACTCCGCCGCGGAGGGCTGGACCGCCACCCTGGACGGCAAGCCGCTGTCCCGCACCACCGTCGACGGCTGGGCCCAGGGCTTCGAACTCCCCGCCTCCGGCGGCAGGCTGGACGTCACCTACGACACCCCGATCACCCACACCGCCTGGCTGTGGGCCCAGGGCCTGCTCGCCGTCGTCCTCGTCGTCATGGCCCTGCCCGGCCGCCGCCGCGACGTCGACGACGACCTGCCCGAGGAGCCCGCCGTCCCCGCCGAGGCGCTCGCCGGCGAGGGACGCCGCGCCCGCCGCCTGCGCGCCCAGGCCGAGGCCGAGGCCACGTCCGAAGCCACGGCCGAAGGGGCGGGCGGCGACGAGGAGTTCCCCGCCCCGCCGGAGCAGCCCCCGGCGCCGGTTCCGCACCAGCCCGACTACGGCGCATGGGACACCGCGGCCTACGCGGACGCCGAACCCGGCACCGCCCACACCGGCGAGCAGTACCAGCAGTACGCGACGGACGCCTACGGCACGCCGTACCAGGACGCCCCCTACCAGGACGGCCCGTACGACCCGTACGCCTACGGCGCCCAGCCCCAGCAGACGCCGTACGACCAGACGTACGGACAGGGCTACGACCAGACCTACGCGCAGGGTTACGACACGCCGTACGACCCCCACGGCACGGGCAGTGAGCGTCCCGACGGGAGCCAGCAGTGAACCGCACCACCCTGTCCCTGATCGCGGCGGCCACCGCGCTCGCCGCCGTCACCGGCTTCGCCGCGCTGTCCGCACCGGACCCCGCGGCCACCGGCGACACCGCCGAGGCGGCGGCCCACCTGCCCGTGGAACGCACGAGCCTGCTGTGCCCGCCGCCCAGCACCTCCGACCTCGCCGAGACCACGTACACGTCCTTCACACCGGTCACCAAGGGCACGGAGAACAAGGGCACGGCCGAACTCCGGGCGGCGGAGCGGTCAGAGGCCGGGCCGGACGAGCAGGACGCCGAGGACGCCGAGGGTGACGAGAGCACCGAGGGCGCCGAGAGCGACCGGGACGGCGAGGGCGGCAAGAGCGACAAGGGCGGCAAGGGCGACAAGCCCGAGGAATCCGTCCTCGCGCCCGAGGAGCCCGGCAAGCCGGCCACCGGGGACACCAGCGGAGGCGAGGCGCCCGCGCTCGTCGGCACCGCCGACGGCCGCTTCGCGCCCGGCTGGACCGTGCAGCAGACGACCGAGGTCGCCGCGGGCACGGGCCGGGGCCTGCAGGGCGTCACCTGCACCGCGCCGGACACCGAGTTCTGGTTCCCGGGCGCCAGCACCGACGCCGACCGCACCGACTACGTCCACCTGACCAACCCCGGCGACTCGGCCGCGGTGGTGGACGTCGAGCTCTACGGCAAGGACGGTGCCCTCGAGACGACGGTGGGGGAGGGCATCACGGTCGGGCCGCACGCCACCGAGCCGATCCTGCTGTCCACGCTCACCGAGGAGGAGCAGACCGACGTGACCGTGCACGTCGTCGTCCGCAGCGGCCGGGTCGGCGCGGCCGTGCAGGCCCTGGACGCCGAGCTGGGCGGCGACTGGCTGGCCGCGTCGACCGATCCCGCGGGCAGCCTGGTCCTGCCCGGCATCCCGAAGGACGCCACCGCCGTCCGCCTGGTCGCCTTCGCCCCCGGCGACGCCGACGCCGACCTGAAGGTGCGCCTCGCCTCCCCCTCCGGCCTGATCACCCCCGCCGGTCAGGAGACGCTCCGGGTGAAGGGCGGCATGACGACGGCCGTCGACCTGGGCGACCTCACGCGCGGCGAGGCGGGCTCCCTGGTCCTGACGCCCACGAACGGCGCCGTGCCGGTCGTGGCGGCCGTGCGCGTGCTGCGCGGCGAGGGCGACGCCCGGGAGTCGGCGTTCATCCCGGCCGCACGACCGGTCGGCACCCGCGCGACGTCCGCCGGCAACACCGCCGAGGGGACGACCCTCTCGGTGACCGCCCCCGAGGGCACCGCCCGGATCAAGGTCACCGCCTCGGCGGGCACCGAGGGCGGCACGCCGGCGTCCGAGACGTACAC
>NZ_MSGP01000501.1 GCF_002078235.1 Streptomyces viridosporus
GGGCCTGGTGCTCGGCGTCGGTCCGCCCGACGCCGAGCACCAGGCCCCGCTCGCCCCGGACGACCCGCACCGGGCCCTGGTCCCACAGTTGCTGGCCGGACGTCCGCGCGGGCCGGTCCGAGGCCACCGACCACCGGCCGTCCGCGTCCCGGCTCAGGCGCAGGGTGCGGGCGGTGGTGACCGGGGAGCGGTCGTGACCCTCGACGCGGTAGCGCAGGTCCGCGGAGACGGTGGCGGTGTCACCGGTGCGGTCGAGGGCGGTCACGCGGTAGGACCAGTCCGCCAGCGGTACGGCGCGCAGGTTGTCGAACCCGGCCCGGGTGCCGGTGCGGGCGTGGCCGGCGGCGTCGTGGCCGAGGACCGCCGCCGCCCGCCGGTCGAGGAGCGCCTGCGCCTCGGCGCGGGTGCCGTCGACGACCGGCCCCCCGCCGCACGCGACCAGGGAGACGAGCAGCAGGCACAGCGCCGCCACCGGCGCTCCCGGAACCCGCCCTCGACCAGCCATCTCCCCGAGCGTACGGGCGCCGGACCGCTTCGGTCAGACCCTGGTGACCGCCGAGACGGGCATCATCCCGACCGGGTCGTGGCGCACGGCGGCGCCGGGGTAGGGCGCGTGGATCACCTGGCCGTTGCCCACGTACATCCCGACGTGGCTGGCGTCGGACCGGTAGAGCACCAGGTCGCCGGGGCGCGCCTCGGAGAGCGGGACCTGCCGGCCGGCGTACCGCTGGGCCTGCGAGGTGCGCGGCAGGGACACCCCGGCCTGCGCGTACGACCACTGCGTCAGGCCCGAGCAGTCGAACCCGCCGGGTCCGTTGGCGCCCCAGACGTAGGGCCTGCCGAGGGCGGAGCGGGCGGCGGCGACGGCGGCCGCCGCGCGTGCCGAGGCCGGTACGGCCGTGTCCGGGCCGTGCGGGTGCGCGCGGCCGGAGCGGGCGGCACGGTCGTAGGCGGCGCGCTCGTCGGCCGGGAGGGAGTTGAGCAGCCGGCGGGCCTCGGCGAGTTTGCCCTCGACGGTCTTCTTGTGGGCGGCGGCGTCCTTGCGGCTCTTCTCCAGCGCCCGCAGCGTGCGGGCCGCCTCCGCCCGGTCCCGGTCGAGGGAGCGCAGGGCGCCCCGCAGTCTCCTCAGCTCGCCCGCCTGGCGGACGGTGATCCGGTCGAGGACGGAGGCCCTCTCCAGGTAGTCCTCCGGGTCGTCGGAGAACAGCAGGGTGAGGGAGGGATCGAGGCCGCCGGAGCGGTACTGGGCGCCGGCGAGCGAGCCGAGCGACTCCCGCATGGTGTTGATCCGCTCCTGCTGCCGGGCGACCCCGTCCTGCGCGGTGCGGACCTGCCGGCGCAGCCCGTCGGCGCGCTCGTCGGCCTCGTTGTACGCCTCGGTGGCCTTCTCGGCCTCCTCGTAGAGGTGGTCCACCTCGGCCCGGGTGTCGTCGTGCGGCGTGGCCACGGCCGGGGCCGCGCCCAGGGCGGCCGTGACGGACAGCAGACCGACGGCGGCGACGGCGCCCCGGTCGGATCCGAAGGACGGTGCAGGACGGCGATGGAACCCCACGGGAAGCCGCGCTCCTTCCGCTGGCGGACAGGGAAACGCGGCAGACAGTAGACCCGGCGACGGCGGGCGGACCAGCGCCCGCGGCCGCCGCACACGGCGGCGCCCCGCCTTCGACGCAGGTCACAGGCGGGGCGCGGGGCCGGTGGGCGCCGGTGCGATTCCCCCGTTCGGGGGCATCGCGGGCCGGTCTCCCGAAGGAGCGGACGGACCCTAGACGCGGACGCCGAACATGAACGGGCCACCGATGGTGTTCATCGACTCGTAGCGCACGACGGTGCCGGTGCGCGGGGCGTGGATGATCTGGCCGTTGCCCGCGTAGAGGCCCACGTGGTGCAGGTCGTTGAAGAAGAACACGAGGTCGCCGACCTGGAGCTGGCTCTGCGAGTAGATCCGGGTGCCCGCGCCGGTCTGCGCCTCGGAGGTGCGCGGGAGACCGACGCCGGCCTGGGCGTACGCCCAGGAGGTCAGGCCCGAGCAGTCGAAGGAGGACGGGCCGGTGGCGCCGTAGACGTAGGGGGTGCCGAGCTTGCTCTGGGCGGCGGCGAAGGCGGCGGCGGCGCGGCCGGTCCCGGTGCTGGTGCCGGCCCTGGTGCCGGTCGAGGCGTCACCGGCGGAGAGGGCCTGGCGCTCGCTGTTGCGGGAGGCGCGCTCATCCTCCTCGGCGAGCTGGGCCTTCTCCTCGGCGGTCAGGCTGTTGAGCAGCTTCTGCGCGGCGGCGAGCTTGCCCTGGACTTCCTTCTTCTTCTTGCCCAGTTCGGTGCGGGTGGAGGAGAGGTCCTTGAGCTTCTCGGACGCCTCGGAGCGCTGCTGGGCGAGTTCGCGCTGCTTCTCCTGGATCTTCTTCAGCCCGTCGACCTGCTGGGCGCTCAGCTGGTCGAGGGTGGACGCCTTGTCGAGGTAGTCGTCCGGGTCGGCGGAGAGGAAGAGCTGGAGCGAGGGGTCGATGCCGCCGCTGCGGTACTGGGCGCTGGCCATCGAACCGAGGCCGTCGCGCAGGTCGTTGAGTTCCTTCTGACCGCGGGCGACGTCGTCCTGGATGGTGGAGATCTCCTTCTGGAGCTTCTCCTGCTTCTCCTTGGCCCCGTTGTACTTCTCGGTGGCCTGCTCCGCCTCCTGGTAGAGCTTGTCGACCTTGGCCTTGACCTCGTCCTTGCTCGGTTTCTCACTGGGAGCGGCATTGGCGGCCTGCGAGCTCAGGGCGACGGCAGCTGCGGCAGCGGTGGTGAGCACGGTCACACGTGCGCGGCTCGGCTGCTTGGGACGACGGTGGGACGCCACGAAGGCGAGCTCCTTCTTCCTCCAGCCGCCTACCGACACGCCGGTGGGCGGGGCCTCCGCCGTCGCCACCCCATGTGAACGATCACCCGAGCGGAGGTTCGAGGCCTGACCCTAGTGATTCTCTTGTGATCAGTTCAAATCCTCGGACCTGAAATTCCCGTCACAGTGCGTTTTCCTTGCCGTGAACTCACGTGCGGTGATGTCCGGTTGACGCTACGTTGCGTGAACATCCCATCAATTCGGGCAATCGGCGGTTACGTTACGCTTGGGGCTTACGTGCGGGTCGGGACGTACGGTCCTTTACGCCTATGCCCGGGAGAAGCGCTTCAGAAGCACCGCCGACGCGACCGGGCGGGCGCCCGCGCGGGCCACTCCGTCGGCCACCTCGCGGTCGGTGGAGACGACGATGACGGGCCGGCCCGGCGGCTCGGCGCGCACCAGTTGGCGGATCAGCTCGTCGGCGGTGACGCCCGGCTTGGAGAACAGCACCCGCACCCCGCGCGGCGGCGCCAGCAGCACCGGCGCGGCCAGTTCGGCGCCGTCGAAGACGCACGTCACCTCCGCACCGCTCTGGGCGGCGAGCTGGGCGAGCTGGCCCAGGAGCCTGAGCCGCTGCTTCTCCAGGGGCATCTGGGGATAGCCGGTCTTGGTGACGTTGTAGCCGTCGACGACGAGGTGCGCCTGCGGCAGCGCCAGCAACTGGTCGAGGACGGCGGGGTCGTCCTCGGACAGCGCGCGGGCGGCGATGTCCTTCGGGGTCATGCGGCCGGGCTCGACGGCGTCCACGGTCTCGGCGGGCCGCACGGACACCGGAGGCAGCGCGAGCTCGCGCCGCAGCCCCTGGGCGGCGTCCAGCACGGTGTCCAGCAGCAGCCGCACCCGCATGTCCTCGACGCTGCGGCCCTCCCGGGCCGCCCGGCGGGCGGCCTCCAGCGCGGCCTCGGCCTCCCCCAGCCGCGCCCTGAGGCGCCGGCTCTCGCTCTCGGCGGCCGACACCTGGGCGCTCCCCTCGGCGCGGACCGCCTCCATCTCGCCCCGCAGCTTGCGCAGGGCCGCCTCGCCACGCTTGACGTCGCTGAGCGCGGAGCGCAGCCTGCGGTGCAGCGACTCGGATTCCTTCTTCGCCGCCTCCAGCTCGGTGCGCAGCCGCTCGGTCTCGGACCTGGTGCGCTCGCGGGCCCGGGCGAGTTCGGCGCGCAGCCGCTCCAGCTCGGCCCGGCTCTCCTCGTCGGCGCGCTCGGCGTCGGCGCGCTGCGCCTCCTCGCCGGCGGCGGCCACCAGCTTCACCCAGCCCGGCGGGCGGAGCACATAGGCCGCGGCCGCCACGTCGAGCGGGTCCGCGGCCGGGGGCGGGGAGCCGGAGTCGAGGGCGCCGGTCAGTTCCGGCTGGACCTCTCTGAGCCGTTCCCCGATGCGCTGCCGGAACAGCGGATCGCTCTCCAGCGCCGAGGCCATGGCGTTGCCCGCGAACTTGGCGCGGCGGCTGGGGGTGAACCGGGCGTACTGCCGCAACTGGGCGGGCAGCTCGGTGACCGTCAGCCCGCCGAAGCCGTCGGCGGCGATCTGGACGACCCGGCGGCGCACCCCGTCGGGCAGCGGGCGGTCGAGCACCTCGGCGGCGCCGTCCTGCGGCCCCCCGCCCGTGGTCTCCACCATCCGTCACACCCCAATGCCTGTGCGCGACCCCGCGTACGGGGCCGCCGTCAGCGGGGCCCGCCCCCGGTCAGGAGCCGGCACCCGGCCTGTCCACGAGTTCCACCTGGTCCACGGCGTTGCACCAGCGGCACCGCACCGATTCGATCGTCTCATCGAGCACCTCGCGCTCCTCGACCCTGGGCTCTCCCGCCAGGTCGAGGTGGACGTACTCGACGACCTTCGACGAGCGGGTCACGTCGAACCGCGTGAGGTTGCCGCAGAGGGTGCAGCGCCACCGCGTCGAGGCGGTCGGCAGGGGAACCGTCATCGTGGCTGTCCGCCTTCCTTCCAGTGTCCTTGACGCACCGGACCGCCCGGTGCGTATGGCTCGTAACCCTACGGCCTGGCGGGTGCCGGCCGCCCCGCCCGTCCGCGGCGGCGAGGCGGTCCGGGCGGTTGCGTCCGGTTACGTCATGCTCTGTGTCCATGAGCCGCAACTGGAGCGCCTCGGCCGTCGGGGCGATGCGGGGCTCGCCGGCCCCGGTGACCCACACCCTCATCGTCCTGTGCTGCCTGGTCTTCCTGCTCGGGCCCGCCTCGGGCCTGAATCCGGCCCACGGTTCCGGGGAGGAGCTGCTCGCGGCGCAGCGGGCCTATTTCCGGCGCTGGGGGGTGATCCCCGCAGACCTGTTCGACGGGTCCCCCGGGGCCGTCCTCGCCCCGGCCACGGCGCTGTTCGTCCACGGCGGCTGGGTGCACCTGCTCGGCAACATGCTCTTCCTCCACGTCTTCGGAGCGATGACCGAGGCGCGGATGGGCCGCGTGCGGTTCACCGTGTGCTACGCGGGCTGCGGCTACCTCGCCCTGCTGGGGTACGCCGCCGCCCACACGGACTCCGGGCAGCCCCTGGTCGGGGCCTCCGGAGCGATCTCGGCGGTCCTCGGCGCGTTCCTCTTCCTGTTCCCCCGGGCCCGGGTGACCAGTCTCCTGCCGTTCCTGTTCTTCCTGCCGGTGCGCTTCCCGGCGTGGGTGGCGCTGCCGTTCTGGGCGGCGCTGCAGTGGGCGGCGGCGGGGCAGGCGGCCGACGGGCCGGAGGTGGCGTACCTGGCGCACCTGGTGGGGTTCGCGCTGGGCTTCGGCTACGCGTGGCTGCGCTTCGGACGGGCGGCCGCCGTGCCCCGCCGGGGAGCGGCCCCCGGTCCCCCGGCGGCACGGACACCTCCGGCGGACCGCGAGTAGGGTGAGAGCCCCAGCAGCGGCCCCCGAGGGAGAGAACCAGCCGTGATCACCGCGATCGTCCTCATCAAGACCAGCGTGGACCGGATCCCCGAGATCGCGGAGCAGATCGCCGCGCTGGACAGCGTCAGCGAGGTCTTCTCCGTCACCGGCTCCCACGACCTGATCGCCATGGTCCGGGTCAGGCAGCACGAGGACCTGGCGGAGGTCATCCCGGGCCGGATCAGCAAGATCCCCGGCGTGGAGGGCACCGACACGCACGTGGCGTTCCGCACGTACTCCCAGCACGACCTGGAGGCGGCGTTCGCCATCGGCCTGGACAGCTGAGGCGGCACCCGCCGCCGGCCCGGACGGCCGAGCAGCGGGGCGGGACGGCCGGGTCCCGGGGGGCGCGGCGTTCATGAAGAGTTCTTCATCTCCGGCTCATCCGCGCCCTCCGGTTCCCCCCGCAGGATCGGGGCCATGGTCTTCACTCGCCGGATGGCGGCCCTGGCCGCCGTCGTACTGATCCCCCTGGGCGTGGCCGCCACGAGCTTCGCCCTCGCCGACAGTCCCGAGCCGCCCGAGGTCCCGCCGCAGGTGGAGCTGGACAGCGCCTCCCCCACCCCGACGGCCACGGCCCCGTCCACGCGGCCCGAGCCGAGCGACGAGGTCGTCTCCGGGCCTCCGGTGACCGACAGCCCAGCGGATGACGACGATGACGACGACGACGGCGACCGGGACCCCTCGGACGACGGATCCGACGACGACGGACCGGGCGACGACGGCTGACCCCGCGCGCCGGCGGATCTCCGCCCGGGTCCGCATCCTGCTCTGGCTGCTGTTCGTCATGGCCGTCGCGCTCGCCTCGGTGGCCACGACCACCCGCACCTTCCTGCTGCGGGACGTCGACGACCGGATCAACGGGCTGCTCGCCCAGGAGGCCGGCGAGTTCGCCAACTTCAAGGAGCGCGGCTTCGACCCGGAGACCGGCCGGTCCTTCACCGACCCGGACCGGCTGCTGCGGGTCTTCCTGGAACGGCAGTACGCCGACCCCGACGAGGAGCTGATCGGCCTGGTGGCCCGCCCCGGCGTCGGGCCGGCGCAGATCATCCAGCCGCGCGACCTGCCCGTCGCCCTGCCCCTGCACCAGGACGCCGACGCCCGGCGCCGCATCTTCGGCTCGCCCGACGCCTCCGGGGTGCTGAGCCGGCCCGAGGGCGAGATCCGCTGGGCCAAGGTGTCCGTGGTCCGGCCCGGCGGCGCGCCCGAGGCCGCGTTCGTCGTCGCCTTCCACCCCGAGCGCGAAGTGGCGCGCGTGAACGAGGTGTTCCGCGTGCTGCTCGCCATCTCCGGGGTCGCCCTGCTGCTGATCACCGGTATCGGCTGGGTGGTCGCCGGGCGGATCCTGCAGCCCGTGCGCCTGGTGCGCACCGCCGCCGCGCAACTCACCGAGCAGGACCTCACCCGCCGCCTCCCGGTGCGCGGGCGCGACGACATCGCCGCCCTCACCGAGACGTTCAACGCGATGCTCGACCGCCTCGAGCGGGCCTTCGCCACCCAGCGCCGGTTCGTCGACGACGCCGGGCACGAACTACGCACCCCGATCACGATCGTGCGCGGCCATCTGGAGCTGATGGGCGACGAGCCCGCCGAACGCGAGGAGACCGTCCGCCTGGTCACCGACGAACTGGACCGGATGAGCCGCATCGTGGAGGACCTGCTGCTGCTCGCCAAGGCCGAACGCCCCGACTTCGTCACCCCGGAGCCGGTGCAGCTCGCCGAACTCACCGCCGACGTCTTCGTCAAGGCCCGCACCCTGGGCGCACGCGACTGGCAGCTCGCCGGGACGGTCGACCGGGAGGTGGCGCTGGACCCCCAGCGGATCACCCAGGCGATGGTGCAGCTGGCGCAGAACGCAGTGCAGCACACCACCACCGGCCAGACCATCCGCATCGGGTCCCGCGCCGAGGGCTCGCGGATCGAGCTGTACGTCGCCGACTCCGGCTCCGGTGTCCGACCGCAGGACCGGGAGCTGATCTTCGAACGCTTCCGGCGCGGCACCTCCCGGCGCGGGGCGCACGGCTCGGGCGCCGGGCTCGGCCTGTCGATCGTCAAGGCGATCGCCGAGGGCCACGGCGGCCGGGTCCGCCTGGACGACACCGAGGGCGGCGGCGCCACCTTCGTCCTGACGCTGGATCCGCCGTGAGCGTCGTGAACACCGTGAGCACCGTGAGCACCGTGAACACCGTGGACGTCGTGGACATCGTGGAAGAGGCACAAGCGTGAACCGGATTCTGATCGTCGAGGACGAGGAGCGCATCGCCTCCTTCGTGGAGAAGGGCCTGCGCGCCAACGGCTTCACCACCACCGTCGTCCCCGACGGCGAGGCCGGCTACGAGTACGCCCTGACCGGTGGTTTCGACCTGGTCGTCCTGGACATCGGGCTGCCCGACCGGGACGGCTTCACCGTGCTGCGCGAGCTGCGCGAGTCCCGGGTGACCACCCCGGTGATCGTGCTGACCGCGCGGGACTCGGTCCGGGACACGGTGGCCGGCCTGGAGGGCGGCGCCGACGACTGGATGACCAAGCCGTTCCGCTTCGAGGAACTGCTCGCCCGGGTGCGGCTGCGGCTGCGCACGGCGGCCCGCGCGCCGGAGGTGACGGTGCTGAAGTCGGGCGACCTCTCCCTGGACCTGCGCACCCGCCGGGCACGGGCCGCGGACCGCACCGTCGACCTGACGGCCCGTGAGTTCGTGCTGCTGGAACTGTTCCTGAGGCACCCCGGGCAGGTACTCTCCCGCGAGCAGATCCTGTCCCACGTCTGGGGCTACGACTTCGACCCCGGCTCCAACATCGTGGACGTCTACGTCCGGGCGCTGCGCAAGAAGCTCGGCGCGGAGAAGGTGCAGACGGTCCGCGGGATGGGGTACCGGCTCCCCGCGTGACGCTCCCCGGCGGCCGGTGAAGTTTCCTTCATCTTCGGCTCATCGACGGCTCACGGCCCGGACGGAGCCTGGACGGCGTGACCCTGACTCCCCGACTGACCGCCGCCCTGTGCGTGGCCCTGTCGCTGTGCGCGCTGCTCGCGGTGCCCGGCAACTTCCCCGGCCTGAGCGGTGACGCGCGGCTCACCCTCGTCGTGTTCGCGCTGGCGACCTGCGCCTGGGTCGGTACGCCGATCGACGACACGTACATCGCGCTGGGCGCCGGACTCGCGCTGACCGTGACCGGGGTGATCAGCAGCGACACCCTCTTCGGCACCCTGGGCGACTCGACGGTGTGGCTGCTGATCTGCGCGTTCGTGCTGGCGGCCGCGGTGACCCGGACCGGGCTCGCGGGGCGGGCGGCGGCGTTCCTGGTCGGCGGGGCGCGCACGGTGCGGCAGTTGACGCACCTGACCACGACCGCACTGGTCGTCACGGCGTTCGCGGTGCCCGCCACCTCGGGCCGGGCCGCGCTCGCCCTGCCGGTGTTCCTCGCCCTCGCCAAGGCCCTCGCCGACCGCAGGCGGCTGGTCGTGATGCTGGCGCTGCTGTTCCCGACCGTGATCCTGCTGTCGGCGGTGGCGACCCTGATCGGCGCGGGCGCGCACCTGATCACCGTGTCGGTGCTGTGGGAGGCCACCGGGGAGCGGGTCGGCTTCACCGAGTGGCTGCTGCTCGGACTGCCGCTGGCCGTGGCCTCCTCGCACCTCGCCGCCGAGGTCGTCCTGCTGACCACCACCCGGCGCGCGGACCGCGAGGGGCCGGTGCTCATCACGGCCGAGGAGATCCAGCGGCACAGCGACCGCCCCGTCACCGGCCCGTGGACGCAGGCCGAGAAGCGCTGCGCGCTGCTGCTCGGCACGGTCGTCGCCCTGTGGTGCAGCGAGCCGCTGCACCGGGTGTCACCGGCCGTGGTCGCGCTGATCGGCGCGGTCGTCGCCGCCTCGCCGGCCCTGGGCACCGTACGGCTGAAGGACGCCCTGAAGACGGTGCCCTGGTCGCTGCTGCTGTTCATGGCGGCGACGATGGCGATGGGCGTGGCGCTGGCCGAGTCGGGGGCGGCGCAGTGGCTGACCGGCGGGCTGCCCTCGGGGATCACCCCCGTGATGTTCCTGGCCGTCGTGATCGCGGTCAGCACGGCCGCCCACCTGGTCCTGCAGTCCCGCTCCGCCCGTTCCTCGGTGCTGGTGCCGCTGGTGGTCGCGGCGGCCGCGGGCGCCGGGGTGAACCCGGTCGCGGCGGCGCTGGCCTCCACCGCCGCCGCGGGCTTCTGCCACACGCTGCCGGCCTCCGCGAAGCCGGTGACGCTCTTCGCCGAGATACCGGGCACCCCCACCTACACCCCGCGCGACCTGCTCCGGCTGTCCGCCGTGCTGGCCCCGCTGACCGCCGCCCTGGTCCTGCTGTTCGCCGTCGCGGTGTGGCCGCTGCTCGGCGTCCCCGTGACCCGCTAGCCCCTTCGGCCCCTTTCGCCCCCTTTCGGCCACCCAGGTTTCCGAACCACCGAGGCCCCGGCCCGTCGGGGTTCCCGTCCCGCTAGGAGTGATCCCATGCTCACCCGTGTCGTCGTAGCCCCCAGCGGCTTCAAGGAGTCGCTGTCCGCCGAGGCCGCCGCCGACGCCATCACGGCGGGGATCCGCCGGGTCCTGCCGGACGCGGAGATCGACCGGATCCCGTTGGTGGACGGCGGCGAGGGCACGGCCTCGGCGCTGGCCGCCGCGACCGGCGGGCGGCTGGTCTCCCTGGCCGCCACCGGCCCGGTCGGCGAGCCGGTCGGCACGCACTTCGCGCTCCTCGGCCCCCGGGACACGGCGGTGGTGGAGATGGCGGCGGTCGCGGGGCTCTCCCTGGTCCCGCGCACCCGGCGCGACCCCGGCGCCACGACCACGTACGGCGTCGGGGAACTGATCCGCGCGGCGCTCGACCAGGGGGTGCGGCGCGTCCTGGTCGGCTGCGGCGACTCGGGCACCTCCGACGGCGGCGCGGGCGCGCTGCAGGCCCTCGGCGCCCGGTTGCTGGACGCGGACGGGTTCGAGCTGCCGCACGGCGGTCGCGAGCTGATCCGGCTGGCGCGCATCGATCCGGCCGGTCTCGACCCCCGCCTGGGCGACGTGGAACTCCTCGTCGCCTGCAACCCCTTCAACGTGCTGTGCGGCGAGCGGGGCGTGGCCCGGGTGTTCGGTCCGCAGAAGGGGGCGACCCCGGCGCAGGTCGAGGAGTTGTCGGAGGGGCTGGAGAACTGGGCGCGCGTCCTCACCCGCGACCTCCCCGCCGTCGGCACCGATCTGCGCCACGGTCCCGGCACGGGCGCCTCCGGCGGACTCGGCGCCGGTCTCGCCGCCCTCGGCGCGCGTCTTCTGCCCCGCTTCGACGTCCTGCTGGACCACCTCGACCTGGACGCCCGGCTGGCCCGCGCCGATCTGGTCGTCACCGCCGAGGGCGCCCTGGACCACCAGACCCCGCGCGGCAAGGTGCCCGCGGAGGTGGCCCGGCGCGCCAAGCTGTACGGGCGGCCGGTGCTCGCGCTGGCGGGAACGCTGGGCGAGGGCGCCCACCAGGTACCGGGCGTGGACGCCTGCCACGGCATCCTGCCCGCCCCGATGGCCCTGGCGGAGGCCCTGGTCCGTGGCGCCGAGCTGCTCACCGACGCCACGGAGCGCGCCCTGCGGATGATCGTGCTCGGCACCCGGCTGCCGGCGCCCGCGGCGGCTCAGCAGGAGGTGTCGGGGACGCACCGCCCGTCCACCGTGCGGTAGCTCCACCGCGCGCCGTCCCGCACGAGTTCCCGGACCGCCCGCACGAACCGCTCCACGTGCTCGTCCGGCGTACCCACCCCGAAGCTGACCCGGACGGCGCCGAGGGCCCTCTCCCCCGGCACCGCACCCGGGGCG
>NZ_MSGP01000502.1 GCF_002078235.1 Streptomyces viridosporus
CGCCACCGCCACCGCCGCTCCCGCCCCCGGCGGACCGTCCCCCTGCCGGGTCGCCTACGACCTGGTCAACCAGTGGCCCGACGGCTTCCAGGCCACCGTCACCGTCACCACCCACGAACCCCTCGACTCCTGGCGGGTCGGCTTCTCCTTCCGGGACGGCCAGCGGGTCCGCCAGATGTGGGACGCCACCGCGAGCCAGGACGGCTCCCGCGTCACCGCCACCGCCGCCGACTACAACAGGACGGTCCCCGCCGGCGCGGAACTCGCCTTCGGCTTCCTCGCCTCCTGGCGCGGCACCAACTCCCCGCCGTCCGACTTCACCCTCAACGGCCGCTCCTGCGCGAAGGCGTGAGGGGGAAGTCCGGGAATCCGGGGCGCCGGGGGCCCGGGAGACCGGCGGCGGGAAAACCGGTTGGCGGTCCCGGGCCGCGGCGGGCTAGGGTGAGCGCGGATCAGGCGGTGGCCGTGGGCCGCCGCACCGGAGCGTCGCTCGGACGACGCGTGAGCGGAGCGAGGAGGTGTCGACCGATGGCTGTCACTGCGCAGGGCGCTGCCCGCACCCGGGAAACCATCAAGTCCACCTCCGTGGCCACCGGCTGACCTCACTCCCTTTTTCCATTTTTTCGTTCCGCGCGCGTGCGCGGCCGCCGGGGCCACCCTCGTGAAGGGTCATCCCCTTGAGCTCCACCTCCCTTTCCTCCGATTCCTCAGGCTCCTCCGGCTTCTCCGGCTCCTCCGCGCTCGCCCCCTACGGCTGGGACGACGCCTGGGCGGACGCGTTCGCCCCGTACGGCGCGCAGGGGCTGCTGCCCGGCCGCGTGGTCCGGGTCGACCGCGGTCAGTGCGACGTCGTCACCGCCGACGGGATCCTGCGCGCCGACACCGCCCACGTGACCCCGCACGACCCCCTGCGGGTCGTGTGCACGGGCGACTGGGTCGCCGTCGAACCGGAGGGCGACCCGCGCTACGTACGGACGTGTCTGCCGCGCCGTACCGCCTTCGTGCGCTCCACCTCCTCCAAGCGGTCCGAGGGGCAGATCCTCGCCGCCAACGTCGACCACGCCGTCGTCGCCGTCCCGCTCGCCGCCGAGCTCGACCTGGCCCGCATCGAACGGTTCCTCGCGCTCGCCTGGGAGAGCGGTTCGAAGCAGGAAGCGGCGCGGCGCACAATGGACGCAGCGAGTTGCGGGCATCGCTCGCCATGAGCGCGCGGTGGGTCCCTTCGGGGGAGGATCTCCGGCGTTCCGGCTTCTTGATCCGGGTGCCCGAGAATGTGTCCCTCCGGCTCGGGGCTGCGGCCTGTGCGTGACGGAGGACGCGGGGCGGCACGGTTCTGCGCAATTGAGGGATGGGCCACGGAACAGGCAGGTCTCACCGTAAACTTGCCGTTCATGGAGCGCTTAGATCCCATCAACCCACCCGTTGTCGGGCATGCCGTGACGCATGACGCTGTAGTGATCATCCCCGGGATCATGGGCAGCGAACTGATCGAAACGGATACCGGACGCGTGCTGTGGGGCATGAGGTCGGCGCTCGCGTACTCTGCCCGCTGGCACCACAAGACCGGGATGGCTGCACTCGCCGTCACCGAGGACGAACGGGCCGGACGAACGGGCCGGATCACTGCCAGCCGACTGCTCAAATTCGCCTCCTGGTCCCCCTTCCTCGGGGGATTCGAGCCGTACACCGACCTAGTGCGGGGGATCCTGCCCGCCGTTGCCGACCGGGCCGCAATCTGCGAGTTCGCGTACGACTGGCGGCTCCCGGTCGCGTATAACGCCCGGCTGCTGGCCGATGCGATCGACCGGCACCTGCAGGCGTGGACGGAACACCCCGCGCACCGGGAGGCCCAGCGCCGTTACCGGGCCGGCCGGCTGGCCGAGGTGGTGCTCGTCGCCCACTCCATGGGCGGCTTGCTCGTCCGGGAACTGGCCCGGATCCCCGGTGCGATGGACCGCGTCCGGGCGACGCTCACCCTTGGCACTCCGTTCCACGGCGCGGTCAAGGCGGCGGCAATCCTCAACTCCGGGTGCGGGGCGCCCGTACCGCTGCCCCACCGGCAGCTGCGCGACCTGGCCCGCACCCTTCCTGGGCTGCACGACCTGCTGCCCTCCTACCGGTGTCTCGAGACCGATGACGACATGGTCGCGCCGGCGCCCGCCGACATCGCCCGCCTCGGCGGTGACCGCGAACTCGCCGAGGCGTCCCTCGACCGCTCGGCGGCGCTGCGGTCCGTACGCATCCCGGACCACGTGATGGCCGTCGGCATCGACCAGCACACCATGCAGAGCATGCGGCTGAAGGACGGGGTCGTCATCCCCCAGCCGTATGTCTTCCAACGGCACGCGGACGACTCGGTGATGAGGGACGCGATCGGACGGCCGCTTACGGACGACTGCGGCGGCGACGGCACCGTCTACCGCTACGCCGGACACATCGCCGGCACCGAGGAGGGCGGAACCCACGCCCAGCAACACGGCGCACTGGCCACCTGCGGCAGTGCGATCGACCGCGCGCGCGGGCTGCTGACCGGGCTGCGCCGTCTCGAAGATCTGGGGCAACGCCTCGGACGCGGTATGACAGGGCTGGAGACGCCCGATCTCGTAGCCGTGCAGGAGGAGTTCGAGATCGTGGTCACCGGCGACGACGACCCCCGCCGGATGACCTGCCAGATCCAGGACACCGGCGACACCGACCGCGTCGTCGACACACCGCGGCTGCCGCCGCGCCGCGACACCTCCGACGCACTGCGCGTCCGCTGCCGGCTCCGGAAACCCGGTCTGTACCGGATCAAGGTGTCCGGTGGCAGCGAACCGGTCACCCGGCTGATCCTGGCCAGCGCCGAGGACCCGGACTTCGGTGGCTGACCGGTGTGGGGGGAGGACACGGGCTCCGAGGCACAGCCGGACGAGGACGGCTTCGACGTCTACGCCGTGGCGCTCGGAGACTACGTACGGCAGGAGAACTTCGACGCCGACAAGGAGGCCGAGGCGATCGGTGAACTGCTCGCCCAGTTCGGCGGCGTTCCCGTCCCCTGGGACGTGAAGCCCGCGGAGCGCGACCTCACCCAGGTCGACCTGCGGCTGCGGGACTGGGCCGACCCGTCCAGGGTTCGGGGCGGCGTGCTGCTCTGGATCGGACACGGCACGTCGAACGCGGAGGACGCCTCGCTCTACGTGCGGGGACACGCCACGGCCGCGGACGACACCGAACTCTCCGCTGCAGCCTTCGCCAAGCACGTCGTCAAGGCACGGCGGCTGCGGTCATACTACGACAAGTGGGACATCGTCGTTGTCGAGGCGTGCGGCGCCGAGGGGTTCGTCGAGCGTGCCCTCGCCGAGCTCGGCGCGGCGAGGAGCGCCAGCGGCCTGCTGCTCGTCGGCTCGGGACGCGACGAGGGGATCGGGCACCTGGGCACGTTCCGGCGCACCCTCACGGACATCCTCACCAACCGCTACTCGGATCACGACACGGAGATCCCCGTCAGCGGACTGGCGCAGTACCTCGACGAGGCGCGTACCCTGTCCATCTTCGCCCTCAACCTCGGCGGCCTCCCGCCGCTGCGTCGCCGCACCGCCTTCCCGGTCACCACCTCGGTGGAGAACCACGCCCGGCTCCAAGAGGCGGTCGACGCCCTGCCCGAAACCGAGCGCGCGCACCTCGTTCGCAAGGGGCTCGGCTCGGATTCGGGGGAGCTGTCCTGGTGCTTCGTTGGACGTGAGGCAGACCAGGACGCCATCGCCGGATGGCTGGCGGAACACCGCTCGGGCCTCCTCGTCGTCACCGGCCGGGCCGGGTGCGGCAAGTCCGCGCTGCTGGGCAACGTCCTTCTGCACGCCGACCCAGGCCTCGGCGAGCTGCTGCCGGTGCTGTCCCGGGCCGGTATTGCGGGCCGGGAACACGAAGGCGCCCCCGAACTGCCCGCGTTCGACGCCACGCTCCATCTGACCGGTGCCACCACGCACGACGTCACCACCCGCCTCGCCAAGGCCCTGTCCGTCGAGATGAGTCCGGACGCCCTGTACCCCGTCGAACGCTCTAACGCCCTCATCCGTGCCCTGCGTTCGGCATCACGCCCCGACCGGACGTACACGCTTCTCGTGGACGCCCTGGACGAGGCGCACGAACCCGCACTCATCGCCGGCCTGCTGCGCGAACTCGGCACGCTGGACGGCGTGCGCATCGTCGTCGGCTCCCGCCCGTCCTCCTATGAGGGCCCCGACCGCCCGCCGAGTACCGACCGGGACCTTCTCGAGGCTCTCGGTGAGGGCGAGGAGCACGTCCACGTGCAGTGGTTGCGCCGCGATGCCCGAGCCCTGTCCGAGTTCGTCACACAGGGCCTCGAGCAGACACGGGCTGCCTTCCCCGGCGGGCCGGAGACGTTCCAGGACGCCGTGCGGCGCGCCGCCGTGCTGATCGTCGGCGATGAGTACGCGGACCGGGACTTCCTGTACGCCGGCCTCGCCGTCCACGAGATCCAAGCCGACCCCGGTCTGCTGACCGCCGATCGCGTCGGCGAACTCGCCGATCTGCTGCGCGGCGACCACCGCACCCTGTTCGCGGCCGCGCTCCGCCGACTCGGCGCCCGGCACGCCTGCGCTCCCCGGTTGATCGAGGCCCTCGCGCATGCCCAGGGCAGAGGACTGCCCCGGGCGGACCGGATCTGGGCCACCGCCGCCTCGGCGCTCGGCGACGGGCCCGCAGACCGGGTCGGCTCCGCCGACATCGACGACGTCCTCAAGGCGGCGGCACCCTACATCATGCTGGACGGCGAAGACGGCCAGAGCGTCCACCGCCTGGCACACCGTACCTTCGCCGAGTACTTCACCCAGGCCGGATCGAGCGACGCCGCCGAGCGCGCGCTGCGGGTCACCGACGCGCTGGTGCGGCTCACCGACGACAGCGCCGACCGGCCCCTCAACCCCTATCTGGAACGGCACCTCTCCGGTCACGCGGCCGCAGTCGGCAGCCGAGGGTGGGCCGCCCTCGCCGAACGGTCGATCGTGCTGGACCGGCTGTCGGTACCGGCCGTCGCCACCGACGTCCTCCACGCGCTGGGCACATCGGTCGACCTGCCGCCGGCCGTCCTGGGCGTCCTGGACGCCGCGCACCTCATGCGGCGCGCCGAACCGGCCGACCGAGTCGGCCTGCGGCAGCTGGGTACGGCCCGCGCGACTGGGATCGCACCCGTGTGGGAAGAACCCGACGAGGGCACGCGGCGCGCGGGCTGGCAGGTGTGCTGGTCCCGGCTGCGGCCCCGACCGCCCCGGCTGACCCTCGCCTGCCTCGGAGTGCCGGTTCGCTCCCTGACTCCCGTGACCGGGCCCGGCGGGAGCACCCTGCTCGCAGCCGTCGACGACAGCGGCATACTGCACGTCTGGGACCCGGCGCGCGGGTACGCCGCCACGACCGCGGCCGCCTCCTCGCACGGGCCGGTGGCCTCGGTCACCGCACTGCCGGGCACCACCCTGCTAGCCACCGCCGGCCACGACAAGCGCGTGCAGATCTGGGACCTGTCCGCGCACCGTCCCCTCCCCGTCAAGTCCATCGGCAAGGGCATGTGGCCGCACTCCCTGCACGGCTGCCGGGTTACGGATCGCGCCGTCGAGGCCTCGACGGGCGACCCCCTGCTGGCGGTCGGGGACTTCGGCGGTGGGATCCGCCTCCTCGACCCGATGAGCGGCCAGGTGTGCCACCGGTTCCCCGGCGATGACAACGGACCGGTCTGGGCTCTCACAACCTTCTGCGACGCCGACGGAGCCACGCTGCTCGCCGCTGCGGCAAGCGGCGGCATCCGGGTCTGGGGCGTCGACTACCGCCGCCGAGGCGAACCCGTGCGTCGCGACGGCGCGACGCCACGGACCGTGGTCTCATTCGCGCATCCCGACGGCCGCGGCACGCTGCTGGCCGGCGGATGGGACGACGGCGGGGTCCAGGTGTGGGACCCCGCCACCGGCGAACCCGTCGTCGCGTTCGACTCCGACAGCCCCGTGTACGGGCTGGCCGTCCTCACCGCAGCAGACGGCCGCCGTCCGTTGCTGGCCGCCGCCGGGGACAGAGCGGTCCGCCTTTGGGACGCGCTGACCGGTGTGCCCGAAGCAATGACCGGGGCACCGCCGCAGGGCGCCACGGCCGAGGACGGCCAGGGAAGCCCCGGCAGCCGAGCCGCGACGGGCCTGGCCATCACCGCCTTCGCGGTGCCGGGCGGCGACACCCTGCTGGCCACCGCCGCCGACAACGGCGCGGTCAGCGTGTGGAATCCGCATCCCGGACCACGGACCTCCCCCACCGGCACCCACACGGCCGCCGACCCGCACCTGGGCAGGACCGTGCGGCTCACCACCGCCACGGGACCCGACGGCCGCACCGTACTGGTCGCCGAGAACGGTTGCGGCGCCCTCAAGGCCTTCGACGCCCTCTCCGGGGAACCCGTCGACGTGCCACCCGGTCACCACCCCACCGGACCGCCTCCCGGCACCACTCCGGTGCGCGGGCCGAACGGCGTGGCGCTGCGCGCCACGTACGGCAGGAGCGAGCAGATCGTGCTCACCGTCGAGGCGACGGGCCGCCCGTACGGAACGTCGCTGAGGGCCCATGAGAACTGGGTCACGGACGTCATCGAATTCACCGCGAGCGACGGGCGGCGCCTCATCGCCTCCTGCGGCGACGGCGACGACTGCACGGTCCGGTTCTGGGACCCCGCGGACCCGACCGGCCCCGCGACCCCCGCCGGCCGTCCGCGGCCCGTCGACCGGAGGCCCTTGTACACCCTCAGGCTCGACACCGAGTGCCTCAGCCTGGCCGACCTCGGTGACGGCCGGATCGCGATCGGAACCGACGAGGGCGTCCTCGTCGTACGTATGGAGTCCTGGCTGCTGGCAGGACAGACGGAAGGGGGCCGTGATGTCCGCACCAGCCAAGGACAGTAGCTGGTACGCCCAACTGGTGGACCGGCTCTTCTGTCGGCCCGGGGCCTCGTACGGCCCGTACAAGAGGATCTCCGAACCGGTCATCGTGCTGGAGAACCGGCTGGTTCGAGTGCGGATGCAGACGCCCGGCGACGAATACGAGACGTTCGAGATGTCGCTCTTCGACGGCATCCACGAGTTCGCAGGAGAGCTCTGGGAGCACGAGGTGCGCAGCCTGCTGCGGCTCCAGGCGCTCAACCACACAGCTCTGCCGCAGATTAGCGACGGCAGTTTCGACGCGACCGAGGGCATCGCCTTCACCATGACCCGGGACAACGGCAGGCCGCTGAACATCGACTGGGCGGTCGCCTGGGCGAAGGAGCACCGGATCGCCGCCTTCGAACAGTTCAGCGTCCTCGTCGACGGACTCAGCCAGCTGCACGGCTCGGGCATCCTGCACCGCAACCTCACCCTCGGCGCCCTGCGGGTCAAGACGGGCTACGACGCGGCCTCCCAGCACATGGCCCTGGGCCTCGAACGCTTCGAGATGAGCACCCTCATCGGCAACCTGCTCCGCTCCATGGGCAGCCAGTCCCAGGGAACGGTCGCCCAGCAGAGCATCCGCGAGCTATACCTGACGCCGCCAGAAGGCGTCGAACCGGCCCGCCACCTCTCCTACCTGGCCCCCGAGACCCACCCCTCGCTCTTCGACGCGATCCCGGCCTCGCGCCGCGACTGGGACATCACGGACGTCTTCGGACTCGGCGTCCTCGGCTTCGAGCTGTTCTGCGGCCCGATCAGCGAGTGCCTGCCGGACGACTACGCGGGCGTCGCCCGCGCCGACGAGTCCAGTCTGCGCCAGGCGCTGGGCAAACTGCACCGGGCGATGCGGACCCACCTGGCCAACCGGCCCGAGATTCCCGCTGCCCTGACCCGACTGCTGCGGAGCATGCTGGAGCTACGCCCCGAGGCGCGCATCACCTCGTTCGACGCCGCCCGCCGGATCGAGCGGGACTGGGAGGCGGTCTGCGGTGTCTGGGAGGACAAGGACGAGAGCCAGCTCCCCCACCTCGTCGCCTTCATGCCCGACGAGTCCGTCGAGACGATCTACAAGCAGCGCAAATGGGTCTCCCGCAGCCCCGACGACGCGGCCGGCCGCGAGGAGCTGAAGGCGTTCTTCGAGAAGGAGCTGCGCCAGGCCGAACTGGTCAGGTCGCCCAGCGGCGCCTTCGGCTACGCCACCGGCCAGGAGGAGAAGCTGCGTGAGGCGGAGTGGGTACTCATCGGCGAGAGCGCCGTATGGTTCTGCGCCTACCTCTACGACGACTCCGGCCCCAAGGGCGACCAGCGCATCTTCGACGACACCCTGGTCATCAAGTACCTCCGCGAACGCGACTACGCCCAGGAACTCGTCAATGCCTACCCCCGGCGCAGGCTGTCGCGGATCGACCTGGTCGCCTACAAGGCACGCCAGGACATCTCCCACCACCGCACCGGTCGCCCATCGTGGGCCCGGCTCACCGAGTCGGTGTCCGTGGGCGTACGGAGCAAGGACCACAAGGACGAGGCCTTCCTGACCGCCCTCGACTTTCTGATCGACTACCAGACGGTGGAGATCAACGCCCGCAAGTACCCGTTCGTCCGTGTCGAGGAGCCGGACGACGCGCCGAAGACCCCGACGAACGCGAACATTGCCGTGCTGACGTACGCCCAAGGCCGCGACGACGAACGGCGGCACCGCAACCCGCTGCTCACCGCATACACGTCGGACTCCCGCCGCCGCCCCCTCTTCGGTGACTTCGTGGCGGACCTTTCCGTGGAGGAGGGGGACCTCGTCAAACTCGACTATTCGGAACGGCCGCACTTCGGCCGCAACCCGGCCCAACTGCAGTTCCTCAGGCGACTCGACGCACACTCGATTGAGGTGCGGAGGATCGGCGGAGGGCCGGTCCCGGCATCCGGCTGGGTGCGTCCCTCCATCGACGCCGGAACCGACATCCAACTCGGCCGACAGGCCCGGGCCCGGCACTCTCTGGGAAACCTGCCCGGACTCATCCGTGCCCTCCGCGAGCCTCTCTCCATCGACCTCGGCCGGGGCCGCTACAACGAAACCGACGACGGGACCCTGGCGGGCAACGCCCCCGACGTGATCCGGGACATGCTGTCGATGCACCCCTTCTACGCCCTCCAGGGCCCGCCGGGCACCGGCAAGACCACCGTCGCCACTCGCGCTGTAAGCCGCTATCTGACGATGGAGAAGGGCGCACGCGTCCTGGTCAGCGCCCAGTCGAACTACGCCCTGGACAACCTCGGCATCCGGTTGGCGGAGGAGCTCGTCGACGGCATCGGCAAGGGACAGATCCTACTGCTGCGGGAGATGTCCGAGGCCCGGGGCATCGACAAGGTCGACGAGCAGCTGCACAAGCACACTCTGCCCGAGCTGACCCGCGAGGTCGTACGCGGCATCAAACGGAAGCTGGGCGGCACGCCGGGCACCGCACGCATGAAGCCGAACGAGGCCGCCCTCGCACGGCAGTGGCTGGAGCAGATCGAGGCCAACCAGGTGGAGATCTCCGACCGGATCAAGGCCGGCGCCAACATCGTCCTCGCCACCTGCTCCATGGCGGCCACCGTTACCGACACGGTCCGCGACCCCTCCGACCTGTTCGACTGGGTCCTGCTGGAGGAGGCGGCGAAGGCCTGGCCCACGGAAGTCATCACCCCCCTGGTGCTCGGCGTGCGCTGGACGCTCATCGGCGACCACCGGCAGCTGGGCCCGCACCGCGAGGGCGACCTGAGGGCGTTCCTGACAAGCCTTGCCGGACACGGCGACCCCGACGTCAAGCGGCACTATGACGCCCGCGACAGCTATCTGAAGGTCCTCGGACTCTTCGGAGAGCTGTTTCGCCCCCAGCCGCCACGGCCGGCGCAGAGCAGGCGAGTTCCCCCGCTCGGCAGCCTGGAGAGGCAGTTTCGCATGCACCGCGTCATCGCCGAACCTGCGAGCCGCGCCTTCTACCCCAAGGAGCCCCCGGAGCAGGACCGCGAACTGGGCCTGCCGGTCAGCTTCCTCACCACGCACGAAACCGCCAACGAGCCGCACGGCGTCACCAACCCCCCCTTCCTGGAGGGCTCTCCGCTGGTCTGGATCGACACCACCGGGCAGCCCGGCTGCGCCGACGAGGGCTACTGGATCAACACCGGCGAGGTCAACCTGGTGGACTGGCTCGTCACCAACATGAAGCCGGAACCGTCAGGCCTCTCCGAACCGGATGCCGCCGACAGCCTCGCGGTCCTCACCCCGTACGCCGCCCAGGTCGCCCTGCTCAAGCAGCGTGGCTCACTGCGCGGCCGGGTGCACACCGTCCACTCTTTCCAAGGTCGGGAGGCACAGCGCGTGGTCGTCTCACTGGTCCGGTCCACCGTGCGGGGCAACGTCCTGCAGAACGTCGGCCACGTCGGTCAGGCCGAAGTGATCAACGTACTGATGTCGCGGGCACGCCGCCTTCTCGTCATGGTCGGCAGCCTGAGCCACTTCTCCGAGCACGGCGGCTCGGACTGGCGGCTGGTGACCGACACCGTGAAGCGGTACGGCCGGATTGTCCCCGCCGCCGAGTGGAAGTGAGCCATGGCACAGGACGTCGAACTCGCCATCCCCTGCCGACTGGTCACCCTCTCCCTGCTGCTCGGCCCCGAAGAAGGGCTCACCACCCTGGAGGACCTCGTCGCGAAGGCCATCGCGGCCGGCCGCACCACCGTCGAAGGGCAGGCGGAACTGTTCGCTCTGCCGCGGCGGATCATCCTGGACGTCGTGCACAGCCTGTGGCGCAAGGGCCACGTCATGGTCGACTTCACCAGCGGAAACCTGGAACTGACCGACGGCGCCCGCGAGATGATCACCTCGGACGGTTCGCTGCGCGACAGCGCCGTGCGGCAGGAACACCGGCAGTTCCTCTTCGAACCGGTCAGCGGCCGGGTCTTTCCCGCCGATGTCGGCACGCGCAGACCGTCCCAGGCCAGCCTCCACGTACCGCTGCACCAGGTCCTCAGCGAGACCGACCTGCCGGCCGCGGAGCTGCTGCGCGCCGTACAGACCGCCATCCGCATCGACCGCCGCAGCCGGGGATTCCGGCAGAACGTCCTCGACGTCGGCTTCCGCAGCCCCGTGCTGCGGCCGGCGAGTGAGCTGCGCTGGCTAAGCGCTCACGCGCAGGTGTTCCTCGACGACCACACCGGCCGGATCTCGGTCCGGCTCCTGGACGAGCCGGGATGGAACTCCCGGGCCCGCGAGCGGATGCGCCAGCACCTGGCCGACCTCGCGGAGCAGCAGCCCGACCACGCGTTCGTCCGCTCGCTGCGCGGCCGGGCCACGCTCGAACTCGCCCCTTCCGAGGACGCCGAGACCCTGCTGCGGCGTATGGGCGAGTCCGTCGCCACGCTGTCCGGGGTCGAGCCCAACCAGGTCGAGGAACGGCAGAGGATCCTCGCAGACCTCTCCCGGCGGCTGTCGTCACGGATCGCCGAGATCACCAGGGCCAAGGCGGCTGTCACCGTCGTGACCAGCGCCGCCGGCCACCAGTGGGCCGCCGAGCATCTGATCCAGTACGCCGGAAACCAGCTCGTCTTCGCCGCTCCGAACATCAGCTACGCGGCACTCAGCGGACTCCTGCCACTGCTGCGCAAGGCCTTGGAACGCGGAGTCCACCTGGTCTTCCTCTGGGGCCGCAGCGACAGCGACACCTTGCCCGACCGCGTGAAGACGGCGCTCTACGACCTCCAGGCCCGTCACCCCTCCCGAGTGCTGTTTGCCGACCGGAGCACCAGGACCCAGGCCTGCGTGGTCGTCCAGGACAACCGGCGGGCGTTCGTCGGGACCCACAGCCCGCTGGACGTGAACACCGTCCGCGACGACAGGGGAGAGGTGGGCATCCTCATCGAGAGCGCCACACAGGACGGTCCGCCGGGTGTTCCGCAGTGCGTCACCGACTTGCTCATCTGGGCCCGCAAGTCCTTCCCGTACTGGCAGCTCGGCCAGCGCATCCTGGTCCAGGACGACCACTTCGATCCCGTGCCGGAACAGCGCCGCGCCGAACCAGCAGCCGTCCCTCCGCCGGGTCAGGAGGAGGGGCAGGCCGCCGTCCTCCGCCAGGACGCCACCGCCCGTGCCCTGTGGGCCCAGAGCTGGGCGGAGCACCACGCCGTGCTCACGGACATCCTGCGCCGGGCCGACCAGGGCGACCCGGCCGTCGAGATCCTGGAGGACGGGGCGCCGCGGGATCTCGTCCAGCAGGCCCTGCAGAACGCGACCCGGCTCCTGCTGCTCGCCGACGACACCCGGGAGGCCCAGGCCTTCGACGAACGGTTCGTGGCTTCACTGCGCGGACGCGTCGACCAGGGCGTCGACGTGCAGCTGATCCGGCCGAGCGCACGCGGCCAGAAGCGGCTTGCGGACCAGCCGGCGCTCAAGGAGCTGCTCCGCCGAGGCCTGAAAATCCGTGACAAGCGGGCCGGAGCGCGGGCCGCAGTCTGGGACGACGACGCAGTCCTCGGCAGCCTGCCGCTGCTCCGTGAACGCCGGCGGGCCCTGCCGCCGTCCGAGCGCACCAGCCATGTCGGCGTCCACATCCGTGGCGCGAACGCGGTCGGCCGGATCGCCGCGGAGCTGGGCATCACCCCCGTGCACGTCCCCGAGCTGACCACCCCGGCCGAGCCGGACGGACAGCTCAGAGGCGCCACCGCCGTCGCGCTGTCCCTGCAGGTCGAGGCCCGCTCCGCGCGGGGCAGCGCCCAGTACGCGGCGATCGTCGCCGAACGACTGCGCCAGGTCGACGACCTTTGGGGCGTCCTGGACGTCTGGCACGGCACGGCCCCGCCCGAGGAGCTGCGTCCGGTGGTCGCCGCGGCCCTGGCCCAGGAGCGCGAAACCCATGGAGAGCACTGGTCTCGCTGGGCTGACTGGCTGATCGCCGACGCCTGGGACCGGCGCGCCTTCGTCGAGGCTTCACTGCTGGGCCGGCTCCTGCACCCCGGCGAGAAGACGGTGCCGCCCGCCGCCTGCACCGCGGCCGCGGCGATCGAGACCGGCCCGCTGGGCACGGCGCTGGAGTATGCGGCGCTGGAGCTCGCCGACTGCGAACCGGCCGCACAGGCCGTGGGCGCGGCGGCCGGCCTCGCCGAGACACTGCTGCGCACCCTGCCGGGTGACGGACCGGCCGTGCTGGAGCTGCTCGGAGAAGCACTGCCGCCCTCCTGGCGGGAGCTGGCCGAGGCCGCCCTCCGCTACCGGGCGGACGGCAACGGCGCACTCCCGCTGGCCCTGCTCACGTCCGAGCTGTCCCGGATGACGGAGCTCGGCCAGACGGCCGAACAGTGGAAGCAACTCATCGACAGGGTCGACCACTTGGAGCAATTGCACCGCTTCACCTTCGACTCCGGCAAGTTCCTGCACAGGGAGCTGTTCGCCAAGGACGGGATGCTGTCGTCGATCCGGACAGCGGCCAAGGCCGACACGGAGGAGTGCGTACGGATTCAGGCAGGCCTTCCCGTCAACGTCCGCCGCCACCTCGACCAGATCGTGGCCGACGGCGGACGTCCCGAAATCAAGTGGGGCAACCAGCGCACGTTCCTCCACACGATCGAGGACATCGTGCGCCGCGCCAGATCCCTCACCCCCCTGCCCACAGGGCCCGGCACCACCGCGGGGCCGGCGGCGGAACTCGCGGGCTGCGCGGAGCTGGCCGAGCTGATCGCAGCCAGGTGGGACGCGCTGTTCAGCGACGCGGGCGGCCTCGGCCGCCCCTACGCAGCCCCCCTGCTGGCCCTGCTAGAGCGGCTCGATCCGCTCGCCCAATGGCACAGGTCACAGCGAAGCAGGAGGACCGAGGATCGATGACGGACGCCGACGAGTCACTGCGGTCCCTGCTCGCCGTGTGGCCGGGCAGGTTCCGCTTCCCCGAACTGCTGGTGGCACTCTCCGACGGCCGCACGGCACCCCTGGAGGACCTGGCCGTCGCCGGCCTCGCGGGGATCGCCGGGGACCACGACGAGTACCGGGCCTGCGCCAGGCTCATCTCCGACGGAGAGTTCCGGATCGCCGAGGAGATGCTCGCCGAGTGCCAGGCACTCGACGCCGCACAGACCGACGATTTGCGCACCCGGCTCGGCCGGCGCCGGGCCGAGTGCCTGGAACTGGTTCTGGGCCGAATCCAGCAGCTCATGGACCGGGCAGCCGCGGCCGACGTGGACGCCGTACCGGAGCGCGAGGCACTCACCGCACTGTGCGCGCGGTCGTGGCCGCAGTCGGACGAACGCCTGCTCGCGGATGAGAAGGCTCTGCAAGACGTAGTGGACGAAAAGCGGAGGATGCTGCGGGGCAGATGCGAGGAGGCGGCCGCACAGGGCATGGACCCGGACTCGCTCGGCGTGTGCGAGGAGCTGCTGAAGGCAGGGCAGCTGCGTCTCGTCGCACTGCTGCTGGCCAACGGAGCCTCACCGCGCCCGGGGCCGGAGGCGGTGCCGCCGCTTCGGGGCTGGGCACATGCCGGCGAAACCCCTTCCGAGGTCCTGAAGTGGCACCTCGACGCGACCATCCGACCCGTGAGTTTCGACCGCTGGCGGCCCACCGGCCCGGCGGGCAAGGAACTGCTGGAGGCCTACGCCGCGCTCGCCGACAACAACGAGGCCACCGCGGCCCGGTTCGCCCGCGCGCTGACGGAGTTCCTCGGGGCCGGGGACTACCCCCAGCCGCCGGTGCACCGCGTCGAGGGCGGGTACCTCACCGCGATCACTGGGGTGTTCACCGACGAGGAGACCGCGCGGTTCTGGCCCACCGGCAGCGTCGAACTCTTCGTCGCCGGCCCGGAGACCGAGCACCGGCCCGAGTTGGACCTCGGCCGGCCCTACATCGCGGTCGGCTGGTCCCTGCGGGCGCAGACGCTCCCCGAGCGGACCCCTTGCGCCGTGCTCGACCTCGGCCACCTCGTCGAACTGGTCACCCTCCGTGCGCACGTCCCCGTACAACTGCTCAGAGCACTGGGGAGGCAGTGGCCCCTCGAGGTATTCACCGGTGGGTCCGTCGCCTCACTGGAGGCGCTGCTCGGCACCGACCCCGGGCAGCGGTGGCACATCCTGCGCTGGATGGTCGACCTGGCAGGGTTGGGGGATATCACGACCGCCGACGCACTGACCTTCCAGACCGGCCCCGATACCGCACTGCTCCACCTCTTCCTGGAGTTCCTGGCACGTCCGAAAGCCGGGTCGCAGGAGCGGGACGGGTACGCCGCTGTGCGGGACTGGGCCAAGAACCAGCCGTTCGCCCAGACGGTCGAACGCGCCGTTCTCGCCGCGATCACCGATTCGGCGGCTTCCCAGGTTGCCTTCTGGGCTGCGCTGTCCGCCGCCGTGCCGGGGCAGCAGGTCACGTTCGAAGAGATCCTGTTGAGTGCTGCCTCGGTCGCCGGGGAGGGAATGTTCGACGACGCCCACGAGGCCGAGGTCCGGTGTGGTCTCGCCCGGCTGGCAACCCTTCCGCTGGTGGACCGGGCCGACGCCGACGAGGTCCAGCTGCACCGGTGCGGGGTCCTTCTTGTGCTCGGGGGTGACGCCGACCGGAAACTGGAGCAGGCCGTTGCCCGCCTGGCGGAGGAAGCCGCGGAAAACGGTGCTGACCGAAGCCGGGCCTTCCCGCTCGCGGACTGGCAGCTGTACCGCTACGCCCTACACCCCGAGCTGTGGCACTACGAGCAGATTGCCGACGCGCCCGGCACCACCGCCGAGGAACTGGCGGCCGCCGCCGAAGCCCTGACCGGCACGACGGACGAACTTCCTGCGGGCCTATCGGCGGAGGGCGAGTCCGACGTCTTCTCGACCCTCCTGGAGATGAGGAACCCGTTCACCACCCACTACCCCAAGGTGAAGCTACAGGTCCACGCGCCGGACAGCTGCCTGGTGAGCGTCTCGGGCGCCGGTCTGCAACGGATCCTCTACGAGCTGCTCTCCAACGCGGCCGAGGCGTGTGCCGTGAACGGCGATGCGACCGTGCGGGCGACTGTCACCCCATTGGGCGCGGAGTTCGCCGTCGACATTCAGGACAACGGCCCGGGCCTGGCCTACGCGGAGGGGACCGAGCACATCGTGTTCCGCAAAGGCGAGTCGACCCGCGGACCGAACCGGGGGACAGGTTTGTACATTGCTCGCCGCCTGGCACGCAGTGTGGACGGAGACCTCAGTGTCCGGTCACGCGTCTTGGGGCATCCGGTGCTCCAGGGTGCTCATTTCCGACTGCTGCTGCCACGGGCTTGAGATGCTCGTGACGAGCCGGTGTGGCTGCGGGCGGCGCACGGTCTGGTGGTCTGGCGAGTACTGACTCGATGCGGCATGACGTCGGAGTTCACTTGTGGTCATCCGACTACTCACCGAACCTCTTTCATCCTGGACAACCGCAGGCTGGCAGTGCGTGGGTACCTTGGACGTCGGTGCTGATGCGTCGGGTGGAGCAGTGTGCTCTGCGGAGGATGTGCCAGGACTCCGGCCGGGCGGAGGAGCGTTCGCCCCGTGCCCGGCGTCGCGCCGGAGGACCGTAGCGGTGTGTTGTCGGGGTCGCCCGGCAGCTGGTCAATTCGCATTGAGGTTTGCCGGCGAGCAGGCACGTCTGCTTTCGCGCGTCCCATCTATTCCTGCCATCACCTCGTCGGAGCACCCGCGGTCGGTGCCGGGTGGGCTAGGGGCCCGGATTTACTCGGTGGTGCCGTGTCCTGGGGTGGGGCTATGGTTCTGCTCGTTCCAAGGCGCGGCTGCGTCGTTGCCAAGGGAACGGTGCTGGTCCGTCGAGAGGAAGCAGGAGGTGAGGACATTGATGACTGTCGCGGTGACGGGCTCTGCCCGCATTCAGGAGTTCATCGTTCCAACCTCTGTGGTCTCCGGCTGACACCTCATTCGATCTTTGCGCTTGGAGCGCGCTGCCGGGGCCACCCTTCGAAGGGTTTCCCCTTGTCCAACGCTTCGCTCCACCCATTTTCCTCTTCCGCTGTTCAGCACCCGCTCGCCGTCTACGGCTGGGACGAGGGCTGGGAGACCGAGTTCGCCTCGTACGCCGCTCAGGGCCTGGTCCCGGGCCGGGTCGTCCGTGTCGATCGCGGCCAGTGCGATGTGGCCACCCCTGACGGCGTCGTCCGTGCCGACACCGCGTTCGTCGTTCCTCACGACCCATTGAAGGTCGTGTGCACGGGGGATTGGATCGCCGTCGACCCCGAGGACGGTGATCCGCGGTATGCGCGGACGATCCTGCCGCGCCGGACCGCCTTCGTGCGGTCGACGTCGTCCAAGCGGTCCGAGGGCCAGGTGCTGGCCACTAACATCGATCACATCGTCATCTGTGTGTCGCTCGCGGTCGAGCTCGACCTCGGGCGGATCGAACGGTTCCTCGCGCTCGCGATGGCTAGTTCGAGCGGTGAGGCAGTGCTGCGTAAGTCGGCGGACTCCTGGGAGTCCGGGGCGCAGCCGGTGGTCGTGCTCACCAAGGCCGACCTCGTGCCGGACGCGGTGACACGGGCGCACCTCGTCCAGGACGTGGAGACCAGCGCGCCGGGCGTGCCGGTGCTCGCCGTCAGCGCACGGGAGAGGGCCGGCCTCGACGTCCTCGCGGCGGTCGTCGCCGGGGGCACGTCGGTGCTGCTCGGGCAGTCCGGGGCGGGCAAGTCCACGCTCGCCAACGCGCTGCTCGGCGAGGACGTGATGGACGTGCGGGCCGTCCGGGACGTCGACGGCAAGGGCCGGCACACCACGACCACCCGCAACCTGCTGGCGCTGCCCGGCGGGGGAGTCCTCATCGACACGCCCGGCCTGCGGGGCGTCGGCCTGTGGGACGCCGGCACCGGCGTGGGCCAGGTGTTCTCCGAGATCGAGGAACTCGCCGAGGGCTGCCGCTTCCACGACTGCGCCCACGAGAGCGAGCCGGGCTGCGCGGTCCTCGACGCCATCGGGACCGGGGCCCTCCCGCAGCGCCGCCTGGAGAGCTACCGCAAGCTGCTGCGGGAGAACCAGCGCATCGTCGCCAAGACCGACGCGCGGCTCCGTGCGGAGATCCGCAAGGACTGGAAGCGCAAGGGCGCCGAGGGCAGGGCGGCGATGGAGGCCAAGCGCGGGCGCTGGAAGTAGCCGGGCGGGGGCGGTCCCGAGAGGGAGCGCCCCTCGCCTCCGCCGCCCCTCATCTCCCTGTCCGATTTCCGCCGGTCCGGGCTCCCCGGCCGGTGGAGACTGGACGGTGTGAAGGACGAGGACAGCAGGTACGAAGCGGTGCGGAGCCGGGACGCCCGGTTCGACGGGGCGTTCTTCTTCGCCGTGGAGACGACCGGGATCTACTGCCGGCCCAGCTGCCCCGCGGTCACGCCGAAGCGGCGCAACGTGCGGTTCTTCGCGACCGCCGCCGCCGCGCAGGGCGCCGGC
>NZ_MSGP01000503.1 GCF_002078235.1 Streptomyces viridosporus
GTCCCGAGGAGCTGTACCGCCAGCACCGGCCGGTGCCGGCGGTACAGCTCCTCGGGACCGCTGAGCAGGAACACCGCGTCGTCCGTGCCGATGGTCGGGGTCGGGGTCATGATCGCGCCGTCCAGGTAGTGGACGCCGTGCCGCCCGGCCCACTCGGCCGTGTCCCGGGCGCGCTCCGGGGTGTCGGCGCTCAGGTTGACGACCGTGCGGCCATCGAGCGCGGCGGTGACCGCGTCCCGGCGCAGCACGGCGTCCGAGGCGTCGTGGTTCACCACGCAGACGACGGTGAGCGGGGAGGCGGCGACCGCCTCCTCGGGCGAGCGCGCCGGGACCGCGCCCCGGGCGACCAGCTCGCCGTCCCGGCCGGGCGTGCGGTTCCAGACGGTGGTGCGCAGCCCCGCGGCCAGGAACGCCCCGGCCAGCGCCCGGCCCATCGGGCCGAGCCCGAGGAGGGTGACGGCGGACTGGTCGGTGTGCACGGACATCATTCGACTCCCGTAACGTGATGGCTGATTGCTGATAAATCCGATGAAAGGGGGTGCGGCGTGACGCACCGGCGCCAGGACCCGGACGTCTGCGGAGTGACCGCCGCGATCGCCGTGATCGAGGGCAAGTGGAAGACCACACTGCTGTGGCTGCTGGAGTCCGGCCCGCACCGGCCGGCCGAACTGCGCCGGCGGGTGCCCGGCCTCACCGAGAAGGTGCTGACCCAGGCACTGCGGGAGATGGAGGCGGACGGACTGGTGGACCGGCGGGTCCACGACGTGCTTCCGCCGAAGACCGAGTACTCCCTGACCGCGTTCGGCCGCGACCTCGCCGGGGCCCTCGCCCCGCTCGCCGACTGGGGGCACCGCCGTCTGGACAGGATGACCGCGACCACCCGGCCGGTGCCCTGACGACCGCCGTCGTCCGCGTCACCTCCGTCCCCGCGTGTCCGGCGGCCGGCCGCGTCCAGGTTCGCGCAGGGCCGGGACGCTGCCAAGTACGCACAAAAAAGTGGGTGTGCGGGTCCGGGGCCCGCCGCGGCCCCGGACCGCCGAGGAGAGGGGAGAACACCGTGCTGATCAGGGCCGCCCGGCCGGAGGAGGCGGAGGCGCTGAGCCGCCTGGCGCTCCGTTCGAAGGCGCACTGGGGATACGACGAGGCGTTCCTCCACCGGTGCCGGGAGGAGCTGACCCTGAGGCCCGGGGAGGTCGTACGGCGGCGGACCGCCGTGGCCGAGGACCGGGGGCGGGTGGTCGGGTTCGTCACCGTCGAGGGCGGCCCGCCCGAGGGGGAGCTGGGCATGCTGTTCGTCGATCCGCCGGCCATCGGCGGCGGGGTCGGCCGGCTGCTCTTCGAGCACGCCCTGGCCGTCGCCCGCGCCCTGGGCCTGGAACGGCTGCGCCTCGAGGCCGACCCGAACGCCGAGCCCTTCTACCGGGCCATGGGCGCCACCCGGGTCGGGCTGGTGCCGTCCGGGGCGGCCGTGGGGCGGTCGCTGCCGCTGATGACCGTCGAGGTGGAGCGGCACCGGTGAGGGCGGCGCGGTCCCGGGCGCGCCGCCCTCGGCGCGCCCGGCGTCACGCGTTCCGGTCGGCTTCCCGCGCCGCGCGCTCCAGCCGGTCGCGGTGGGCCTCCCACCACGCCGGGTCGCCCGGCGGCACGCCGACGTTGTCCTTCCGCATCCCCACGGAGCCGTCCAGGAGTTCCCGGAGGATGTCGGCGTGTCCGGCGTGCCGCTGGGTGTCCGCGAGCACGCGCACCACGGCCCGGTGCAGCGTCACCTCGTCCTCGCCGTCGGGCCACCACGGCACCCTGCCGACCGTGTCCGGCGGCAGCGCGTCGATCGTCGCGTCCGCGTGCGCCCACGCCCGGCGGTAGAGCCCCACGATCCGCTCGCGTGACTCCTCGGCGGTGGCCCACATGTCCGCGTGGGGTTCGGCACCGTCCTCCAGCCAGGGCAGCGGCTCGCCGGAGGGGCGGCCGAAGACCTCGCCGAGGTAGCCCAGTTCCACGCCGGCCGCGTGCTTCACCAGGCCCAGGAGGTTGGTGCCGGTCGACGTCAGCGGACGGCGGACGTCGTACTCCGAGAGCCCTTCGAGCTTCCACAGCAGGGCGTCGCGGGCGGACTGCAGGGAGAGGCGGAGGTCGGCCCGGGGATCGGTGGCGGTCATGGGCGTCCTGTCGTGGAGGGGGCCGGGTGGTCGGGCCGTGCGCTCGCCGCTCCGGCGGGTGCGAAGTCGTACACGGCCCAGTCGGTGAGCGTGCGGTAGCCGAGGCGCTGGTAGAGGGCGTTGCTGGTGGGGTTGGACAGGTCCGCGAACAGCACGACGTCCCTCGCGCCCGCGGCCAGCGCGGCCCGGCTCACCTCCGCCGTCACGGCACCCGCGTAGCCGCGCCCGCGCAGGTGGGCCGGGGTGTAGACGACGTCCACCTGGACCTGGCCGCCGATCAACGGGTTCATGCCCGCGAGGGAGACGGGGGTGCCGTCCGGGGTCTCCCAGAGCGTGTAGCGCTTGTCGGCGAAGCGGGTGTCGGCCCACGTGTCGGCGTCGATGACGACGTCCTCCCCGACGGCCTTGGCGAATTCGCCGCACCAGAACATGACGTGGTCGAGGTCCTGCTCGCCCAGGACGCGGCCCCGGCCCGCCGGCGGCGGCTCCGGTGGGGTGAGCGTGCCCAGGCGGTACAGGCGGAGCCGTAGGTCGCGGAGTCTCGGCGTCGCCCCGGTGTGCCGCTGCCAGGCCTCGGCGAAGGCGGTGGCCGTGCCGTGGTCCGCGCCGACGGAGGGGAGGGAGTGCCCGAGGGCGGCCAGGTGGGCGGCGAGGGAGTCGGCCTGCTCGGGCGTGAGCGGGGAAGGGCCGAGACCACGGTGCGGGAGGCGGTGGAAGGCGGCGTGGACCTCGCCCGCCCGCTCCAGCGCGCCGAAGACGGGGGCCTCGGTGCCGAACGCCTCCGCCCCCCGCGCTCGCACCCTCTCGGCCCAGGTCAGCTGCATGACGTGCGGGCCGGGCCGCGAACGCAGGAAGTCCCCGGCCCGGGCGAGGAAGTCGTCGACGTCTTCGGTGAGGTACCACTCGTCCGATCGCATGCCCCATGTTGTCCCATGCCGTGGGCGCGTCCCGCTGGTTTTCCGCCGGGGCGAGGCCGCGGGACCCGGTCCGCCGCCCGCCCGGAGCACCCGGTGGCACACTTCTGCAAGCGGATGCTTGCAATAGTTAGCAGGGTGGGGCAAGGTGGAGGCATGGCATCGCTCAACGTCGGCAATCTCGGTGAGTACCTGCGCGAGCAGCGGCGCAACGCGCAGTTGTCGCTGCGGCAGCTCGCCGATGCCGCCGGGGTGTCCAATCCGTACCTCAGCCAGATCGAGCGCGGACTGCGCAAGCCGAGCGCGGAGGTGCTGCAGCAGGTCGCCAAGGCGCTGCGGATCTCCGCCGAGACGCTGTACGTCCGGGCCGGGATCCTCGACGCCGAGCGGGACCGGGACGAGGTCGAGACGCGGGCCGCCCTCCTCGCCGACCCCACGCTGACCGAGCGTCAGAAGCAGGTGCTGCTCCAGATCTACGAGTCCTTCCGCAAGGAGAACGGATTCGGCGGAGCCGAGGACGGGAAGGCGACGACCGGGACGGTCGACGCGGCCGAGGCGGCCGACGGCGCCGACGGGAGCGACCGTGCGGAGGACGTCCAGGACGTCCCGGACGGCGGCGCGGCGATACGCCGGAGCCGTACGGCCGGCGGCGGCGCCTCCGCCGGACGCCGTGGCTCCACCAGCAGGAGCGGCACGTCCGCCGGGCGCCGTCCCCGCACGACCGGCGGAAGCGACACCGATCCGCAGCAGACGGCCGGTTGAGCCGGACCAGGGCACCGGCCGCCCGCCGCGGACCACACGAACCCTCAGCCGAAACAGAATCCGGGAGGACCATCACCATGGCCATCACCGACGACCTGCGCAAGACCCTTCGCAACCCGACCCCGCTCTACTTCGCGGCCGGCACCGCCGACCTGGCCCTGCAGCAGGCCAGGAAGGTGCCGGTCCTGGTGGACCAGCTGCGCACCGAGGCCCCGGCCCGCATCGAGGCCGTGCGCAACACCGACCCCAAGGCCGTCCAGGAGAAGGCGACCCACCGGGTCCGGGAGACGCAGGAGACCCTGCAGGCCAAGGTCGGCGAGTTCTTCGGCTCCCTCGACACCGACCTGAAGAAGCTCGGTGAGACCGCCCAGGACCTCGCGCTGCGCGGGGTCGGCGTCGCCGCCGAGTACGCGGTCAAGGCCCGGGAGACCTACGAGAAGGTCGCCGAGCACGGCGAGCAGGCCGTGCGGACCTGGCGCGGCGAGGCCGCCGAGGGCATCGAGGACATCGCCGTGGCCGTGGAGCCGTCCGCCGAACCGAAGCCCGTGTCCCGGCCCGAACCGGCCGCGGCCGGGGACGCCAAGCCCGTCGCGACCCCCGGGACCGCGGGGACCGGGTCCGCCGGGGCCGGCCCCGCGGCGGTGAGGAAGCCCGCCGCCGCCAAGAAGGCCCCGGCGCAGCGCAAGGCCACGACCAAGAAGACGCCCCCGCCCGCCAAGTAAGCGGCGGGACGGGACCGGTCGGCGGAACGGGCCGGGCACTCTCGCGGTGCCCGGCCCGTTGTCCGGATAGCCGACCGGCGGTTGCGGGTACGGTTGCGGCGTAGGGACGAGCCGAGTCGGGTGGTGGACGTAGTGCTGATGCAGGGATTCGCGGGGTTGATGTGGCTGCTGAGCATGGCCCTGATCCTTTTCAGCGGTTTCGCGCTGATCGACGCCGCCACGCGCCGTGAGGACGCCTACCGCGCGGCGGACAAGAAGACCAAACCGTTCTGGCTGATCATCCTGGGGCTCGCCTTCGTGGTGAACCTGATCTTCGACATCCTGTCGTTCCTGCCGATCATCGGACTGATCGCGACCATCGTGTACATGGTCGACGTCCGGCCCGCCCTGCGCGGCCTCCCCGGTGGCGGGCGCAGCCGCAGGGGCTCCAGCAGCGACGGTCCGTACGGCCCGTGGAACGGCGGCCGGTAGGAAGCAGCCGCCGGCCGGCACCGGCCGGCCGGGCTACGGTGCGCGGTCCAGCAGCAGGACCGCCACGTCGTCCGTCAGCTCGCCGCCGTTGAGGTCGCGGACCTCGCTGACCGCCGCCTGCAGCAGTTCCTCGCCGTGCAGCCCCGCGGTGAGCTGTCGGCGGACCATGTCCACCATGCCGTCCTGGCCGAGCCGCTCCCCGCTGTCCCCGACCCGGCCCTCGATCAGACCGTCGGTGTAGAGCATCAGGCTCCACTCGGCGCCCAGCTCCACCTGCATCCGCGGCCAGCGGGCGCCGGACAGCAGACCGAGGGCCGGGCCGTTGTCGTCGTAGGGCAGCAGCCGCGCGGGCAGGCCCGGGCGGACGAGCAGCGGCGAGGGGTGGCCGGCCAGGCACAGGCCGGCCCGGCAGCCGTCCGGGGCGATGTCGACCGTGCACAGGGTCGCGAAGATCTCGTCGTCCGCGCGTTCGTGCTCCAGCACCTGCTGGAGCGTGCCCAGCAGCTCGTCGCCGCACAGCCCCGCCAGGGTCAGCGCACGCCAGGCGATGCGCAGCTCGACGCCGAGGGCGGCCTCGTCCGGGCCGTGGCCGCAGACGTCGCCGATCATGGCGTGCACGGTGCCGTCCGGGGTGCGGACGACGTCGTAGAAGTCGCCGCCGAGCAGGGCGCGCGAGCGGCCGGGGCGGTAGCGGGCGGCGAAGCGGAGCGGGGAGCCCTCCAGCAGCGGGGTCGGCAGCAGCCCGCGTTCCAGCCGGGCGTTCTCCTGGGCGCGGAGCCGGCCCTCGGCGAGCCGCCGCTCGGCGGAGTCGGAACGCTTGCGCTCCACCGCGTAGCGGATCGCCCGGCTCAGCAGCCGGCCGTCCAGTTCGTCGCGGACGAGGTAGTCCTGGGCGCCCACCCGTACCGCCTCCGCGCCGCGCTCGGTGTCGTCGGCCGAGGTGAGCGCGAGGACGGCGTGCCGGGGCGCCAGCTCCAGCACGTGCTTGAGCACGGCGAGCTCGTCGTCGTCGCCGCCCGCCCGGCCGGGCGCGGGCAGCGCCAGGTCCAGCAGGATGCAGTGGACGTCGTCGGTGAGCAGCCGCTCGGCCTCGGTGAGGTTGCGGGCGGTGCGGACGCGGATCGGCTTGCCGGCCTGGTCGAGCAGGTCCGGCACGATCGGCGAGCCGCCGGGGTCGTCCTCGATCAGCAGCAGGGTGAGGTTGGTGGGGACGGCCGTCTCGGCCCGGTCCGGTGCGGTCCCGGCCGGGACC
>NZ_MSGP01000504.1 GCF_002078235.1 Streptomyces viridosporus
GCCCCACCACCCCCAGCAGTAACCGGTACGCACACCGGCCCCCGCCGAGAACCGGAAGGCCCCGCGGTGGGGGCGGCGACCGGCGTGCCCGTGCGCGCGGGACGTGCGGGACGCGCGGGACACGAAGGAGGGGGACCAGGCAGGAGAGGGGAGCCCGTGCCCGAGGGACACACCATTCACCGGCTGGCCGAGGACTACGCCGCCGCCTTCGCGCACCGCGCGCCCCTGCGCGTCACCAGCCCCCAGGGCAAGTTCGCCGACGCCGCCACCCTCCTCGACCGCACGCCCCTGCACACCACCGACGCCCACGGCAAGCACCTCTTCCTCGGCTTCGGCGACCCGGGCCCGGAGCACCCGGAACACACCGAGTGGGTCCACATCCACCTCGGCCTCTTCGGCAAGGTCACCTTCGGCCCGGCCCCCGCGCCGCCGCCCACGGACACCNNGCCCCGATCCCCTGCGCCCGGACGCGGACCCGGCCGCCGCGTACCGCAGGATCGGCCGCAGCCGTACGACGATCGCCGCCCTCCTCATGGACCAGAAGGTCATCGCCGGCGTGGGCAACGTCTACCGCGCCGAGGTCCTCTTCCGGCACCGGATCGACCCGTACCGCGCGGGCCGGGACATCACCCCGGCCGAGTGGGACGCGATCTGGACCGACCTGGTCGCCCTCATGCGCGAGGGCGTCCGCACCAACCGCATCGACACCGTCCGCCCGGAACACACCCCCGAGGCGATGGGCCGCCCGCCGCGCGTGGACGACCACGGCGGAGAGGTGTACGTGTACCGCAGGGCCCTTCTGCCCTGCCACGTCTGCGGCGGCGAGATCCGCACCGCCGATCTCGCCGCCCGCAACCTCTTCTGGTGCCCCACCTGCCAGGACACCTGAGGTCAGGTCACCGCACGGCCCTCAGAAGCCGTGCGGCAGCCACGGCGCCGCGCCACCGCTGCCGAACGCCAGGGACGCCTCCGCCAGCGCCCCCCGCCGCACCTCGCGCACCCGGCCGGCCGCGGCCAGCGCCGCGAGGCTCACCCCGCCGAGATACGCGGCGCCCAACTCCCGTATGGACAGGGCGAGGCCCGCCGCGTCCTCGGTGCGCTCGCAGGACGCCCCCTTCGCGTCCCCGCTCAGCCGCCAACGCCCCGCGTTCCAGGGGCAGAACGCGTCCTCCACCTCGAACACCACGTCCACCGGCGCCTGGTACGTCCGCACCCCGAGGGCCTCCCCGACGTCGACCAGCCGTACGTGCAGCGCGTCCCGCAGGACCGGCCGGCACCGCCGGAGGTCCGCCACCATGTGCTGCCAGCCCTCGTCGACCGGCCGCCCCCGCGCCACCAGCGTCGACGTCAGGTCGATGGAGAACAGGAACCGCCACAGCGCCGCGTCCGCCGCCGGGTCCAGCGCGTCCAGCGAGCTCAGGACCACCGTGCCCTCGGGCCCGGCCGGTCCCCAGCCCGGCTTCACGCGGAACCGCGCGTACCCGACCGTCTCGCCGTCCCGCTCGGCGACGACGCACTGCAGCGGCGACCCCCCGTCCCGCTCGCTCTCCGGGTCGAGCACGCCCAGCCGCTCCCAGCCGGGCCGGCGGGCGAGCATCCCCGGCCGCCGGGCCACCAGCCGGGCGTAGACCGCCTCGCAGGCGTCGAGCACGTCGGCCGGCGTCGCGTACCGCAGCCGCACGGCGTCGGTGCCGGCCGGGACCGACAGTCCCGCCCGCTCCGTGTCGATCTCGGCGTCCGTCTGGAACGAGGCCGTCCCGTACCCGAACCGGCCGTAGATCGCCGGTTCGGACGCGGTGAGCACCGCCAGCGGCTCGCCCCAGGACCGCACGTCGTCCAACTGCCGCCGCATCAGCGACGTCAGCACCCCGCGCCGCCGGTGCGTGGCGGCCACGCTCACCCCCGTGACGCCCGCGGCGGGCACGGACGCGCCCCCGGGCACGGTCAGCCGGAACGAGAACGCGCCCGCCGTCCCCACGCACGCGTCGCCGTCCCAGGCGGCCAGGAACCGGCCGAACTCGGTCAGCGAGTTCCACAGCTCCCGCTCCTCGGGCGCCTCCTGGACCCCGCCGAAGGCACGGAGCAGCGTCTCGTACCACTTGTCCCATTCGTCCGGGGCCAGGTTCCGCAGCACGGGTTCGAGGTCCGCTGAGCCGTCGGTCACATCACTCGTCCCACTCGCTTCACGCGCGCGCTCGTTCGCCATGATCCATGCCTACCAGGGCAGGACAGGACGAGCGAAGGAATTTCTCCCGGGCGGCCCCATGACGGCGTCCGGTGAAGTTCACTGTGAAGTCGGTCCCCGGACGGGGGACAACCAGGACCTCCCGTGCCAAGCGGCCGGTCCGATGGATAGGGTCCCGAACTGATGGCAGCAGGACGAGAGCGGCGCGCGGAGGCCGATACGTTCACGGCCCGGTGGAAGAAGCAGTGGCACCGGGCCCGCGTCGGCATGCGCCGGGCCGCCGTCGACTACTTCCGCGGGGACGGCTCGGACTGGGTCGCGCTCGCCGGACTGCTCCTGACCATCCCGCTGATCACGGCCGGGACGCTCGCCAACTCCGTGTGGTGCGCGCCGGCCGCCCTGGTCGTCCCGATCGTCGCGGGCGGCCTGCTGCTGCGCCCGGCGAGCCTGCTCGGCCTGTACGCGGCGGCGGCGACCGCGCTGATCGTGGAGTCGGTGAAGCTCGGCCCCTACACCGAGGGCGCGGCCCGGGTCACCCCGGGCGTGGTCCTCACCGTCGCGGCCTGCGGTTTCTTCGGGCTGCTCGTCGCCCAGTTCCGCAGCCGGGTGGGCGTGCCCTGGCGGCGCGGCGGCACCATGCTGTTCGACCTGCGCGAACGCATCCGGGTGCAGAGCAAGCTGCCGCAGCTGCCGGACGGCTGGCACCGGGAGATGGCCCTGCGCCCGGCGGGCGGGCAGTCGTTCTCGGGCGACTTCGTGGTCGCGGCCCGGACGAACGGCGGGCGCACCCTGGAGGTCGTGCTGACGGACGTGTCCGGCAAGGGCATGGACGCCGGCTCGCGCGCCCTGCTGCTGTCGGGCGCCTTCGGCGGCCTCCTCGGCAGCCTCCCCCCGCACGCCTTCCTCCCGGCCGCCAACGGCTACCTGCTCCGCCAGGACTGGGACGAGGGCTTCGCCACCTCCATCCACCTGGTCCTCGACCTCGACTCCGGCGACTACGAGCTGTACTCCGCGGGCCATCCGCCGGGCCTCCAGCTCAGCGCGGGCAGCGGCCGCTGGGAGGAGAAGGCGGCCGACGGCCCGCTGCTGGGCGTGTACGACGGTGCCCAGTTCGACCCGGTGAAGGGCACGTTGCGCCCCGGAGACGTGCTGATGCTGTTCACGGACGGCCTGGTGGAGACCTCCGACCGGGACATCGTCGAGGGCATCGACCGGCTCACCGGCGAGGCCGACCGCTACGTCGCCGGCGGCTTCCACGGGGCCGCCTGGCACCTCATCGAGGCGGTGGCCAAGGACGTCAACGACGACCGCGCCCTGCTGCTGATCTGCCGCGAGGGCCCCACGGCGGCCGCGTCCCGCTGAACCGCGCCCCCTCTCCGGCCGGGCGGGGGACACTGGACGCGTGACGACCGAGACACCGCGCACCCCGCTGACCCCGGCCGAGGCCGAGGCCGTCGCCCGCGCCGCGCACGCCGGCCAGACCGACAAGGCGGGCCGGCCCTACGCCGAGCACCTGCAGGCCGTCGCCGAGGGCGTACGGCGGCGCGGCGGCGACGACGAGCAGATCGCGGCCGCCTGGCTGCACGACGCCGTCGAGGACGGCAGGCTGCCGGACCGGTGGCTCGAGGAGGCCGCGCTGACCGCGCGGACCAGGGACATCGTCCGCGCGGTCACCCAACGGCCCGGGGAGCCGACCGAGGCGTACGCGGCCCGCATCCTCGCCACCCCCGGCGCGCTGCTGGTGAAGGAGGCGGACCTGGCGCACAACGCCGACCCCGCCCGTCTCGCCGTGCTGGACGGGGCGACCCGCACACGACTGACCGAGAAGTACGCGCGGATGCGCGCACTCCTCGGTCTCGTGGCGGGGAACGGAGGGACTGACGGACTGACGGTCTGAAAGGCTGAGGGGCTAGGAGACCTGGGGGACCAGGGGACTAGGCGGACACCTTCTCGCGGGTCTCCCGCTTCTCCCGCAGCTCGCCCCCGCGGGCCGGTTCGGCGGTGTCCCGCTTGAACGCCCACCGCATCCTCGGCTCCATCACGCACCGGAAGACCCGCCGCACCGGCTTGGTGCACAGCAGCGTCACCATGGCGGCCGCGAGGACGGTCACGGCGATCCAGCCGAGCGGACCGTGCAGCGCCGAGTGCTCGAACCAGCCCCGGTAGTCGCCGGCCTTCACCACGAAGCCGTGCAGCAGGTAGCCGTAGAGCGTGCCCGCGCCGAGGGCGGTGAACCACAGGTGGCGGCGCGGCACCCAGGCGAAGAAGCAGGCGGTCAGCAGCAGCGAGCAGCCGAACAGGACGAGCACCATGACCGGGCCGACCCACCACGGCTCGCCCAGCTCCTGCGCGGCGTCGCGGTGGTAGAACCACGCGGTGTTCATCCGCGGCGCCGCCCACCAGCCGACGGCCAGCGCCGCCGCGAACACCGGAACCGAGAGGATCCGTACCGACCGGCGGCGCACCCGGTGGAAGTGCTCGGGCCGCAGGCACAGACCGAGCACGAAGAACGGCAGGAACTGCAGGACGCGCTGCAGGTCCAGGTCGTCGCCGATGTCCGGGCTGACGCTGGCCAGCATGGCGATGCCGAGCGCCAGCGGCAGCGGGTGCCGCACCGTCCTCCAGATCGGCGTGGTCAGCCGCCACACGAACAGCGCGACCAGGAACCAGGTGAGGTACCAGGGGTCGAGGAGGCTGATCTCCTGCTGCGGGTCGTTGTCGACGAACCGCTTGAAGAGGGGATAGGCGGTCTCGAAGACGATGTACGGGACGGCGACGCCGGTGATCAGCCGCTGCAGCCGGTCGGGACGCATGTCGAAACTGCGCGAGAAGAAGCCGGAGATGATGATGAAGGCCGGCATGTGGAACGCGTACACGACCATGTACGCGGCTTCGAGGGTCCGGCTGTCGCCCTTGAGCGGCTCCCAGGCGTGACCGACGGCCACCAGCACGATCGCCAGGTACTTGGCGTTGTCGAAGAACGCGTCACGCTGCTTGCCGGAGGGGGCCGGCCGGTCGCCCTGCCGGTTCTCCGCGGGCGGACCCGGCACTCCGGACGCCGGCGACTGCGTGGCGGGGGGCGGAGTTCTGCGGTTGCCGTACGGTCGCTGCGAGTTCGTCACGGACCCTCCCGCCGGGAACCGGAGGAGAAGATCGGTGAACTCGCTGCGCTTGCGGGGGACGAGGCAGCGTGGAACATCTGAGGCACCCTAGCGTTGTCCGTGGGTATTCGTAAAACGACCGATGTCGTTCCTGGTTATTCGGTCCGGGTACCCCGGAATCAGGAAAGTCGGCAGCGCTGCGGGCGTGATGGTCAACACACCTTATGGATACGGGTTTTGTGGGGGCATGCGCCCCCCTTGTCATGATTATTCCCGAATAAAGGGCGCATGAGGCCGGCAGGTGACTCCGACGGAATGCCAGCTTCGTGCCCCTTCGTGCCTTCCCCGCGGGGATATCGAGACGGTCTCGGCGGCAATTCGAATTGGCTGCGAACGCTTTGTGTGGATGCGGAAACGATCCGGTCGTATTCCCGGTGCGGGCGTTCCCTCGAATTGCCGTGCGACACGGCGCCGTCGGCCGGGGAGGGCGGACGCGCGCACGGGGCCCGGCCACCGCGGGTCGAACGGTGCGTCACCGGCCGCATAGGGGGGCCGTGTTGGTGGCACGATGGTTCTGGCGGGGTGCGCGGGGATGCGTCGCCCGGGCCGGGAGAGCGGAACCGACCGAGGGTGTGATCAGTTGTGGCCATTTCACTGTCCGTGGTGCTGCTGTTGGCGATCATCCTGGTAGTGCTGCTGAGAGGGGGATCCATCAAGCCCGGGCCCGCGATCGTCGCGATCCTCTTCGGCTTCTTCCTCGCCTCGACCGGCATGGCCGACGACATCCAGCGGTTCCTGAACTCGATAGCCGAGACGATCAACTCCATCAGCTTCTGACGCGCGCCCGGCCCTCCCGTCCGGCCCCGGCGTCCGGCCGGGGTCACCCCCCTCCCCGGCGGCCGGGCCGCCGTGCGGCTCTCCGCCGGCGGTCTCGGTACGTCCGCGGGGGTCCTGCCGCGCCCGGCCGATCGACACGCCGACGCGCGGAGGGCGCACACGGGAGCCGGGGGGTCCCTCCTCCCGCGGCGACCGGCGGCCCGCCGCTCGGATGTCCGGGCATCGAGCGGGGGAGTCGGCGACGGCGCGTTCGATCACCTGTGCGAGCACCCGTTCGGCCCTCCCCTCGCCGAGGGCCGCGACGCTCACGATGCCGCGGCGCCCACGACGAGGACCCGTGCGGTGCCGGGCCGCACCCGCTCCCCTCCCCGCCCGCAGGACGCCCGTAATACGCCCGCACGGCATCCGTACGGAGTACCGGCACGCGCGAACGGCGTTCCCTCCGTCCCGGCGCCGGCCGGAGCGGGCGCGCGGAGGGGCGCGGGCGGCCGGTCCGGCCCGTGGAACGGCTCAGGCCCGGGTGAGA
>NZ_MSGP01000505.1 GCF_002078235.1 Streptomyces viridosporus
AGCAGGTAGCCGGTCGCGCCCGACTTCACCGCCTCCAGCACGTCGGCGTGCTCGCCGCTGGCCGACAGCACCAGGACGCGCAGGGCGGGGTTCGCGGCGACGACCTCCTTGCAGACCCGGACGCCGGGCTTGCCCGGCAGGTTCAGGTCGAGGACGAGCACGTCCGGGGCGGCGGCCTTGGCGCGGCGCACCGCCTGGTCGCCGTCCCCCGCGGTGGCGACCACCTCGAAACCGGACTCGGACAGGTCGCGGGCGACGGCGTCGCGCCACATGGGGTGGTCGTCGACCACCATCACCCGGACCGGGCCCCGGCCGGCCTCCCGTTCGGCTGCGGTGTCCGTCATCGTCGCTCCGCCTTCCCCCGGGCGTCCCCCCGGCCGTCCGTCCCGTCGTTGCCTGCCTTCGGCACCTTCAGCTCGACCTCGGTGCCCTGTCCCGGCACCGAGACCAGTTCGGCCCCGCCGCCGAGGTCGCGCAGCCGGCCCCGGATGGACAGGGCCACGCCGAGCCGGCCCTCGCCCTCGGCCTGGGCGAGCCGGCCCTCGGGGATGCCGGGTCCGTCGTCGCGGACGGTGACGATCACCTCGTCCGGTTCGTCCTCGACCAGGATCCACGCGCGGGCCTGCTCCCCGGCGTGGAGGCGGACGTTGTCCAGGGCGGCGCCGACGGCCGCGGCCACCTCCCGCGCGGCGGCCGGCGCGAGCCGCACCGGCGCCCCGGGTTCGGCGAGGCTGACCCGGGCGCCCGCGTAGGGGGCGAGCAGCGCGCGCAGATCGACCGGGCCACCGTCCCCGTCCGGTTCCCCGCCCTCGTCGGCGGTCCGTACGGCGGTGCCCTCGGCGGCGTCCCGCGACGCGCGGGGGACCGGCACGAGTCCGCCGGAGACCAGCGTGCGCAGGGCGACCTCCTGCTCCCCGGCCAGCCGGCCCAGCTCGGCCGCCTCGCCGCCGATCACGGCGCCGCGCCGCTGCACCATCGCGAGCACCTGGAGCACGCCGTCGTGGATGTCCCGCGCGAGCCGCTCCCGCTCCCTGGTGGCGGCCTCGATCTCCAGGGCGCGGGCGAGGGTGCGCTCGGAGGCGCGGGCGACCTCGACGACGTAGCCGATGGCGATGGAGGCGACCCAGACGAGGATCACGTTGTGCACGGTGTCGCGGGCGGGGCTGCCGCGTTCGACCAGGTTGGCCGCGGCGACGAGGGTGGAGGCGAGGGCCGCCCAGCGCCAGCCGCCCTTGACGGCGAACGCCAGCACCGAGCCGGCGGTCCAGATGGACGGCAGGGTCGGGCCGCCCGCCTGGACGCGTTCGTGCGCGTCGGCGACGGGGGTGAGCAGGATGCCGGTGAGCGCGATGGTGAGGTCGGCGGTGAGGAAGCCCTTGGTGCAGGCGGCGGCGTTCGCGACCTTGGGCAGCGTGGCCAGGGTCCACACGAGGAGGAGGGTGAAGTAGGCGACGGCGAGCCAGGGCCGGGTGAACTCCTCGTGGGCGGAGACGAACAGACCGACCGCGTACACCATGGTGAGCACCCGGTAGCCGGCGAGCGCGCGCCACAGCGGCAGCTCGACCGACATCCTCATGACCTTCTCGCGTCCCGGCACGTGTCCCCCCGTCTCCGTTCCGGGCCCGGCTAGGGGTCGGAACGCCGTTGTTCGGCCCGGTCCCGCTCGGCCTGTTCCCGCTCGGCCCGCTCCATGGCGGCCCTCAGCTTCTCGGCCTGTTCCCTCTCCTCGCGCGCGAGCGCGGCCTTCGCCGCCCTCTCGGCTTCCTTCCCGGCTTCCCTCTCGGCCTTCTCGGCCTCCTTCTCCGCCTTGGCCTCCTCCGCGAGCTGCCGCTTCATGGCGGTCGCGTAGATGTCGACGTACTCCTGGCCGGAGAGCTTCATGATCTCGTAGATGACCTCGTCGGTCACCGCGCGCAGGACGAAGCGGTCGTGGTCCATGCCCTCGTAGCGGCGGAAGTCCAGCGGCTTCCCGATCCGGATGCCCGGCCGCATCAGCTTCGGCACGATCTTCCCGGGCGGCTGGATCTTCTCCGTGTCGATCATGGCGACCGGGATCACGGGCGCGCCGGTGGCCAGCGCCACGCGGGCGAGGCCGCCGGGCTTGCCCCGGTAGAGACGGCCGTCGGGCGAGCGGGTGCCCTCCGGGTAGATGCCGAACAGCTCACCGCGCTCCAGCACCTCTATGCCGCTTCTGATCGCGGCCTCACCTGCGCCGCGCGTGCCGGAGCGGTCCACCGGGAGCTGGCCCACGCCCTTGAAGAAGGCGGCCGTCAGCCGGCCCTTCACCCCCGGCGTGGTGAAGTACTCGGCCTTGGCTATGAAGGTGACCTTGCGGTCCAGCACGGCCGGCAGGAAGAAGGAGTCGGAGAACGACAGGTGGTTGCTGGCCAGAATGGCGGGGCCCTCGGCGGGGACGTTCTCCAGGCCCTCCACCCAGGGCCTGAAGGCGAGCTTCAGTGGCCCCCCGATGGTGACCTTCATCGCGCCGTACAACAACCGAGTGCCTCCTGTGTGTGTGGGTCAGACAATATCCCGGAGTGCCGCGGAAGGACCCGACGGCCCTGGTCGGTGTCAGTACGGTCGCGTACGGTGAAGGTCCTGCGATCCGTGTGCAGTCCCTGCCCGACCGTCATGACGTGCCCGCCCCCTTCTCACGAACCCCCACGAACAGGAGGCCGAAGGTGCCGCTCCTGACCGGAGCCGAGCCGTTCCGTCACGAGGGCGGGGAGACCGCCGTCCTCCTCTGCCACGGCTTCACCGGTTCACCGCAGTCGCTGCGCCCCTGGGCGGAGCACCTCGCCGGACACGGCCTGACCGTCTCGCTGCCGCTGCTGCCCGGACACGGCACGCGCTGGGAGGACCTCCGGGCCACCGGATGGCAGGACTGGTACGCGGAGGTGGACCACGAGCTGCGACTGCTGCGGGACCGCTGCTCCCGGGTGTTCGTGGCCGGTCTGTCGATGGGCGGCGCGCTCGCCCTGCGGCTGGCCGCACGGCACGGCGACGCGGTGAGCGGGGTCGTGGTCGTCAACCCGGCGAACAAGGTGCACGGGGTGACCGCGCACGCCCTTCCGGTGCTCCGGCATCTCGTCCCGGCGACGAAGGGGATCGCGAGCGACATCGCGAAGCCCTCGGTGACGGAGCTGGGGTACGACCGGGTTCCGCTGCACGCGGCGCACTCCCTGCGGACGTTCCTGCGCCTCCTCGACGGCGAGCTGCCCCAGGTCACCCAGCCGCTGCTGCTGCTGCGCAGCCCGCAGGACCACGTGGTGCCGCCCGCGGACTCGGCCCGCATCCTCGGCCGGGTCTCGTCGGTGGACGTGACGGAGGTCCTGCTGGAACAGAGCTACCACGTGGCGACGTTGGACCACGACGCGGAGCTGATCTTCCAGGAGAGCACCGCGTTCATCGGCCGGCTCGCGCCCGGCGCCGTCAAGGAGCCCGGTCTCGGCAAGGAAGGGACGACCGCAGGTGGCTGAGCACGACTCGGACCGCGAGGACCGCGAAGGCCGCGAGAGCCGCGAGCCGGAGGAGAAGAGCGTCGAGAAGGGCCTGGGGAAGGACCTCGAGAAGGACGCCCCCTTCGACGAGGACGCCGCGTGGGCGGCGATCGTCGCCGGGTACGGCGAGGAGCCGCCGGACCCGCCGGGGGCCAAGCCCTTCAAGTCGATCGAGGACCTGGCGCTGCTGGAGGCCGGGACCAACGACGGGCGGACGGAGACCGAGGCGCCGCGGAGACCCAAGGACGAACCGGTCGAACCGGCTGAACCGGCTGAACCGGCCGGGCCCGCCAAGCCGCTGGGCGGCTCCGTGTCCTTCGCCCCCGGTGTCGGCCCCCGCGACTACAGCCTGGCCGAGCCCTCCGAGGAGGACCTCGGCGAGAGCGACGAGGGCCACTTCGTACCGCCGGAGCCGCCGCCGCTGCCGGAGACCGACGTCACCGCCAAGTTCGCCTGGCTCGGGGTGCTGGGCGGTCCGCTGCTGCTCCTGCTGGCGGTGCTGTTCGGCTGGGAGATGACCTGGTGGCTGACCACGCTCTCCATCGGCGGCTTCCTGGGCGGCTTCGCCACGCTGGTGATGCGTATGCGCACGGACGACGAGGACGACGACGATCCGGGCCGGGGCGCCGTGGTCTGAGGGCCCCGGGAATCAGGCGGCCGGAATCCTGAGGGCGGCCAGGACCGGAAGGTGGTCCGTGGCCGCCCTCAGGTCGTCCCCGGTCACCCCCGGCTGACCGTGCGGCACCCCGCAGCCCAGCACCTCGACGCCCCCCGTGACGAACAGCGCGTCGATGCGCTGGTGCGGGTCGGCGGGCCCCCAGGTGTGTTCACCGCCCCAGGGGGCCGCGGCCCAGCAGTCCGTCAGGTTCCCGGCCAGGCGCCGGAAGGTGCGGCCGTCCGGACCGTCGTTCAGGTCGCCGCCGGCGACCGCGTGCTCCACGCCCATCCCGGCGAGCCGGTCCAGGAGCATGCCGCCCTGCTCGTACCGCTCGTCCTGCCGCAGCGACAGGTGGCAGCTCAGCACGCCCAGCCGGGCGCCGCCGAACCGTACGACGGCGGTGGCGAAGCCGCGCCGGTGCAGTCCCGGGGTGAGCGGCAGCAGTACGTCCTCGGTGCGCTCGACGGTCGCCCGCAGGGAGCACAGGAGCGCCGGTCCCGCGGCCGTGGCGCCCCCGGAGAGGACCACCAGCCCGGACGCGGAGGCCAGCCGGGCCAGTTTCTTGCGCCAGCGGAAGAAGCGCGGTGCCTCCTGGAGCAGGACCAGGTCGGGGGCGCAGGCGGTGATCACCCGGGCGAGGGCGTCCGTGTCGTCCCGCATCGACCGGATGTTGTAGCTCAGGACACGGATCACGGCCGATCCGTCCGGCTCGGTACGGGAGTCGGGCAGCAGCGGAGTCGTCGCCATGTCGATCAAGATACGCCGACCCGCCCGGCCGGAAGGGCCGTACGGGCCGACGACGGCACGAGACGGACCGGGCGGGCACGGAAGTCCCCCGCATGCCCTGAAGCCGGGGTGCCGCGCCAGGCCGGCCACGGGAACGGAAGGCCGGAGCGGGGGCGGGCCGTGCGCGGGCGCGTCCGCCCCGGAAACGGCGGCGCCCGCCGTCCCCGAGGGGAACGGGCGGGCGCCGCCGTGCGCATGGGGGCGGGATCACATCACGGGGTCGGGCTCCCGGGCCAGGTCGGCCGCGCCGACCAGGCCGGCCTTGTTGCCGAGCTGGGCGGCGAGGACCTCGGCGACGGGGCGCCAGTTGCTGCCCACCAGCCAGCGCTTGTAGGACTTGCGGATCGGGCCGAGGACCAGCTCGCCCTCGTCGGAGAGGCCGCCGCCGATGATGAACGCGGAGGGGTCGAAGAGGGAGGCCAGGTCGGCGAGGCCGGCGCCGACCCAGCGGGCCAGCTCGCGGTAGGAGTCGACGGCCACCCGGTCGCCCTGGCGGGCGGCCACGGAGACGTGCTTGCCCTCGATGCCGTCGGGGGTGCCGTCGCCGAGGGCGAGCAGCGTCTCGGCGTTCTCGGGGGTGGCGTTGGCGCGCTGCTTGGCGTACCGGACCAGGGCGCGGCCGGAGGCGTACTGCTCCCAGCAGCCCTGGGAGCCGCAGCCGCAGAGCAGGCCGTCCGGCACCATGCGGATGTGACCGAACTCGGCGGCCACGCCGAAGTGGCCGCGGCGCAGCTTGTTGCCGATGATGACGCCGCCGCCGAGGCCGGTGCCGAGGGTGATGCAGATGACGTTGCGGTGGCCCTTGCCGGCGCCGAACTTGTACTCGCCCCAGGCCGCGGCGTTGGCGTCGTTCTCCACGACGACCGGGAGACCCGTACGGGCCTCGACCTTCTCCTTGAGCGGCTCGTTGCGCCAGTGGATGTTGGGCGCGAAGTACACCGTCGAACGCTGGCGGTTGACGTATCCGGCCGCACCGATGCCCACGCCGACGATCTCGTGCCCGGCTCGCGCGCCCTCCACCGCGGAGGCGATGGAGTCCACGATGCCCTCGGGCGTGCCCGGGGTCGGCACCTTGTGGGTCGAGAGGATGTTGCCTTCCTCGTCGACCACGCCGGCCGCGATCTTCGTGCCGCCGATGTCGACGCCGATGGTGAGTCCCATGAATCCCTCAGTTTCGGTCGAGCCCCGCTACCGCCAACGGTACCCGAGGCCCTGCCTCCGGGTTTCCGGCATCCGCACGGTGAACGGGCCCGGCGGGGGTCATGGGGCACCCGCCGGGCCGGGGTCGGCCGGTGTCAGTCCAGGTCGATGCGCTCGCCGGGACCGGATTCGTCGCCCCGGTCGCCCCGGTCGCGGCGTTCCTCCAGGTCACGGGGGTCGGTGTCGCGGAGATCGGTGTCGCGGGCCGTCCAGCGGCGCTCCTGGTCCTGGACCGCGGAGCGGTAGGCGGCGAGGAGCTCGTTGCCGGCGGCGGCGAGGTGGTCGAAGACGTCCGGGTTGCGCTCGATGACGGGTTCCACGGCGGCCCTGGCCTGCTGCACGACCTGCCGCACCATCTGCTGCGCGGTGGGCCCGGTGACCGCGCCGAACAGCGGGGAGCCCGGGCCGGAGAGCTGGTCGAGCTTGTCGGTGACCGCGTCGACGAGCTTCTTCAGCTCCTCGGCGGCGGAACCGACGGAACCCCGGGGCGGCCCGTACCGGGCGCGGCGGCGGGCCTTCTCCGCCTCGAGGTCCTCCGCGCAGGCGGTCGCCCAGGCGTCGGCGTCGGCCGCCCGTACGTCGTCGGCGGTCCGCGCGTCCTTCGCGGTCCGCGCCTCCTCCACGGTCTCGTCCCCGGCGTCGTCGGACGGGGGGAGCTGTTCGCTCATGACGGACTCCTGACTACGGGTGACCTCTTCGACGTTACCCGAACGCCTCCACCGGCTTCAGCCGGTACGCGGCCACAGGCGCGGATCCGGCCGGAACCGGATCCGC
>NZ_MSGP01000506.1 GCF_002078235.1 Streptomyces viridosporus
CCCCAGCCCGGCGGCCCGCCGGTCGGCGAGGATCTCGCCCAGCAGGGTGTCGTCGTCGCAGCGCACGTACGCCGAGGCGGCGCCCACCCGCAGCTGCCCGTGCCGGCGGGCCACGTCGTCGATGAGGTACGTGAGCGGCTGCGGCACCGGCGTACGGGAGTGCGCGGCGAGGAAGGCGTGCAGGTCGGCGGCGGTCCGCCCGGCGTCGAGGGCGCGGCGCACCGAGCCGGGCGTGAACCGGTAGACGGTCGCGCCCCCCTTCGACTCCACGTCCGCCAGCACCCCCAGCAGGTCGGCGAGCGGCCGTCGCAGGGGGCCCGGTGCCACCGCCGTCAGGTCGGCCTGGAGGAGCACGTGGTCCAGCGGTTCGGGCAGCAGCGGCGCGAGCAGGCGGGCGGCGTCGGCCGCGGCGGCGGTCTGCTCGGTGGGGGAGAGCGGGGGCGGCGGCGGAGCGGGCCGGTGGTGGACGGGCAGCTTGTCGCCCGGCCCCTCCGGTTCCGCCTCCGGACGCCGGGGCGCGGGCGCCCCGAGCAGGGCGCGCCCGTGCGCGGACAGGGCACCGCGTCCGGTGATCCCCAGCCTCTCGGCCTCGTCGAGCGTCCACCGGGCGAGCCGCGACCGCAGATCGTCCCCGTCGCCCTCCGCCGGGGAGCCCGCCGGACCGCCCCGCCCGCCGCGCGGCGGGCGCTCCCACTGCAGCCGGGCCAATACCGTCCCGGGATCCGGTGCGGCCCCCTCCGGCAACCCGGCCAGCAGCGTCAGCACCCGGTGCCGCACCTCGGGCGCCGCCGACCGGTCCAGTCCCGGCCCCAGCGCCGACAGCGGACGGTCCTTCGCGTCCCGCCCGCCCACCAGCCCGGCCGTCCGGGTCGCCGCCAGCCACGCCGTCGCCAGCCGCGCCCAGCGCTCGGCGGCGGGCCGCTCGCGCCACTCGTCGTACGCCGGGGTCGCCGCGTACCGCTCGTCGGCCTCCCCGTCGGAGGCCAGCAGTCCGGCCGCGTGGGCGAGTTCCACCCAGAACGCGGCCACCGGCTCGGGCAGGTCCAGGGCGACGGCGGTCCGCTTCAGGTCCCGCACGCTCAACCCACCGGCCCGCAGCACCGCCGGACCGCCCTCGTCCCAGTCCTTCAGCAGCTCCTCGACGGTCGCCAGCGCCGTGTACGCCTGCCCGGCCGCCGTCGCGTCCACGACCTGGGGATGGTGGGAGGCGGCGACCCCGACGGGCGGCGGCACCGGCTCCGGCACGCGGTGCACGCGCCCGCCCCGCAGGTGCAGGGCGACCTCGCGCGGCAGGACGACCGTCCCGGGCGCCGTCGGCAGCAGCAGCCCCCGGTCCAGCAGCCAGCGCAGCCGGGGCGCGGGATCGGCGGTGACCTGCCCGTACGGCGGGCCCCACACCAGCCGGTCCAGCACCTCCACGGACTCGTGCGGTGCCTCGTCGAGCAGCGCGGCCATCCGCGTCCGGTCGCGGAACAGGGCGGTGAGGGAGGCGAGGGCGGAGACGGAGTCGTGCGTGGACGGCAGCCCCGCCGCCGCCACGATCTCCTGGATCCGCCCCGGTGACATCCCGGAGGCGGCCTCCTGCACCGAGGGGCCGAGCCCCGTGGGCGAGGGGTGCTGCGGCGACGGCGACAGCAGCTCACGGGCGGTGCGGACCAGCCGCAGCCGGTCGTCGCCGCCCCACACCAGGGCCTGTTCGCGCAGGGTGCCCAGGGTGTGCGGCAGCGCGGCGGCGACCGCCGGATCGCCGTCGTCGCCCGCCAGCAGCCCGAGCAGCTCCTCGTACGTCGCCGGGTCCGCCGCCACGGCCAGCGCCTGGGCCGTCTGCAGCGCGAACCGGTCCAGCCGCTCCAGCGCCCGGACGACCGAGGCGCGGGTACCGGCCCGGGTGGCGAGCTGGGTGAGATCGGTGGGCACGGGCGTGATGAGGTCCGGCCGGCTGCGCAGGAGCGCGGCCAGGGAGGCGTCGTCCCGTCCCCGGAGGGACTCCGCGAGGGATCGGGGGGCCGCCGCGGGCTTCTCCTCGGTGCTCATCGGCTTCACGGTAGCGGGTGGGTGCGCCGGTGCGGGGCGCGGAGTTGGGACGGCCTGCCGGACTCACGGTACGGTCGGCGGTACCGTCGTGCGACGGGGAGCCCCAACGCATCCGCCCCCGAGGGGACTTCGTGGGTATCGAGAGTGACCAGGTCGTCTACGAGTACCTGAGCCGCGTCGGCGACGTGGCGCAGCAGCGGCAGCTGCCGTCGGCGGTCCGCATGCGCCTGGTCGCCGGACTGCGCGACGAGATCGACCGGCGCCGCGCGAAGACGGTGGTGGACTCCCCCGCCGCCGTCCGCCGCATCATCTCCCGCCTGGGCAGTCCGGACGAGGTCGTCACGGCGGCCGCGGACGGCACCTCCGGTACCGCCGGCACCTCCGGCGCCGGCGCGAGCACCCCCGAGCCGCCCGCCGCCGTCCCCGCCCAGCGGGACCGCGCACCGGCCGACGGGCACGACGGTGCCGGGGGCCGTCCGAAGGGTGTCCTGCGCCGGGTGGTCCCGCGCCCCCGCCCGGCCGAGAAGCAGGGACCGGCCCCTTCCGGGGCGCCGTCCCCGCCGCACCGGGCCGGCACGGACGAACTCGGGGACAGCACCACCCAGCCCGACTGGTGGCGGGTGGACGACGGTCCCTTCGGAGTCGGCGACGCGGTGCCCGGCTTCGTGGGCGGCGTCGAGATCCCGGAGCTGCTCAAGCCCCCGCCGGTGAAGGAGGCGCCGAAGGACCCGGAGGGCCCCGGCGACCCCGGTGTCCCCGGGACGGCCGTGGCGCCCGAGGACGACGCCCCCGCCCGGCGCCGCCTGCCGGGCCTGCCCTCCGGCGGCTGGAACAACCCCCTGCTCCTGCTCGCCGCGGGCCTGCTGGTCGCGGGCGCCGCGCTCGGCAACTGGTTCGCCCTGCTCCTCGGCTGGCTCCTCGCCTACGCCTCCCGCCGCCTGACCCCGGCGGAGGTGAAGGGGGCGGTCGTCGTCCTCCCCGGCCTCGCGGTCGCGGCCGGCGCCGTCTGGCTCTGGGGCAGGACCGAGGGCCGCTGGGGCGCCCCCGTCCCCGAGGGCCACATGAGTGACGCCGTCACGGAGACCTGGCCCTGGGTGGTCCGGGGCGCGGCCCTCGCCTCGGCCCTGTTCCTGGTCTGGCGCTCCCAGCGGAAGCGGTAGCCCGGACCGCCGGCGGACCGTCGGCACGGCGGCCGTTCCGGCACGCCCCGCGCCCTTTCCGCCCGTCTCGTATACACATCT
>NZ_MSGP01000507.1 GCF_002078235.1 Streptomyces viridosporus
GCCCGACCCGGTTCTCCCTCGCCGTGCGCGACTCGTCCACGATGGTGCGCCGCAACCTCCTGCACGCGCGGCGCTACCCGTCCCTCACGCTGAACCTGCTGCTCACGCCGATCATGCTGCTGCTGCTCTTCGTGTACGTCTTCGGCGACACGATGAGCGCGGGACTGGGCGGGGGCGGCCGTTCCGCGTACGTCGCCTACCTCGTCCCCGGCCTGCTGCTGATGACCATCGGCAGCACCGCGATCGGCACCGCGGTCTCCGTGTCCATGGACATGACGGAGGGAATCGTGTCCCGCTTCCGCACGATGGCCATCCACCGGGGCTCGGTGCTCATCGGGCACGTGGTCGGCAGTGTGCTGAAGTCGGTCCTGAGCGTGGTCGTCGTGGGCGCGGTCGCCGTGGCGATCGGCTTCCGCCCGACGGACGCCACGGCACCGGAGTGGCTGGCCGCCTTCGGTCTGCTCGTCCTGTTCGCCACGGCGCTCACCTGGATCGCGGTCGGCATGGGGCTGGCCGCCCCCAACGCCGAGGCCGCCAGCAACAACGCGACCCCGCTGATCCTGCTGCCGCTCCTGTCCAGCGCCTTCGTCCCGGTCGACGGGATGCCGGGCTGGTTCCGGCCGGTCGCCGAATACCAGCCGTTCACGCCCGCCGTCGAGACCCTGCGCGGGCTGCTGCTCGGCAGTGGGATCGGCCACCACGGGTGGCTGGCCGTGGCCTGGGGCCTGGGGCTGGTGGTGCTCGGCTGGTGCTGGTCGACCGCCGCCTTCGCCCGCGACCCGAAGTGAGGACCGGCCCTCGGGCGGCGCGCTCCGACGAGGCGTCGGTGCGCGCCGCCCGACCGCCGTCCCCGGCACCCCGTCCCCCGGCGGCCTCCTCACGGTGGGCACCTGCGCCGCCTCCTGGCTGCTGCCCTGGACCCGGCACTGGTCGGTGCCGCGCGTGTCCGGCCGGCCCGTCGCCGCTGCCCCGGCTGTGCGTCCCGGCGCCGGTGCCCCACCTCCCCGAAGGGCGACGCACGCCCGCCGGGCGCACTCAGCTCCCGGCGAGGATCTCGTCCGCGTCCACGATCCGGTACGCGTACCCCTGCTCCGCCAGGAACCGCTGGCGGTGCGCCGCGAAGTCCTGGTCGATGGTGTCCCGGGCGACCACGGAGTAGAAGTGGGCCTGGTGCCCGTCGGCCTTCGGCCGCAGCACCCGGCCGAGCCGCTGGGCCTCCTCCTGCCGCGACCCGAAGGTGCCCGACACCTGGACGGCCACCGTCGCCTCCGGCAGGTCGACCGAGAAGTTCGCGACCTTGGACACCACCAGCACGCTGATCTCGCCCTGCCGGAAGGCCTCGAACAGCTTCTCCCGCTGGGCGTTCGACGTCTCGCCCTTGATCACCGGTGCGCCCAGGTGCTCGCCCAGCTCGTCGAGCTGGTCGATGTACTGCCCGATGACGAGGATCTGCTGCCCGGCGAAGCGCCGGACGATCGCCTCCGTCACCTTCCGCTTGGTCGCGGTCGTCGCGCAGAACCGGTACTTCTCCTCCGTCTCGGCGGTGGCGTACGCCAGCCGCTCGGAGTCGGTGAGGTTGACCCGGACCTCCACGCAGTCGGCGGGCGCGATGTAGCCCTGCGCCTCGATCTCCTTCCACGGCGCGTCGAACCGCTTCGGCCCGATCAGCGAGAACACGTCCGACTCGCGGCCGTCCTCGCGCACCAGCGTCGCGGTCAGCCCGAGCCGCCGCCGGGCCTGCAGGTCCGCCGTGAACTTGAAGACGGGGGCGGGCAGCAGGTGCACCTCGTCGTAGACGATCAGGCCCCAGTCCCGGGAGTCGAACAGCTCCAGGTGGGGGTAGACGCCCTTCCGCCGGGTCGTCAGCACCTGGTAGGTGGCGATGGTGACGGGGCGGATCTCCTTCCTCGTCCCGCTGTACTCGCCGATCTCGTCCTCGGTCAGCGAGGTCCGCTTCACCAGCTCGTGCTTCCACTGCCGGGCCGAGACGGTGTTGGTGACCAGGATCAGCGTGGTGGACTGCGCCTGCGCCATCGAACCGGCACCGACCAGCGTCTTGCCCGCGCCGCAGGGGAGGACGACCACACCGGAGCCGCCGTGCCAGAAGTTCTCCACGGCCTGCTTCTGGTACGGCCTGAGCGCCCAGCCGTCCTCGCGCAGCTCGATCGGGTGCGCCTCGCCGTCCACGTACCCGGCGAGGTCCTCGGCGGGCCAGCCCAGCTTCAGCAGCACCTGCTTGATCTGCCCGCGCTCCGAGGGGTGCACGACGACGGTGTCCGGGTCGATCCGGGCGCCGACGAGCGGGGCGATCCGCTTCGAGCGCAGCACCTCCTCCAGCACCGGCCGGTCGGTGCTGGTGAGGACGAGCCCGTGCGCCGGGTGCTTGACCAGGCTGAGCCGGCCGTAGCGGTCCATCGTGTCGGCGATGTCCACCAGCAGCGCGTGCGGCACCGGGTAGCGGCTGTACTGCACCAGCGCGTCGACGACCTGCTCGGCGTCGTGCCCGGCCGCCCGCGCGTTCCACAGGCCGAGCGGGGTCACCCGGTAGGTGTGGATGTGCTCGGGGGCCCGCTCCAGCTCGGCGAACGGCGCGATGGCGCGACGGCAGTCGTCGGCCTGCTCGTGGTCGACCTCGAGGAGCAGGGTCTTGTCGGACTGGACGATGAGCGGACCATTCACGCGCGGCTGCCTTTCTGCGACGGGCTCGGCACGGGCACTACACGGCCAAACGTCCAGTCTGCCCGACGGCCCGCGCCCGGCGCCCCGGGCGGAC
>NZ_MSGP01000508.1 GCF_002078235.1 Streptomyces viridosporus
GTCGTACCCCTTGCGCAGCGGGAGGACGCCGGCCCAGTGGGGCAGGGCGAGGTCCTCGGGCTCGTCGTTGACGCCACCGGTGCGGAGCTTGGCGGAGACCTCCTCGAGGTCGAGGCGGATCACCGCGGTGGCCGCCAGCTCCTTCCTGTCGGCCGGGCGGGAGTCGGCGGCGCGCCCCGGTACGACGTGGTCGACCAGGGCGTCGAGGGCCCGGCGCTTCTCCCCGGGGTCGGTCACGTCGTGCGCGAGGCCGTGCACCACCACCGAGCGGTAGTTGACCGAGTGGTGGAAGGCCGAGCGGGCCAGCACCAGCCCGTCGACGTGGGTGACGGTCAGGCAGACCGGGAGACCGGCGTCGGCCCGGCCCGCCGCGCGCAGGGGGCGCGAGCCGGTCGAACCGTGCACGTAGAGCCGCTCACCGACCCGGGCGTACAGCGTGGGCAGCACCACCGGGGCGCCGTCGCGCACGAACCCGAGGTGGCAGACGTAGCCCTCGTCGAGTATCGCGTGCACCAGGTCCCTGTCGTACGCGGCCCGGCCGGGGGAGCGGGTGGGGACGGTGCGCCCGGTGGGCGGGTAGACGGCGGCGGTCCGCGGCTGCGGCGGTGGGGTCCCCTGCATGGCGCTCTCCATTGTACTAGTGCATAATTGGGTTTGTGCTAGGAGAGTATCGGATCAGTGGACGGCGTGCAGCGGAGATTTCCGCGAGCATCGAGCGCGCGGTGGGGGAGGGAGAGCTGCTTCCCGGCGAACTGCTTCCCCCCATGCGGGAGTTGGCGACGCGACTGGGGGTGAACCCGAACACCGTCGCGGCCGCGTACCGGACCCTGCGGGAGCGCGGGGTCATCGAGACCGCGGGCCGCCGGGGGAGCAGGGTGCGGCCCAAGCCGGCCACCACGGCGCGCGACGCCATCCGGGTGGAGGTGCCGGAGGGGGTGCGGGACGTGTCCGACGGCAACCCGGACCCCGCGCTGCTGCCCCCGCTGGCCGAGGCGTTCGCCGCGGCGGCCGGGCTCGGCGACCGGGAGCCGGTGCTCTACGGGCACGCCCCGGTGGAACCCGGACTCGCGCGCCTCGCGCGGGCCGGGCTGGACGCCGACGGGGTTCCGGACGGGCCCGTCGTCGTCACCTCCGGCTCGCTGGACGCCGTGGAGCGGGTGCTCGCGGCGCACCTCAGACCCGGGGACGCCGTCGCCGTGGAGGACCCCGGGTGGGGAAGCGTGCTGGACCTGGTCCCGGCGCTCGGGCTGCGCACCGTCCCCGTCGGCGTCGACGACGAGGGGCCGCTCCCCGGCGACGTACGGCGCGCCCTGGCGGGCGGGGCCCGGGCGCTGATCGTCACCGACCGCGCGCAGAACCCGACCGGCGCCGCGCTGAGCGCCGACCGCGCGCGTGCCCTGCGGTCGGTGCTGGCCGACCACCCGGAGACGCTGCTGATCGAGGACGACCACGGGCACCACATCGTCGACCTCCCGCTGCACCCCCTCGCGGGCACCACCCGCAGCTGGGCCTTCGTGCGTTCGGCGGCCAAGGCGTACGGCCCCGACCTGCGGCTCGCGGTGCTCACCGGGGACGCCGTCACGCTCGACCGGGTGCGCGGACGGCAGCGCCTCGGACCCGGCTGGGTGAGCAGGCTCGTCCAGCGCGCGGTGGTAGGGCTGTGGACCGAGGGAGCGGTGGACCCGGCGGCCGTGGCGGCGGCGTACGGACGGCGCCGGGACGCGCTGATCGGGACGCTCGCCCGGCGCGGGATCGCGGCGTACGGGCGCAGCGGCATGAACGTGTGGGTGCCCGTGCCGGACGAGACCGGCGCCGTCGCCCGGCTGCTGCACGCCGGCTGGGCGGTGGCCCCCGGTGCCCGCTTCCGGATGAGCGCGCCGCCGGGCATCCGCGTCACCGTCTCGACGCTCACGCAGGACGAGACCGAACTCCTGGGCGAGGCGATCGCCGCGGCGCTCGGACCGGGCGGGGAGCCGTCGAGGACGTACGTCTAGCG
>NZ_MSGP01000509.1 GCF_002078235.1 Streptomyces viridosporus
CCCCCCGAGCCCGCCGGCCCCCCCGGCGCCCCGGCGACGGCGATCTGCACGCCCTGGTCGGCGAGCGCCTGGAGCTCGGTGGCCGCGCGGTCGTCGTGGGCGGGCGGCTCGTCCGTCACGAGGCGGGTGATGAGGTCCGTGGGCACGGTCTGGAACATGGTGTCCGTGCCGAGCTTGGTGTGGTCGGCGAGGACCACCACCTCCGACGCCGCCTGCACCAGCGCCCGGTCGACCGACGCCGACAGCATGTTGGACGTGGAGAGCCCCCGCTCGGCGGTCAGACCGCTCCCGGACAGGAAGGCCCGGGACACCCGCAGCCCCTGGAGGGACTGCTCGGCACCGCTGCCGACCAGGGCGTAGTTCGAGCCGCGGAGCGTACCTCCGGTCATCACGACTTCCACCCGGTTGGCGTGGGCCAGGGCCTGGGCGACCAGCAGGGAGTTGGTGACGACGGTCAGCCCGGGCACCCGGGCCAGCCGGCGCGCCAGCTCCTGCGTGGTGGTGCCCGCGCCGACCACGATGGCCTCGCCCTCCTCCACGAAGTTCGCGGCGAGGTCGGCGATGGCGGTCTTCTCCGCGGTCGCGAGATGTGACTTCTGCGGAAAACCGGACTCTCGCGTGAACCCGCCCGGCAGTACCGCACCGCCGTGCCGGCGGTCGAGGAGTCCTTCTGCCTCCAGCGCGCGCACGTCCCGCCGTACGGTCACTTCGGAGGTCTGGACGACGCGGGCGAGTTCACGGAGCGACACGGCCCCGTTCGCTCGCACCATTTCGAGGATCAATTGGCGACGTTCTGCAGCGAACACGAAACTGACAGTAACGCCGACGACCGTCTGCTTTCAGCAGTTTGCGCTGAATAGCAGAAGTTGTTCGCACGGAACCACGCCAAGTGGTATAGAGCCTGGTCCCGTCGCTCGTGCCGGCCGCACGGCCGGCACCTCACGACGGGCGGTGGGAGCCGTTTCCGGCCGGTCAGGCCTCGCCGCCCGTCTTCCGGGTGTGCAACTGGCGTGCCACTTCGGCGATCGAGCCCGACAGGGAGGGGTAGACCGTGAAGGCGTTCGCGATCTGTTCCACCGTCAGATTGTTGTCGACCGCGATCGAGATGGGGTGGATGAGTTCCGAGGCGCGCGGTGCGACGACGACGCCGCCCACCACGATGCCGGTGCCCGGCCGGCAGAAGATCTTGACGAAGCCGTCGCGGATGCCCTGCATCTTCGCGCGGGGGTTGCGCAGCAGCGGCAGCTTCACGGCCCGGGCGTCGATCTTGCCGCCGTCCACGTCGGCCTGGGTGTACCCGACGGTGGCGATCTCGGGGTCGGTGAAGACGTTCGACGAGACGGTCTTCAGGTTCAGCGGGGCGACCGCGTCGCCGAGGAAGTGGTACACGGCGATGCGGCCCTGCATGGCGGCCACCGAGGCCAGCGCGAACACACCGGTCACGTCACCGGCGGCGTACACGCCCGGGGCCGTGGTCCGGGACACCTTGTCGGTCCAGATGTGCCCGGAGTCCCGCAGCCGGACCCCGGCCTCCTCCAGGCCCATGCCCTCGGTGTTGGGGATGGCGCCGACGGCCATCAGACAGTGCGAGCCGGTGATCACCCGCCCGTCGGCGAGGGTCACCTCCACCCGGTCCCCGACCCGCTTCGCGGACTGCGCGCGCGAACGCGCCATGACGTTCATGCCGCGCCGGCGGAAGACGTCCTCCAGCACCGCGGCGGCGTCCGGGTCCTCGCCCGGCAGCACCCGGTCGCGCGACGACACCAGCGTCACCTTGGAACCGAGCGCCTGGTAGGCGCCGGCGAACTCGGCGCCCGTGACACCGGAGCCGACCACGATGAGTTCCTCGGGGAGCTCGTTCAGGTCGTACACCTGGGTCCAGTTCAGGATCCGCTCGCCGTCGGGCCGGGCGTCGGGCAGCTCCCGCGGGTGTCCGCCGGTGGCGATGAGCACCGCGTCGGCGACCAGCGTCTCCTCGGTCCCGTCGGCGGCGCGCACCACGACCTTGCGCGACCCGTCGAGCGCCTGCATGCCCTCCAGGCGCCCGCGTCCGCGCAGCACGCGCGCGCCGGCCCGGGTCACGGACGCGGTGATGTCGTGCGACTGGGCCAGGGCGAGCCGCTTCACCCGCCGGTTGACCTTGCCCAGGTCCACGCCCACCACCCGGGCGGCCTGCTCCATGGGCGGGGTGTCGTCGGCGACGATGATGCCCAGCTCCTCGTAGGAGGAGTCGAAGGTGGTCATCACCTCGGCCGTGGCGATCAGGGTCTTCGACGGCACGCAGTCGGTCAGCACCGACGCCCCGCCCAGACCGTCGCAGTCGACGACGGTCACCTCCGCGCCGAGCTGCGCGGCGACCAGCGCCGCTTCGTATCCGCCGGGTCCGCCACCGATGATCACGATCCGAGTCACGTACTCCATTGTCCCGCACACCTCACCGTGCGACCGTCCGGGGGCCCACCCGTGGCGCCGCCGTCACCGGCGTGACCCCCGTCCCGGCTGCCGTACCCTTCCCCCATGTCGCTCTACGCCGCGTACGCCGGCAACCTCGACGCGCGGCTGATGTCCCGCCGTGCTCCGCACTCGCCGCTGCGTGCCACCGGCTGGCTGAACGGGTGGCGGCTGACGTTCGGGGGCGAGGGCTGGGA